>NZ_JAEKDC010000044.1:0-18058 GCF_016405645.1 Pseudomonas sp. MF5691
AGGATTACATTGCCTACTACAACCAAGACCGCATAAGCCTCAGACTGAATGGCTTGAGTCCGGTACAATTTCGTATCCAGACGCTGAATCAATAGCGTCCCTGTCCAACATTCGGGGGGCAGTTCACTGGCGAGCACCATTTCAAGGTCGAAGCCAAGCCACAGCGGTTGCAAGTAGACGGGCAGGTGGAGCCGGGTGCTGCCGCGATTCCGCTATTGGTACAGGCGCGATGGCTGCAGCCCGCTGCCCAGGCGTTCAGCAAGGTGCTGGGTAAACCCTGAGGGTTCGATGGATCACCAAAAACTGTCTATTGTCTATGGGCAGGTAGTCTCGCACTGGCGTGTGCGTGGTGTGATTTTCGGTGCGGGTTGTTAGGGCGCCCTGGCGCCTGGAGCGCTCATGGAAAAGCTCAACGTTGGCCCCAAGTCGTCGCTGCAAGGCAAGGTTTCCAATCTTTCTACTGCACGGGCTTATCTGCTCGCCTGTTCGCTGCTGCTACTGGCCATGTTTCTGTTGGTCGGGGTGTTGCTGGTGTCCATTGCCGAGCACTTGAATCACGATGCCGGCGAGCACAGCCGCATTGATATCGAAAACGCCCTGCTGTCGGTTGAGCGCGTCGCTGGTTCGACGGTCAAGGACTATGCGTTTTGGGGGGATGCCTACGAACACCTGCATCAAAAGGTGGATGTGGACTGGGCGTTTGTCCGGCAAAACATCGGCACGACGCTGTTTTCCGACTTCGGTTTCCAGGGGGTGTTTGTTGTCGATCCAGCCGGTCGCACGGTGTATTCGCTGATTGACGGCCAGTTGCAGAGTGTCGCCGTGCAGGACTGGTTGCACCTGCCGATCGAGCCCCTGCTGGCCCAGGCCCGGCAGGCCGCGACCAACAGCCAATCGGTGACCCGGCTGATACAGGCCGATGGCATGCCGGCGGTGTTGGCCGCCGCTGCGCTGACGCCTGGCACCGATCCGAACGTAGAGGCCGATAGCGGTCCCGCTTCGGTGTTGATCTTCATTGCCAAGCTGGCGCCGCAACGGCTGGCTGCACTGGGCGAGGATTTTGGTGTGCAAGGTCTGCGGGTCGCCCCGGCCGGCGGGGCGGCGGCGGGCGCACCGAGCCTGAGCCTCAGGGACAATGCAGGTGTTGTGCAATGGACCGCGGAGGATCCTGGGCGCCAGTTGCTGGGGCTGGTTGTGCCGCTGGTGACAGTTGCCGGCCTGATCTTTGCCTTGATGGCCTGGGTTATCCAGCGCCGCAGTACCGCTGCCGCGCGGCTCATGGACCTTAATTACGCCACCCTGCAAGCCAGTCGTGCGGCGCTGGCGGTCAGCGAGGAGCGCTTTCGTGATGTGGCCGAAGCGGCGTCCGACTGGATCTGGGAAGTCGATACCCAACTGCGGTTTACCTACCTCTCGGAGCGCTTTGATGTAATTACCGGCCTTGTCGGGGCCAACTGCCTGGGGTTGGCGGTGGATCAGCTGCTGACCTCTGATCAGGGCCTGTTGGCCATCTGGTTCAAGGACCACGCCCATCGCCCGAATGCCATCGTGCAGTGCAGCTATGTGTCTGGCGAGGGTCAGCGACGCATTTGCCGGCTATCGGTGCGCGAGATACCTGGCCAGGGTTATCGAGGCACCGCCAGCGACATCACCGAAGAGGTCGAGGCCCGGCGGCGCATTGAATATCTGTCGCAACACGATGCCTTGACGGGGCTGGCCAACCGCACGCGCATGCAGGAATTCCTCGAGGGCAAGCTCAAGGCGGTGCCGACCCTGGCAAGGCCGTTGGTCATGCTCAGTATTGATCTTGACCGCTTCAAGCCGGTCAACGACCTGCTGGGGCACGCGGCTGGCGATGATGTACTCAATCAGGTGTCCCGGCGTTTGCAGGGCTGCCTGCGTGGGGATGATCTGGTGGCGCGCATAGGTGGCGATGAGTTTATGTTGGTGGTGGCGGGCGTGAGCTCGCCGCTGGAGGTGGAAGGCCTGTGTCGGCGCCTGATCGACTGCATAGAACAACCGTTTTACATCACCGAACATGAAGTGTTTATCAGTGCCAGCATTGGTATTGCCATGGCGCCGGCGGACGCGACCCTGGCCGAAGAGTTGCTGCGCTATGCCGATATCGCTCTCTACGAAGCCAAGGAAGGCGGGCGTAACACCTGGCGCTTTTATGCGGGCGATATGAACGCACGCATTATTGAGCGGCGCCAACTGGAAGCCGATTTGCGCCAGGCGATCAAGCACGGTGAACTGCGCCTGGATTTCCAGCCGCGCTACCGCATTGAAGGCAAGCGCCTGGCCGGTGCCGAGGCCCTGGTGCGTTGGGAGCACCCAAGGCGCGGGCTGCTGGGCCCCGACGTATTCGTCCCCATCGCCGAAGAAACCGGGCTGATCCTGCCGTTGAGCAACTGGGTGCTGCACGCGGCCTGCCAGACGGCCGCAGGCTGGCCTGACGACGTGATGATTTCAGTCAACCTGTCCTCCACCGAGTTCCAGCGTGGGCACTTGGTGTCGCGGGTCAAAGCGGTGTTGCTGGAGACGGGCTTGAACCCGGCGCGGCTGGAGCTGGAGCTGACCGAAAGTGTGATGCTCAATGACGAGAAAGTCGCCTTGAGCATCATGCAAGGCCTCAAGGCCCTGGGCGTGCGCTTGCTGATGGATGACTTTGGCACCGGCTACTCGTCGCTGAGTTATCTGCGCTCATTCCCCTTCGACGGGCTGAAGATCGACCGCAGCTTTGTCGGCGGCCTGACCGCCGGTGGTGGCGATCAGTCGATCATCCAGGCGATTGTCGGCCTGGGCCGGGCGCTCTCGCTGACGGTGACCGCCGAAGGCGTGGAGACCCTCGACCAACTCACGGCGCTGAAGGACGTGCAGTGCGATGAAGCCCAGGGTTTCTACCTCAGCGTGCCGGTGGATGCCCAGGCGATCAGCACGCTGATCACGGGCCGGACTGCTTAGCCGCTCCTGACCCTACTTGCACTGACCGCATATAGATAATATGTTAACAATATAACTATAAATGGTCTGTGGGAGGGGGTATGCCTGCCTTGTTCAACCCTTGTGTTGAGTTCGCCAACTGGAATCGTGACTTGCGTGCAGTCTGCGGCAATTTCAGCACCGCGCAGTCAGATCGACACAGTCTGTTTATTGGCAGCGTCCACGGCCAGGACGTGTGTGGCCTGGAGTTGGCGCATATCCGCACCAATGCCGGGCTGATCAGCCGCCATCACACCCACGGCGATGGCGACGACGACCGCCACTGTTTTCTGATCCTGCAGGGCAGCGGCCATCAACGCATCCGCCAGCAGCACCGGGTGATTGACCTGGGGCCCGACGATATCGCCCTGGTGGACTCGGCCCAGGCCTTCGAGATTGAGCCCCAGGGACTGGTACAGAATATCTCGGTGCATCTGTCCCGCGCCGAGGTCGCCCGGCAATTCGGCCAGCAGCGCCTGTTTGGCAAGCTGGCGCGCAACAGCGTCGCCACCCATATGATTCGTGCATTGGTGCGCTCCCTGGAGGATGCGCAACTGAGTGAAGGCTATGGTGGCGAGAACGATGGCCCGGCCGTGGAGCAGGCCCTGATCGGCCTGGCGGTTGCCGGTCTGGACGAGCGCGCCGAGGGCCAGCCGGGCTTTGCCTGCGTGGGCCAGGACGACATTTATGGCCTGGCCACGCGCCTGGTGGAAGCCTCCCTGCAAGAGACCGAATTGAGCCCCGAATACCTGGCGCGGCACCTGAATGTCTCAGTGCGCCAACTCTACCGGCTGTTCGAGCAGCGCCATGAAAGCATCGCGCGCTACATCCAGCAGCGCCGCCTGGAGCGGGTGGCTCAGGACCTGCGCGCGCGGGATTTGCGGCATGAGTCAATCACCCAGATCGCCTTCAAGTGGGGGTTTGTCGATGCCGCGCATTTCAGTCGCGCCTTCAAGCGGCATTTCCAGCATGCGCCCCGGGACTTTCGCCAGCAGCCGCTATAGGCCGCGCTTTGGCAGGGAATGCCAAGGGCTTTGGCAGCCTCAGTCAAGTGGCCGCAGGTGGCAGACCCTCTAATAGCGTGGCCTGAGTCGATTAATGTTGGAGAACAATAACAATGAATACACGGAGCCTGCTGTTGGGCACGCCTCTGCTATTGAGCGCGTTCGCCACCCTGGCCTTGGCCGGGCCGGCCCAGGTCGATGGACCGCGCATCATCGCCGCCGACCGTGAGCCCGGTAACTGGATGAGCCACGGTCGCACCTACGATGAACAACGCTACAGCCCGCTGGACAGGGTGAATGCCGACAATATCGGCCAACTGGGCATGGCCTGGACCACCAAGCTGTATATCGACAGTGGCACCGAGGCCACGCCGCTGGTGGTCGATGGGGTGATGTACACCACGGGTGCCTTCAGCATCGTCTATGCGATCAATGCGGCCACGGGTGAGTTGTTGTGGAAGTACGATCCCAAGGTCCCTGCCGAGAACCTTGGCCAGGGCTGCTGCGGTCCGGTCAACCGTGGCGTGGCGGTGTGGCAGGGCAAGGTCTATGTGGGCAGTTTCGATGGGCGCTTGATTGCGCTGGATGCCGGCACTGGCCTGCCGGTGTGGAGCGTCGACACCCTCATTGATCGCAGCAAAAGCTACTCGATTACCGGCGCGCCACGCATCGTCAAGGGCAAGGTATTGATCGGCAACGGGGGCGCCGAATTTGGCGTGCGCGGTTATGTCACCGCCTATGACGCCGACACGGGCAAGCAAGTCTGGCGCTTCTACACCGTGCCGGGTGACCCCAAGCTGCCGCCGGAAAATGCGGCGATGGCCAAGGCCATGAAGACCTGGGACGGTGACGGCTGGGTCAAGTGGGGCGGCGGCGGCACGGTGTGGGACTCGATGGCCTACGACCCGCAACTGGACCTGCTCTACGTGGGCACCGGCAATGGCTCGCCGTGGAACTACCAGTTCCGCAGCAATGGCAAGGGCGACAACCTGTATGTGTCATCCATCCTGGCGCTGCGCCCGGACACCGGCGAGTACGTCTGGCACTACCAGATCACCCCGCAGGACCAGTGGGACTTCACCGCGACCCAGCACATGATCCTCGCCGATATCGAGATGAATGGCAGCGTACGCAAGGTGATCATGCAGGCGCCGAAAAACGGCTTTTTCTATGTGCTGGATCGCACCAACGGCAAACTGTTGTCGGCAAAGAATTTCGTGCCGGTGAACTGGGCCAGTGGCATCGACCTGCAGACTGGGCGGCCGATCCTTACCGGCGCGGCGGACTATTCCAAGGAACCCAAGGTGGTGCAGCCGAGTTTCCTTGGCGGGCATAACTGGCACCCCATGTCCTACAGCCCGAAAACCGGCTACGTGTACATTCCGGCGCAGTACACCCTGGCCGAGTTGAAAGCGGCCAAGGCCCCGCAGTTCCCGGCGAACAAGTCGGTGGTGAACTTCGGCCTGGATGTGCCGGACCTGCCGGAAGACCCGAAAGTCCTCAACCAGATCCGGGATGCTTGGAGCGGAGAGTTGATCGCCTGGGACCCGGTCAAGCAGAAGGCGGCCTGGAAACAACCCTATGTCAGCGCCGGCAACGGCGGCACCCTCGCCACGGCCGGCAACCTGGTGTTCCAGGGCACGGCCGATGGGCGGGTGGTGGCCTATCGCGCCGACACCGGTCAGCCGCTGTGGGAGCACCGGGCCAACTCCGGGGTGATGGCGGGGCCGGTTACTTATACGGTCAATGGCGAGCAGTACGTGGCGTTTTCCGTGGGGTGGGGCGGGATCCTGCCGCTGTTGACCGGCCCGCTGACCAACAAGGGCAAGGTGCGCGCTGAATCGCGGGTGATTGCCTTCAAGCTCGGTGCCACCGGTGAGCTGCCACCCCCCAAGGCCGCGCCGGTACTGCCGACTACCCGCCAGGTACTCACGGCGACCCCCGAGCAACTGGTGCAGGCGCGTGGCATGTTCAATGGCCTGTGTGCCGGTTGCCATGGCCTGAACGCGATCAGCGGCGGGGTCGTGCCCGACCTGCGTTACCTGGATGACAACAAGCACGCGGCATTTCCGGCCTTTGTCAGTGGCGCGTTGATCAATAAGGGCATGCCGAACTTCTCCGACATTCTGCAGCGCGAAGACATGGAGTTGCTGCGCCAGTACCTGGTCAAGCGCACCCGGGATCTGCAGGCCGACCTCAACGCCATTCACTGATCTCCCCTTGTTTGAACTGTGCCGGGCGACGTCTTTTGACGTCGTCATGGCCGAGTGTTGCCTCCAATAACAATAACGGTACTTGCCATGAAAACACTTAGCATCCTGACCCTGCTCTTCAGCCTGGTTCCATTGGCTCACGCCGACGTCAAGCCGGACCCCGGCGACTATACCGCCTTGCCCCAGGGCACCGATGTGGTGGTGCTGTACCAGCAGAACCCACGGGGCGACAAGGTTTACTCGGGCGGCAAGAAAGTCGCCGACAACCTTGACCTGGACATGACCGTCGGGGTGTTGCGCCTGATCCACTTCACCGAGTTCTTCAACACCGGCCTGACCTGGGACCCGCAAATAGTCATTCCTTTCGGTTACCAGAAGACCGGCGCCAGCGACAGCAAGCACTCAGGGTTGGGCGACATTACGTTTGGCGGCACGCTGTGGACCCTCGCGGACCTGGCCAACAACCAGCACCTGGGCTGGTCGGCGTTTGTCACCGCGCCCACGGGCAGTGACAAGGACCAGGGTTTTGCCCTGAGCAACAACCGTTGGGCCCTGGATTTCCAGGTGGGCTATATCAAGGGGCTGACCGACAAAATCACCTGGGATGTGATTGCCGAGACGGAGTTCTACGGTGAACAGCGCGCCACCGATGCCAAGAAATATCCGCTGCTGCAACTGCACAACCACCTGCGCTACAACTTCACTCCAGAGACTTACGCGGCCATCTCCTATCGGCACAATTGGGGCGCCCGCGAGACGCTGGACCATGAAACCCTGGCCACCAGCCGCAGCAATGGCACGCTGGGCTTCACCGTGGCCACGATGGTGGGCAAGCAGGTACAGGTACTGGGGCAATTGATGCATGACACGGCGGTGCGCGAAGGGGTGAAGATCGACAATTCGCTGCAGTTTCGCCTGGCGTATTTCTACTGACGCTGTCTGTAGGCGCTGTCTCGCGGGGCGTGACAGCGCGGTCTTATTGTTGGGCTAGGATGCTTTCGAGCAACCCGGGAAATCGCTCGGCCAACACATCGGCCCGCAACGAATTCATATGGGTCGTGCCCACGCTGCGCGTATGCACCAGCCCGGCATCACGTAAAACCCGGAAGTGGTGGGACATGCTGGACTTCGGCCGCCCGCCATCCAACTCGCCGCAACTGGCTTCTTCTACACCGGCCAGGCAGCGCACGATGTCCAGGCGCACAGGGTCACTCAACGCATAGAGCAGGCGTTCGAGGGTCAAGTCTTCGGGGGAGGGGTGTTTAAAGGCTCGCATGAACCGAATGATAACAGGGCTGGCATTGTTTACCATAGTTCGATTAAGATCGAACTATCGAATCAAACGTTACCCTCGTTTCAGGAGCTTTTTCATGTCTGCATTGTTCGAACCCTTCAAGCTCAAAGACGTTACGTTGCGCAATCGTATCGCCATTCCACCGATGTGCCAGTACGTGGCCGATGACGGCATGGTCAATGACTGGCATCACGTCCACCTCGCCAGCCTGGCCCGTGGCGGCGCCGGCCTGGTGGTGGTCGAGGCCACCGCCGTGGCTCCCGAAGGCCGGATCACGCCGGGTTGCGCGGGTATCTGGAGCGATGCCCATGCCCAAGCCTTTGTGCCCATGGTGCAAGCGATCAAGGCGGCAGGCGCGGTGCCCGGCATCCAGATCGCCCACGCCGGGCGCAAGGCCAGTGCCAACCGCCCATGGGAAGGCGACGACCATATTGCCGCCGACGATGCCCGTGGCTGGCAAACCCTGGCACCCTCGGCGATCGCGTTTGGCGCGAACCTGCCGAAAGTCCCCCAGGCCATGACCCTGGAGGATATCGCCCGGGTGCAACAGGACTTCGTTCAAGCCGCACGCCGTGCCCGTGACGCCGGTTTTGAGTGGATCGAACTGCATTTCGCCCACGGTTACCTGGGCCAGAGCTTTTTCTCGGAGCACTCCAACCAGCGCACCGATGCCTACGGTGGCAGCTTCGACAACCGCAGCCGTTTCCTCCTGGAAACCCTGGCCGCCGTGCGTGAAGTCTGGCCGGAAAACCTGCCGCTGACCGCGCGTTTCGGGGTGCTCGAATATGACGGGCGTGACGAACAGACCCTGGGCGAGTCCATCGAACTGGCCCGTCGTTTCAAGGACGGCGGCCTGGACCTGTTGAGCGTCAGTGTCGGCTTCACCATCCCCGATACCAATATCCCTTGGGGGCCAGCGTTTATGGGGCCGATTGCCGAGCGCGTACGCCGCGAAGCCGGTCTGCCGGTCACGTCGGCCTGGGGTTTCGGTACACCGCAACTGGCCGAAGGGGCGTTGCAGGCCGGTCATCTCGACCTGGTTTCCGTGGGCCGTGCGCACCTGGCCGACCCACACTGGGCATACTTCGCCGCCAAGGAACTGGGGGTGGACAAGGCTTCCTGGACCCTGCCGGCGCCTTACGCGCATTGGCTTGAGCGCTATCGCTAAGGGGTGACCGTGTTGTGTGTGGGAGCTGTCGAGCTTTAGCGAGGTTGCGATGGCGTCCTGTCGGCGATCCATATATCGACTGATCCAGCGCTATCGCAGGCAAGCCAGCTCCCACATTGGAGAGTCTTTAATCAGCCGTCGCAGCCTCTGCGACGGCTTTTTTTGTGGGCCATGAAAAGTACAATCTTCCATCCGGAACGTGCATGTTGCGCTGCGACCAAGCGCCACATACTGGGCGTGTCTTTACGAACGTTCCCGTTTGTTTCAAGCCTCCTGCCGAGTGAGCAGGGCGCAGGCAGGCCAGGAATGGGGATATCCAATAATAAAGAGAGCACCCATGAAAAAGCCAAACCCTCTGCTGGAAGACCTCAACTCGGTCTTGCCCGCCATTGCTGCCAATGCCTTCGCCGCCGAGAAAGATCGCAGCGTACCTGCCGAGAACATCGCGTTGCTCAAGGGCATCGGCATGCACCGGGCATTTCTGCCGAAAAAGTACGGAGGCATGGAAATCTCCCTGCCGCAGTTTGCCCAGTGCATCGCTTTGCTGGCCGGCGCTTGCGCAAGCACCGCGTGGGCCATGAGCCTGCTGTGTACCCATAGCCATCAGATGGCTATGTTCTCGGTCAAGTTGCAGGACGAGGTCTGGGGCGTCGACCCCGACGCCACCGCCAGCAGCAGCATCGCGCCATTTGGGCGTACTGAAGAAGTGCCGGGTGGCGTGACCTTCAGCGGTGAGATGGGCTGGAGTTCGGGTTGTGACCACGCCGAATGGGCGATCATGGGCTTTCGCCGCAAAAACGCCGAAGGCACCCAGGATTACTGCTTCGCGGTACTGCCGCGCAGTGATTATCAGATTCGTGACGACTGGTATGCCGTGGGCATGCGTGGCAGCGGCAGCAAGACCCTGATCGTCGATCAGGCTTTCGTGCCCGAGCACCGTATCCAGAAGGCCAAGGACATGATGGAAGGCAAGTCGGCGGGCTTCGGCCTGTACCCCGACAGCAGGATTTTCTTCGCCCCCTACCGTCCGTATTTTGCCAGTGGTTTCTCCACCGTCGGCCTGGGAGTCGCCGAGCGCATGCTCGAGGTGTTCCGCGAAAAAACCAAAAACCGTGTGCGCGCCTACACCGGTGCGGCCGTCGGCGCCGCGACCCCCGCGTTGATGCGTCTGGCCGAGTCTACTCACCAGGTGGCCGCCGCACGCGCCTTGCTGGAAAAAAGCTGGGACGAGATCGCCGAGCACAGCGAGCGCCATGAATATCCAAGCCGCGGCACCCTGGCGTTCTGGCGGACCAACCAGGGCTACGCCACTAAAATGTGCATCCAGGCGGTGGATCGCCTGATGGAGGCGGCGGGCGGTGGCGCCTGGTTTGAAACCAACGAACTGCAGCGCCTGTTCCGCGACGTTCACCTCGCCGGCGCCCATGCCTACACCGACTATGACGTTTGCGCACAGATTCTCGGGCGCGAATTGATGGGCCTGGAGCCTGACCCGGCGATGGTCTGACCACGCTACGCTTACCTATAAGAATAATCAGGGCAGGGCCTTCAGCCTGTCCGGGAGTCTTGCATGTCTATTGAAAACCAAGTCGATACCCGCGCCTTTCGCCGTGCCCTGGGCAATTTTGCCACCGGTGTCACCGTGGTCACCGCCGCCGACGCCAGCGGGCGCAAGGTCGGTGTCACCGCCAACAGTTTTAATTCGGTGTCTTTGGACCCGCCGCTGATTCTCTGGAGCATCGAAAAACGCTCCACCAGCCACGCCGTGTTTGAAGCCGCCACGCACTTTGCGGTAAATGTGCTGGCCGCCGATCAGATTGACCTGTCGAACAACTTTGCCCGGCCCCGGGAGGACCGTTTTGCCGAGATCGAATACCAGGCGGGTGCGGGCGGGGCGCCGGTGTTGGCCGACTGTTCGGCACGCTTTGAGTGTGAGAAGTACCAGCAGGTCGATGGGGGTGATCACTGGATCATGATTGGCAAAGTGGTGGCCTTCGACGACTGCGGCCGCTCACCGTTGCTCTATCACCAGGGCGCCTATTCCATGGTCCTGCCACACACCCGCATGACCCGCCGTGAGGAGGGCCAGCCAGCGAGCAGCCATTTCCAGGGGCGCCTGAGCCATAACCTCTATTACCTGATGACCCAGGCGTTGCGGGCCTATCAGGCCAGCTACCAGCCCCGCCAACTGTCCACCGGCCTGCGCACCAGTGAAGCGCGGATGCTGATGGTGCTGGAGAACGATGCCGGCCTGAGCCTGGCCGAGTTGCAGCGCGAAGTGGCAATGCCGGTGCGCGAGATCGAAGAGGCGGTGAACAACCTCAAGCGCAAGGCGTTGGTACGCGATGATCAGGACCGGGTAAAGCTCACCACCAAGGGCATCGACGAAACCGAGTCGTTGTGGACCATCGCCCGAGAGCAGCAGGACACGGTCTTCAGCCAATTCAGCGAGGAGCAACTGGAGACCTTCAAGACGGTACTCAAGGCAGTGATCCGGCACTGAGCGCGACGGGTCAATCCAGGTGTTGGAATTCTTTGACGATAAAGTCGATAAACACCCGGGTCTTGGCCGGCAGGTGGTGTCGTGAGGGGTAGACGAGGTTGATTTCCAGGCGAGGCAGGCTCCAGTCGCTGAGGATCGGCACCAGGCGCCCGGCGACGATATCGTCGTGGATCACATAAGTGGGTTGCGCGAGAATGCCCTGGCCCTGCAGCGCGGCCGCGCGCAACAGATAGCCGTCGTTGGATTCCAGCGCCGGAGTGGCGGGCACCGTGATGGTCTGGTCTTCGCGCTGGAACGTCAGCTCATAGGGATCGGTGGCGTAGGTGTAGAGCAACAGATGATGCTCGGCCAACGCCTGCGGATGTTGCGGGCGGCCGCAGCGCTCGAGGTAGTCCGGCGAGGCAGCCAGTATGCGTCGGGTATCGGTCAGGCGGCGGATCACCAGGCTGGAGTCCGGCTCACTGTCACGGGTGCGCAGGGCGACGTCGATGTTGTCGTCAATGATGTCGTGGTAGCGGTTCTCGGCCACGATATCCAGGCGTACATCCGGGTACTGCTCCTTGAACTTGGGCACCAGCGGCAGGATATGTTGCAGGCACAGGGATAAGGATGCAGTCACACGCAACACCCCATGGGGGTGGTTTTTGCTCGCGCTGACGGCCTCGGTCGCGCCTTGCATCGCCGTGAGGGCTGCCTTGGAATTGGTGTAGAACACTTTGCCGACTTCGGTGACGAACAAGCGCCGGGTGCTGCGCTCGATCAGCCTCACGCCCAGGCGATTCTCCAGTGCCGCCAAGTGCCGGCTGGCTGCCGCACTGGACAGGTCCAGGGCGTCTGCGGCCTTGGTCACGCTGCCCAGCTCCGCGACCTTTACAAACAACTCATATTCGGTCCAGCGATCCATCAGCATTGCTCCACTGCGCGCAAGGGTGTTTTCCAGTTACAGCATTTTTCAGGTGTATGCCGACCGTTAAGCTTTTTTTGCCCCTGCCAGTCTAGCCGTTGAGTGCAGGGAAAAACTTGATTGGAGTCGAAATGAGCAAGCATCTGGATGTGGTGAAAAAGTACTTCAAGTATTGCGTCGACGGTAAGGATGTTGAGCGTGTAGCGGAATTTTTTGCCGACGATGTGGTGGTTCACCGCCCCGATTGTCCGGCACCTATCGTCGGTGTCGAACCGTTTAAACAGGCCTTGCGCCTGAACGTGACCGAGCGCTACGAGTCAATCGCGACAACCTTCCAGAAAGAAGTGGTGGCCGGTGATGTGGTGGTGGTTGCGTTGATGCATCACGCCAAGGGTTCCAACACCTGGCATGGTTTTGATGTGAGCGGCAAAGACCTGACCTGGAGCGCGTTGACGTACTTCCGGTTCAATGCCGAAGGCAAAGTGGTCGAGGAAATCGTCGAGCGCAATGAGCTGTTCATGGCCAAGCAACTGGGGATTGTCGAGTACGACTGACCCGGGCGATTCCCCTGCAGGGACGCAGGCGCACAGCGCACTTTCACTGTGCCAGTGAAACTCTTGACGCGTGCGGGTGGTTTTTCTCGGCGGGGCGAAGGGTAACGATGGACTCGCTGTTTTTGCCTATTTTGATTGGAGTCCTTTTATGGATCTGGTAAGCCTGTCCAAGCGTCGTTATACAACCAAACTCTTCGATTCATCGCGCAAGATTCCCGTGGCAACCATTGAATTGTTGCTGGAACAACTGCGCAACAGCCCGTCTTCCGTCAACTCGCAGCCCTGGCACTTTGTCATTGCCCACGAAGACGAGGGTAAAGCTCGGATTGCGGACAGTATGCAGGGTGGTTTTGAGTTCAATCGCGCGAAGACCCTCGATGCCTCCCATGTGATTGTGCTCTGCACGCGTACCCAGATGCCCGAGGAGTACCTGCAGGCGCTGCTGGAGCAAGAAGCCAGCGATGGGCGTTTTGTGGATGAGCAGGCCAAGGCCGGGCAGGACAAAGGCCGGCGGCGGTTTGTCGATCTGCATCGTTATGACTACAAAGACCTGCAACACTGGATGGAAAAGCAGACTTACCTGGCCCTGGGCACGCTGTTGCTCGGCGCTGCTGCCCTGGGCCTGGATGCCACGCCCATGGAAGGCTTTGACAGTAAGGCGCTGGATGCCGAACTGGATTTGCGCGAGCGCGGCTTTACCAGCCTGGTGGTGGTGAGTGTGGGTTACCACAGCCATGAGGATTTTAATGCGGGCCTGCCCAAGTCCCGCTTGCCGGCGCCGGTGTTGTTCGAATTTATCTAAGGGGGGCTGTGGCGAGCGGGGCAAACCCGCTTGCCGTTCAGCTAAGAGAGGTGCAGGCAATCGATAACCTGTGGCGAGGGAGCTTGCTCCCGTTGGGGCGCGAAGCGGCCCTAAAATGCGACTGCTACGCACAATAAGCCATAGGCTCCAAGCTTGCTGTCAGCTCACCGGTGCCAGCCACCCACGCAGCATCTGCGGATGGCGCGCCAGCCACTCCCTGGCCGCCTCATCCGCCGAGCGTTCACCCCGATTGAATGCATCATCCAGCTCGGCAACGATCGGGTTCGACAGACGAATATTATCCAGCACCTGAATCTCTGCCCGGGTCAGCAACGCCAGGCGATCTTCCCGTGCCAGCAGCACTGCCCGATCCACATTACCGAGCAAACCCCTGGGGTCCTTCAGTTCGCGGATACGGTAGCGGTGGTGCAGGAACTGCGGATGCCACAAGGGCACGATGCCCCAGTGCCCTTGGCGATACAGGGCCTCAAAAGCGTCGACGCAATCGTCCTGAGTGCCGGTGCGGAATTGGTAGCCGGCGTCGCTCAAGCCGTACTCATCCATGATTTTCAGGGAAAACCGGGTAATTCCCGCACCCAACCCAATGCCCTGAATCAGCGGGTGCATGCGCGCGCGAACCTCGGGTTTGCGCAGGTCGTCGATGGATGCCACGTCAGCCTCGCTTACATAGTCGGGCACGCCCCACATGGCATAGGGCTGGTAATGCAGGCCCAGTTCACGGGCGGGCACGGCCTGTCGGTACACGCCATGGCTGCATGGCAGCCAGGCCGAGGCCAACATGTCGATGGTGCCTTCGCGCAAGCGCTCGAAATTCACTTCGTGCAGGGCATATTGCCGTTCGACAGTCAGGCCCATGCGCTGCAGGACCAGCGCCACCACGGCGGCAGTGGCGCGATGGAAGGACAGATCGGTGACGCCCAGGCGCACCACACGCGAGCCATTGGCGATATTGGCCAGGGAAAAATCCTGGTGGGTCACGGTCGGCGTTTTTGCTGGGCGCCGGGGTGGGGGTCTGCGCATGTTGCTTCCTTCAAGAGCTGCGGCTGATCACGGAGCTAGAGGGTGGGGGCCGGCGCTGCATCAATCTTCACGCGCAGCAGGCTGTAGGGCTTCTGGCGCAAGTCGCGACCTGCGTGGAAGATGCCCTGGCGATGCAACTGGTTGGCCATGAAGTACAGGTAGCCGTCCGGCCCGATGGACAGGGTGTCGGGCCAGAGCACACGCGGGTCGTGGACGATGGTCTGCCACTGTCCATCCGCCAGGCGTTTGCGCACGCTGTTGTGTTCGTAGTCGCCGGCATACAGGGCGCCGGAGGCATCGGCTTCGAGGCCATCGGAAGCGCCTTTTTCCCCCAGGTCCTTGACCGCCATATCCAGCCGCGCTTCGCTGACCGAGGTGTCACGCAGCAACGCGGTGGGTACCGAGTACAGATGGCGGCTGGACAGCGGGCAGAAGTACAGCGTCTGGCCGTCAGCGGACAGGGCGATGCCATCGGACGCTACCGCAAACGGACGGGTGCTGCCGTTGGTGTTGCGAACCTGCAAGACCTGGCCTTCGACCTTGGGCACGAAGTTCGGGTCTACCGAGGTCGAGGTGGCACCGCTGAGTCGGCGCAGGGCAGTGCCGCTGGCAATGTCCATGACGATGATCGCCCCGGGGCCGCTCAGGGAAGAGTCGGTGATGTAGATCACCCCTTCATCGCCCACCCGGAAGTCAAAACGCATATCGTTGACGTAGGTGCTGGGCAGCATCACGTTTTTCGGGAACACCAGGGTCTTGACCACTTTGTTGGTGGCCAGGTCGATGGCTACCAGCTTGGCACCGCCCGGCGTTGGCGAGGCGAAACCGGGGGCGGCAGTGTCCAGTATCCAGATCCGCCCGCGACCATCGGCCACCACACTTTGCACGCTGATAAAACCCTTGGCCGGGTCTTTCGGGTCGGCCTGGTTCATAGCCAGGTCAGGGTAGGGCACGACCTGGCCATCGCGCAGTTCACCCACGGTGAACGGCACCGCGTCGCCCCAGCGTGGAAAATTGACAAAGATCCGCCCGTTTTCGGCAACGCTGACGCCGGTGGGCATGGCGTCGTGGAAGGCGAACACCTGCTCGAGGGTGCCAATGGTTTGCTCGCTGGGCATCGGTTGGGCCTGAGCCGCCTGGCTGCTGATGGCAATCGACAAGGCCAGGGCAGACCAGATAAAGGAGTGCTTGAAGTGCATGAAAAGCTCCGGGAATCCGCAGGAAGGGGCGCGTTGCAGCCCATGGTGTGCGTTCCCGGTCCATGGAAAAACCCACGAATGGCGCTAACAGTTTCATCGCAATCGAGAAAGTGCAGGGCGTTTGAGCCTTGATTTGCGGCGGTTCCAGGTAAATCTGCGGTTGCATGCGCCACTGTTCGCCCGCCAACAGTCAATCAACAGTTTGCTGATTAACCGTGTGTGGCATGGCTATGGAGCTGTCGCAAAGTGAGGAATCATGGGGTTCTCAATCTTGGCGTAACTCGTGCAACGGAGCGCACCTGGCTATATAACTAACGCATCCACGTCGCTCTGCACGCGGGTTTACACCGGCGCAGGCGATGGCATGAGCATTCTTCGGGCAACCAGTAAGGGCGTATTTGCATGAGTGAAACCGAACGCGGACAGGCGACAAAGGCCATCCGCAACGCCGATGTGCTGATCATCGGCGGGGGCCTGAGCGGCACGCTGCTGGCCGTGCAGCTGTTGCGTTTGCCCGGCACGCGGAAGGTTCTGGTGATCGAGCCGCGCATGGAGCTGGGGCGAGGCGAAGCCTATAGCGCGGTGGAGCTGGGGCACACCCTCAATGGCAATGCGGCGCGCATGAGTGTGGACCCGGACAACGCCGATGACTTGACCCACTGGTTGAGCGAGTACATCGCCGCCGGCGGCTGGCCGGAATCGGACCAGCAGCACGTGCCGGTCAGCGAGCTGTTTCCACCCCGGGGGATCTTTGGCGTGTACGCGCAACAGCGGCTGGCGCAGGCTCGGGCGGGATCGGCGTCAACCGTGGAGCATATTCGCGCCGAGGTCATCGACGTGCAGGTAGAGCTGGGAGGCGTGCGCCTGACCCTGGATGACGGCCGGGCACTGCGCGGTGCCCGGGCCGTACTGGCCACCGGGATGTTTCCGGCGGCGCGCACGCCACAAACCCACTCCAGTGGTGTGAATGCGGCGGCGGTTGATCCGTGGGATGTGCGCGCCATGACGCAACTGGACCCACACGCCACGGTGTTGATCATCGGCTCCGGCCTGACCATGGTCGACGCCGTGGTGTCACTGGAACAGGCTGGCCATCGCGGGCCGATCGAGATCTTTTCGCGCCATGGCCTGTTGCCCCATGTGCGCCGGCAACCCCCTACGTGGGCGGACTTTCTCGCTGACGATCATGGCCTGCGCAGCCCACTGCAATTACTGCGGGCAGTGCGCCGCGAATGCCAGAAAGCCCTGGCCCAGGGCATCGACTGGCAAGCACCGCTGGACACCGTACGCGCCCATATCGGTCGTTTGTGGAGCCAGGCCAGCGAGCGCGAGAAACGCCAGTTCGTGCGCCATGTGCGGCCCTGGTGGGAGAGCCATCATCATCGCTCGCCACCCCTGAGCGCCGAACTGCTGGCGCGCCTGCACGGGGAGGGGCGCCTGCGTATCCACGCGGCCTCGTTCCTGGGCCTGGAGCCCACGGTAAACGGCGAAGTGACCCTGCGCCTGCGCCGTCGTGGCGAACAGCACACCACCCACTTCAGTGGCGCGGCGTTGATCAACTCCAGCGGGATCGAATACGACTGGCGCCGCGTGGCCCGGCCGTTGCCCAGGCAATTGCTGGCCCGCGGCTTGATCAAACCCGGGCCCTTGGCATTGGGGATAGCGGCGGATGCCTCGGGGGCGGTACTGGATGAGCACGGCGTTGTGAGTGAGCGACTCTTCGCCATGGGCCCGCCGCTGCGCGGTATGTGGTGGGAGAGCACGGCGGTGACGGATGTGGCGCTTCAGGCCAAGGCACTGGCGCTAAAGCTGGCGCAACTCTAAAGGTGGGAGCTGTGGTGCATCCAAAATCGCCCCGCCGACAAGGCCCCCTGTGGGAGCGGGCTTGCTCGCGATGGCGGCAGCTCAGTCACCGTTTCTAGCGACTGACCCACCGCCTTCGCAGGCAAGCCAGCTCCCACCTTTGATTTGTGGTGGGGCCAAAACTCTCTGCCCCGCGCAGATCCCCTGTGGGAGCGGGCTTGCCCGCGATAGCGGCAGTTCAGTCACTGTTTCTGGCGGCTGACCCACCGCCATCGCAGGCAAGCCAGCTCCCACCCTTGATTTGTGGTGGGGCCAAAATTATTTGCCTCAGTGAGATCCCCTGTGGGAGCGGGCTTGCTCGCGATGGCGGCAGTTCAGTCACTGTTTTTGGCGGCTGACCCACCGCCATCGCAGGCAAGCCAGCTCCCACATTTGATTTGTGGTGGGGCCAAAATCATCTGCTCCAGTGAGATCCCCTGTGGGAGCGGGCTTGCTCGCGATGGCGGCAGTTCAGTCACTGTTTTTGGCGGCTGACCCACCGCCATCGCAGGCAAGCCAGCTCCCACATTTGATTTGTGGTGGGGCCAAAAT
>NZ_JAEKDC010000045.1:0-17061 GCF_016405645.1 Pseudomonas sp. MF5691
ATACCGACGTCACCCTGACGCTGGACAACAAACAGACCATCACCATCAAGGCCGGTGAAACCGTCGGTACCGTCACCGTTGATGCCCCTGGCGATGACGTGTTCGTCGACAAGAGCACCCAGACCGTTCAGATCACCGGGACTGACGGTGGCAACTTCGAGAAGCTCGTAGTTGCTGGCGATGGCGCAACCACAACCATCAACGACACCATCGACGAGGTGAGGGTTGTGCTGACCGCCACCGCCAACGTCGCCGAAGGTGGCCAGATCGTCTACACCGCCAGCCTCGTGGACAAAAACGGTGCGGCCGTGACCAACGTGGGTTCCGACCTGGTGATCAAGTTGGACAACGACTTGATCATTACCATTGGTAATGGCAAGACCAGCAGTACCGCCAACTTCACCGCGCCGAATGACTTCTACGTGGGCGCCAAGGATATTTCCGCGAAGATCACTAACGTGGTCAGCGGTGGCGACAAGTATGAAAACCTGATCCCGGTCGGTACTCCGGTAGTCACCAAGGTGACGGACGTGACGAGCAACACCGTGATCAGTATCGCGGGCGATACCTCGGTGACCGAAGGCCAGACCGCTCATTACACGTTGAACCTGACCCAGCCGGCAGCCACCGAAGTCACGGTGACCCTCTCGTATAAAGGTGTGGCCCAGGACGGTTCGGACTTCAACGGCGTGTACACCGTGAAGATTCCAGCCGGCCAAAGCACTGCGACGTTCGATATCAAGACCATCGACGACAAGCTGACCGAGCCTACGGAGAAGTTCGAGATCAGTATCTCCGGTACCTCCGGCGGTAACTTCGAGAACCTGGTTGTCAGCACCACCAACGGTAAAATCGAAACGTCGATCATCGATAACGATGCACCACCGACCATCGACCTGGATGCCAACAACTCCAGCGGCGCCACCGGGAACGACTTCAAGACCACGTTCACCGAAGGCGGCACTGGCGTGTCGATTGCTGACACCGACATCCGCATCACCGACCCGGACAGCACCCAGCTGACTGGCGCCACGGTGGTGTTGACCAATACTCAGCCGAACGACGTGCTGGACTACAGCAAGGTCAGCGGTATGAACGTGACCTCGGTCACGGATCCTGTCACCGGCAAGATCACCCTGACCCTAACCGGGACGGCGTCGCTGGCTGACTACATGCAGCAGATCAAGAACATCACGTTCAGCAACAGCAGCGACGACCCGAGCACCACGCCACGGACCATCACCGTGACCGTGACCGACGGCGGCAACTACTCGAACGTAGCGACCACCACAGTCAACGTAGTGGCGGTCAACGACGCACCGGTTGCCACTGGCGGCGCCGTCACCGGCACCGAAGACACATCGCTGAAGCTGACTTGGGCCAATTTCGGGGTCACCGATGTGGATTCCCCTCAGGCCAGCCTCGGGGTGAAAATCACCGAGCTGCCAGTCGCCGGCAAGCTGCAGTACCTGGCAGCGGACGGCACTACCTGGACCAACGTGACAGCCGGCCAGACCTTCACCAAGGCGCAGATCGACGGCGGCCAGTTGCGCTTCACGCCAAACGCCAACGAATCCGGAGCCGACGGCTACGGCGGCACCGGTGTGGGCAACAAGCAGGCTGATTACGCACAGTTCAAGTTCCAGCCAACCGATGGCAAGGACCTGGGCACCAGCGCTACCGTGAAAGTCGACATCACCCCGGTTGCGGACGCGCCGACGTTGAGCGTTGCCGATAACAACATCGCATCGGTAGGCCTGACCAAGCAGAGCTGGAACAGCATTGCGAACCTGGGCACCAACGGCAATGGCGCGACACCGACCGCACTGAAAAATGCGATCGATAACGCGGGTACGCCTAACAGCACGACGCTTTCGACCAATGTCGAGTCGACGGCCAACGTACCAGCTGGCGCGGGGTCGAAAACCTCAGGCTTGATCTATCTGGAAGCCGGCAAGGCCTATACCTTCAGCGGCTATGCCGATGACAGTCTCCTGATCAGAATCGGCGGCAAAGACGTGGCTAGCGGTACCTGGGGCTCGAACTCCGGCCAGTTCAGCGGCACGTTCACCCCGACCAGCAATGGCTACTACAGCATCGATATTTACCATGCGAACCAGTCAAATGCCGGCGGCTATGACGTTAACCTGTCGATCAACGGTGGGGCGGCGACGAACCTGAGTAATACCAACATCCCGATCTACACCGGGGTCAACGACCTGATCAACGCAGGTGCCCAGGTGTCTGACCTGCATGGCACCAACGGCCAGGGCTACTACGACGCGTATAAGCTCAACGAAGGGCTGGAAAACGGCACGGTCAAACTGACCAAGGTCACCACTGGCCTGACCGATACCGACGGCTCGGAAACCCTGAGCGTGAAGATCGGCAGCATCCCGGTGGGCGCAGTGCTCAGCGATGGTGCCGGGCATACCTTTACGGCTACCAATGGCCAGACCGAAGTCAATGTCACCGGTTGGGACCTCAATAATTTGAGCCTCAAACCACTGCCTTACACCAGCGGCCAGTACAACCTGACCGTGACGTCGACCTCCACCGAAAGCCTCGGCGGCTCGGCCACAACCGTTGCCAATGTGCCAGTCAAGGTGTACCCGGCCACCTATAGCGGGAGCACGGCGACTTCGGGCGATGACAACGTCACCGGTAGCAGCGGCAACGACATCATCGTGGCGGACGTTTCTGGCCTGAACGTGGTCCAGGGCAAAAACTACAACATCGCGTTCATGATCGATACGTCGGGCAGTATGGGTTCGGACTCGGTAGCGGCGGCGAAAGCCTCGCTGACCACCGTGTTCAACTCACTGAAAAACAGTATCGGCTCCAGCACCTCTGGCACCGTGAACATCTTCCTGGCGGACTTCAGTGACCAGGTCAATCGTACGGTTACAGTCAACCTGAAAGACCCGGGTGCACTGGATGCGCTGCAGAAGGTCCTGGATAAGATGGTGTCGACCGGCGGCACCAACTACGAAGACGTGTTCAAGGCTGCATCCAACTTCTTCAAAAGTGGCCAGGCGACTGGCAACAAGGATGCAATCAACACCACTTACTTCATCACCGATGGTCAGCCGACGTACTACCAGCGCTATGAGCAGACCAATCCGAGCTTGTACGGCAACGTCAAGCTGGACGATGTTGTCAACATGAGTAACTACACCCTGGGTACCGCCACGCGGATCACTATCGATTCGGAGCACTACCTTGACATCAATACGGTAGGGACGGTGACCCTCGGGACCTACAACTGGTGGGGTTGGGGGCAGTCCAACCTGGGTACCATTCATGCCCAAGGGGATGGCACCTATGAGTTGTCGTCCGTTGGCGGCAACGGTACAGCCTCATCCTCAAACATCAACGATCCAACGCTCATCAGCAACTCGCAGAACGCGTTCGCACTGCTCAAGGGCCTGTCCACAGGTGGCGTAGAAGCCATCGGCCTCAACAGCGGGATCAGCCTGAATCAGTTGGCACCGTACGACAGCGACAACAAGCCACAAAGCAACATCGATCCGAAGGACCTGGCCAACGCCATCCTCGGTCACAGCGAGGCCACCCTGCCGGGTGCCGACCGTGTCGATGGAGGTGACGGCAACGATATCCTGTTCGGCGACCTGGTGAGCTTCCCGGGCATTACCGGCGAGGGCTATAACGCCATCCAGACCTACGTGGCAGGGAAAAACGGCGTGGCGGTTGCTGCTGTCACCGGCCAGGATGTGCACAAGTACATCACCGAGCATTACACCGAGTTCAACACCTCGGGTGCCAAAGACGGTAATGACACCCTGCTGGGTGGCTCGGGTGATGACATCCTGTTCGGCCAGGGCGGCAACGACTACCTGGACGGTGGCAAGGGCAACGACATCCTGTTGGGCGGCACGGGTAACGACACGCTGATCGGCGGCCAGGGTAATGACATCCTGATCGGCGGCACCGGTGCCGATACCTTCGTCTGGAGATCCGGTGACGTCGGCAACGACGTGATCAAGGACTTCAAGGCCTCGGAAGGCGACCGTATCGACCTGCGTGACCTGCTCAAGGGCGAAACCGACAGCACCATCGACAACTTCCTGAAGTTGACCACGGTGGATAACGTGACCACGCTGCAGATCAGTTCCGAAGGCAAGCTCAACGCTGACGGCGGCCTGGCCAATGCGGATGTGACGATCAAGCTGGAAGGCAACAACTGGTCTGGCCAATCGATCAACTCGTTGATCACTGGTGCTGACCCGACCATCAAGGTCGATCACTCCTAATGAACCACTGAACCGGCCGCCTCTTGAGGCGGCCGATTCATTTGCGGCCACCGTTCACTGGCATGGGGCAACGATTGCACGGCATACTCACGTCCAATCGCGCTCCGTTGGCCTATGCTGCTGACAGGCTGTCGTCAGTTCTCCTCATGAGGGATGTTCAATGTTCTACGTGCAACGTGATGCACAGGGTGAGCTGATTCGCGCCGAAGCGGTTGCCTTCGCCGAATCGACCGGCACCCTGCCCGCGGATCATCATGAGATCCAGGCCTGGTTTGCCAATGAAGAAGCGGAGCTGAGCCTCAAGCAGCTCAAGCACAGTGACTCGGAGATGATTCGGGTGCTGGAAGACTTGATTCAGGTGCTGATCCAGAAAGGCGTGATCAACCTCACGGACCTGCCGGTTGCCGCGCAAGCCAAGCTCAAGGATCGCAGCCACGCACGGGAATCACTGGGTGGCCTGAGCCACCTGATCAATGATGATGAGACCGGCCTGATCTGAGGCCGGCCACGGCCTCAGCGCCAGGGCGCCGGCTCGCCAAACAGCTGGCCCTGCACGCCAAAAATCCCCATCTCGCGAATCACCTGCAACTCACCCTCGGTTTCGACCCGCTCGGCAATCAGCGGCAAGTCGATGCTGTGGGCTGCGCGCTGGATAGCTTCGATAAACAGGCGCTTGTCGCTTTCCTGGTCGATGTCGCGGATGTAGCTGCCATCGATCTTCAGGTAGGCCAGGCCCAGGCGCGCCAGGTTACCGATCATGCTGAAGCGCCCGCCAAAACGTTGCAGGCTGAGGGAGAAGTTCAGCTCCCGCAGGCGCTGGGTCAACTGCTCCAGTACCGCCTGTTCGGGCAGTTGCTCTTCACCGATTTCCAGGGTCAGGCGCGGGCCCAGGTTGGAATGCTGACGCAGCAGGTCGAACACGCGGTTCAGGGCTTGGGGGTCTGCCAGCGTGGCTGCAGACAGGTTCAGGGCCAACGAATGTTCATGGTTGGCCATCTGCTTGAGCACCAGCTCGAGCATCAGTCGGTCCAGACGCGCCGACCAGCCAAACCGCTCCAGCCAAGGCAGGAAACGGCCGGCCGGGATGGTGTGGCCCTGATCGTCCACCAAACGCGAGAGCACTTTGTAGTGCAGGATCAGTTGCGGATCCTGGGTGGCCACCACCGGCTGGAAGTACAGCTCGAAGCGTCGCTGGCTCAGCGCCTGGTCCAGCAGTGAGTGCCAGGCATGATGATCGTCGCCGACGCTGGCGGCAGCGCTGTGGTCCAGGCACACCCAACTCACGTCACCCAGGGTTTCGGCCTGGGCCAATGCCTGGTCGGCCAGGGTCAGCAGGGCCTGGGGGGAATCACCGTGACTGAACGGCGCCAGGCCGATACAGGCAACCGGCGAAACGTCACTGGCGCCGGTGGCTTGCAGGCTTTGCAGGGTGCTTTCCAGGTTCTGCGCCAACTGCATCGCCTCTTCACGCATCAGCCCCGGCGCCAGCACGGCAAACTCGCCGCCGCGGATGCGCGTAATCAGGTTGTGGGTTTCCGGGTACGGCTCGCACTGGCGCAGCAGTTGTTCGCCGACTGCCTGCAGCAGCTGGTCGGTGCGCTGGCCACCGAGCCGCTGGTTGAGGCCGGCCAGGTCCTTGACCCGCAGTACCAGCAGGTAGCCTGAGCTGGTTTCTTCGGGGTTGCTAACCCTAGCATTGAGTTGCATCTCGAAATAACGACGGTTGGCCAGGCCCGTGAGGTTGTCCTGATAGGATTCCACCCGCAGTTTTTCGCTGCGCTCGGCCTGTTCCTGGAACAGCGCCTTGAGCTTTTCCACCATCTGGTTCATCGCCTGTACCACGCGGCGCAGCTCCGGGGTGCGCGGCAGATCCGGCAGGCTCAGGAACTCACGACGGGCAATGGCATGGGACTGTTTGACCATATAGTCCAGAGGCTTGAGTTGCCGGCGCAGTAACAGCGCACCCAGCACCGCACTGACGGCGCCGCACAGCAGCAGCCAGCCCAGGCTGCCCAGAGCACTCTGCCACAGCTTGGCCAGGGCGAACATCGGATGGCTGACCACCTCAACCCGCGCCGCCTGCTCCCAGCCACGGCTGACCAGGGCGTCGCCGCCGGCCGGTTCCAGGCCGATCAACTTGACGAACCAGTTGGGCACGCCGTTGTTGTCGGGGATACCACTGCGCTCGACGATGACCTGGTCATTGGTCACGTCGACCACGCGGATGCTCGCGTAATAACCGCTGTCGAAGATCGAGCTGACCAGCAGTTCGACCATCGCCGGGTCGTCGATATTGGGCGTCAGGGACAGCGCCAGGGCGGTCGCCGCGTCCTGCGCGTGGGAGCGCAGTTGGTTCACGTATTGGGTACGCGAACTTTCCAGGCTGACCATGAAGCTGCCGCTGAAGGCGACCACCAGGAACAGACAGATAGCGATCAACAGCTGTTTGAACAGTGACATCTGAACAGTTACTCCTAGTTGGCCGGCTCGGCTGGGAAGCCTTCCGCCCGCATTTTTTTCAACACATCCTGCCAGCGCGACAGGCGCTTGGTGTCGCCAACCTTTTTGTTGCCTTTGGCGCCGGGCAGGTACAAGCCTTCGGCGTTGAAGGAGTAGACCGGCAGCAAGTCGGTCCGTTGGCTGGCAGGCTGGATCTCGTCGATCAGGCTGTCGAGTACCAGTGGCATGGCCTCTGGCGTCGAATAATAGGTCAAGACCATATGGGCGCGATTCTGCCGCAATGCCTTGACGTAGGTAATGCGCAATTTGTCGCTGGAGACGCCCAGGTGTCGCAGGCTGAAATACTTGGCAATGGCATAGTCTTCACAATCGCCGGCGCCCTTCCACAGGGCTTCGATGGGCGTCTCCCAATAATCGACCTGGCTCCATAAGTCGACATCTTCGACATAGCGCACCCGCTTGTTGAAGAACAGGTTGACCACCTTGAGCTGCTCCAACTCGCTGCCTTGTTTTTGCGTGGCCAGCAGCCGCTGCCAGTCGTCGATACGCTGCTGGCCCGCGCCCAGCGGTCCATAGAGCGCTGTAGCGCGCCGGCTGATCTGGGAAAAATCCCAATCGGCATGCAGCCCGCCAGGCAATAAGCCAGCCAGCAGCAGCGCTGAAAACAGCCAGCACAGGATCCGCGAGGGAGTAAAACGTACCGCCAATGGCTTCAGTCCGTAGAAAGAGACGGAGAATCATTCGATGGTGAAGGGTCAGTCGGCAAAAGACAATGGCACAGTGCAATCACCCAGCGTCCACTCAGCTAAAGCAATCGCACTTGTAAGACGCCCGCCAGCCATAATGTGCGATGTAAAACCGCGCTGTTGAGTCGCTTACAAAGGGAAACTTTGCCTGTTTGACAAGCCTGCATGCAATCTCTAGTGTTCTTTGGATCCAATTAGCCATAACCCATTCCAACAAGAAAGGAGGATAGCGTAGTCGTGACGCACAAGCCGAACCCTTTGAGCAGCATCAAGATCAGTGGGCCCATTCCCGCTCACCTCGCGCGCTCCGTTATTGAAGAAACATTGCGCAACGCCATACTGGATGGTCGCCTGCCCTGCGGCACCGCCATGCGCCAGCAAGAGCTGGCCAGCCTGTTCGGGGTCAGCCGGATGCCGGTGCGCGAAGCCCTGCGCCAGCTGGAGGCACAGTCGCTGTTGCATGTGGTAACCCATAAAGGCGCCGTGGTTGCTCCGCTGATTGAAGATAACTCGGCGGAGACCTACGCCCTGCGTATTCTCCTGGAGTCGGAAGCACTGCGCTTGTCTATCCCATTACTCACCCAGAGCGATATCGAGCAGGCGGGTGCCTTGATCGACACCCTTGAGTGCGAAACCGACTACACCGAAATCGGCCGGCTCAACCGCCTGTTTCACATGGCGTTGTATGGCAAGGCACCCAACCAGCGGTTGTTGAACCTGGTGGAACACGGGCTGAACGAGGAGGAGCGGTTCCTGCGCTTCAACCTTGAAGCCATGGGACTGGGCAAAACCTCCCAGGAGGACCATCGCGAGCTGCTGAATCTGGTCGCGCAGAAAAAAGTCGAGCAGAGCGTGCTGACGCTGCGTAATCACCTGATGCGCGGCATGGAAGTGATCACTCAATACCTCAACAGCATTGAACAGGACAACGACAAAGGTCCGCGTTGACTTCTCCCGGCTTTAGCCGCCCAGTGCGCGACCTGGATGACCAGGCGCCGCACACGCCCAAAGCCGGTCCATGCCTGCCGTCACCCTCCTGGATGGTTGCGCCAACAGACTCGATATCGACCGATAGGAACCTGCAGCGTTGCAAAGCAATAATGGATCAAACCCTGCCCGTTAAGTCCACCCACATAAAACTCGCAAACAACAAGGAAAGTTCCCACCCTGAACAGTAAGTTCAACTGCAGCATTTCCCTTCCTGCAAAAAAACCTTATACAACTCAGAAAGTATTTGAACACTTAACCAAGTGATTATTCTTTAATTGGTCTTGGCACTTCATTCGAAAGCATAGGCACAGGCTTGGGCATAGCTGTGGACGACGCGCGCTCCAACAAGAATAGGATGCTTTGTCACTACCTGTTGCTTGCCGGGCAACGAAGTACTCGCCAACAACCCATGCTTGGTTCTAAACAAACTTTTTATTTGAGTCGACATAACGACTTATAGGCATTAACCATGTTTCAACTACAAGAACTACTTAGACATAAAAAACAACAATTACATGAACATCCGATTTTCCTGGAAATCAATTCTTTCCCGCAACTACAACACTTTATGCAAAACCATGTGTTCGCCGTCTGGGACTTCATGACCCTGACCAAGCGCCTGCAACAGGACCTGACCTGCATCCGCCTGCCCTGGCTGCCGCCGACAGACCCACAGGCGGCGCGGCTGATCAACGAAATTGTCCTGGATGAGGAATCAGACCAGCGCCAGGGCGTCGGGCACAGCAGTCACTTCGAACTGTATCTGGAGGCCATGCGCGAGGTGGGAGCCTGCACCATCACCATCGAACGATTCATCGCGTTGCAGCGTGAGGGAGCAAGCGTCGACAGCGCCTTGGCACAGATCACCATTGATCCTGCGGTAGAGCGCTTTGTGCGGCACACCCTGGACGTCGCCTTGAACGCACCGACCCATTGTGTCGCCGCGACCTTCCTGCATGGCCGCGAAAGTGTCATCCCGGCGATGTTCAAGCGCCTCCTGGAAGGCTGCGATGTCGCTCATCGGCAAGCCCCCAGCTTGTGCTATTACCTGCAGCGGCACATCGAGCTGGACGCCCAGGGTCATGAACCGGCCGCAGAACACCTGCTACAGCGGCTGATCCAGGCAGATCCCCTGCGCGAACAACAGGCCTGGAATGCTGCCATCAGCGCCGTAGAGAGCCGCATCGCCCTGTGGGACGGCCTGCGCCGGCACGCAGGATGCCAGGAGGTGAGCCTGTGACCGCTGCCGACTACCGCTCATTCGCGACCGACTGGGAGCAGCAGGCGACCATCCGTACTCGCCCGCGTCGCCTGCTGGAAGATGACGACAAGTTGATCTATCCCCTATGTCGTCAACCGTTGGTGCTCAGTGCAGGCTTTCTGGAGCATTGTCCGCAGTGGCGCGAGTTTGTCCTGGTGCAGACGTTCTACAAATTCATCAACGACGTGGTGATCTTTGAAACCGAGATCGTCGATAAAACCGCGAGGAGCATCGCCAAGAATCGCTTTTCAATCCCCTTCCCTGTGGCCTGCCGCTACGCCGCCATGACCGTGGTGGTCGATGAGGATTACCACGCCCTCGTTGCCCTGGACTTCATGCAGCAAACGCAGGAGAAGACGGGTATTGCGCCGCTGGCGCTACCTGCGGCCATCGAGTTGAGCCGTGCCATACCCAGCGCGCAGGCCCGCGTACCGGCGCATCTGCGTGATGCCGTGGAGCTGATCGGCGTGGCGATTGCCGAGAACACAGTCACCCATGACGTGGCGGCGTTTGCCAAGGATGACAGCGTCAAACAGTCGGTAAGGGGGTTGATGGCCGACCACCTGGCTGATGAGGGCCGCCACGCCAGCTTCTGGACCGGCCTGGTGCGGCTCTACTGGCAAACAGCAAGCGAAGCAGACCGCCACTGTCTCGCCCAGATGCTGCCGATCTTCCTGCAGCACTATTTGACCAATGACCTGCAAAGGGACTTCGACCTGCTGTTGATCGACCATCTGGATGTCAGTCCCTCCGTCCGCGAAGCTTTGCGGGTCGAGGTAAATGCCCTGGCCTTTCCCATCACCCGCCAGCACCCGCTGATCAGCAACATCATGGGTTTCCTGCGCCGCAGCGGGCTGCTGCAAACACCCTGCGTCGCCCAGGCGATGAGCGCGTATCTGCCCGTATCCGGGAGCCCGTCATGAGACGCCTTGGGATTAGGCTGATCGGTACCAGTACGGCCTTGCACGAGCTGACGCAGGCACTGGAACCCTATGGTCATGACCTTGGTGCGCAGGAGCCGGCCATCGACTTGCTGATTGAAGACGGCACTCAGCCCGTCGCCCAGGATTCGCCCGGCATGGTCGTGATGAGCCTGCGCCTGGCCATCGGCCCCTTGAGCGAGTGCGGCCTGCCGGCCCTGCAAATACGCTGCTATGACCGCGTATCGCAACTGCTGGCCGTGCTGGATGTAGCACCGCCAGCCTGCGGCAACGGTCAACAACTGCGACGCCAGGTGGTGACACAGTTGGTCGAGTGGATTGTGCGGCAGGTCAGCGGCTTCGCGCGCAACCCCGGACATTTTGCCCAGCGTGCGAGCGCCTCCCCCCTTCCAGAGCAAAGCCTGCAAGGCCTGGAGGGGCTGGCCTACCTGCATCGACTTAATCGGACCGATGAGCCGGCGCTGCTGCAAAAAGCCCGGACGCCGCTGGTCAAACAGTTGGAGCACAGCTTGCGGGTCTTCACCGATAGGCCGGCCCTGGAGATCGCCGGCCTCAGCCTGAGTTATCGACGCCTGTTGCGACACAGCCTGGCGATCCAGCAGGTTTTGCGGCCGTTGCTCGGGCCTGGGCAGGTGCCCGTGGTCGGTATTTGCCTGGGCAAGTCGGTTGAGTTGTATGCCAGCATTCTGGCGATTCTTGGCTGCGGCGCGGTCTATCTGCCACTGGAGCCGAGCCATCCGCTGCCGCGCCAGCGGGCCATGCTGGAGAATGCAGGGGCCACGGTGTTGCTCGATGACGGCCAACATCCGTTGCGCGAGCATTTCACTGGGGTGGATGTCAGCGGCATAGACAGCCGGCACATGGACGAGCGCTGCCCCCTGGCCCTGACGTTACCCTCGATTGATAGCGCCAGCATGGTGCTCTACACCTCCGGCACCACCGGCCAGCCCAAGGGCGTTTTGCTCAGCCAGCAGAACCTGGCTCATTTCTCGGCGTGGTACAGCCAGTATGTCGAGCTCAGTGAGCACAGCCGCGTACTGCAATTTTCTTCCTTGAGTTTTGACTCTTCACTGATCGACCTTTTTCCGGCCCTGAGCCAGGGCGCGACCCTGATTGTTCCCAGCGAAGAACAGCGTCGCGACCCTCGCCAGTTGGTGGAACTGATCCGGCAACGGCGCATCACCCATGCCTTCCTGCCGCCGGCGCTGTTGAGCCTGCTGCCGATGGATCGGCCGCTGGGCCTGGAGCACCTGCTGACCGGCGGTGATATCTGTGAGCCCCATGTCATTGAGCAAATGGCCGGGCAATGCGCCCTGCACAACCTGTATGGCCCGACAGAGGCCACGGTGCTGGTCAGCAGCCGGCGGATGCGGGCTGACGACAGCAATCTCAACCTCGGCATGCCCATCGCCAACAGTCAGGTGCTGATCCTCGACGAGCAGCGCCGACCGGTTGAGGATCAGGTGGTTGGCGAGCTGTACATCGTAGGCCCTGGAGTAAGCCTTGGGTATGTGAACCAGCCACGGCAGACCGCCGAGCACTTTGTGCACCTTGCGCTGCCTGATGGCCGAACCCTGCGCACCTATCGCACGGGAGACATGGCGAAATGGACTGCAGAGGGCATCGAACTGGTCGGGCGCCAGGACCAGCAGGTGAAGATCCGCGGTTTTCGGGTCGAGCCCCAGGAGATTGAGCAGTGTTTGCGCGCCAGCCAATTGTTTCGCCAAGTGGCGGTGGTGATTAATCGTGAGCGAAGAATTCTCGTGTTCGTGGCACAGGCTGATCCCAGCTATTCGGGCGCGGCCCTGGCAGCGCTCAAGCAACACGCCAGGCAAACGCTGCCGGACTATATGCAGCCGACCGTATGCACTGAGTTGACGAGCCTGCCCTATGGCAGCAATGGCAAAGTTGATCGCCAGGCATTACAGGCACTGGTCGTGCAGGCCGTCTCGGATAACCCCCATTGCCTCCCCCAAACGCCGGTGGAAGCGCAATTGCTGGACCTGTGGAGTGAGCTGCTGGGGTTGCCGGTCAACGAGATCTCGACTGACGACAGTTTTTTCCATCTCGGCGGTCACTCCATTCTGCTTTCGACCATGCTCCTGCGGATTCGCGAGTTGTACGGACGCAGCCTGCCCCTCAACCGGTTTATCGAAGCGCCAACGGTGCAGACACTCGCGGCGTTGATGGGCGACAGCGCGCCGGGGACGGCGCCCACCGCCCGGGCGATAAGCGATGCACTACGCACCCTGGATATGCCCCTGCTGCCAGGGGCGCGTGCCGGTGATCGCCACAAGGCTATCGTGACCGGCGCCAACAGCTTTTTGGGTATACATATCGTCGAAGCCTTGCTGGTGGCCGGAGCGACAGAAGTCGCCTGCCTGGTTCGCGAAAACCCAGGACAATCGGCCGCCATACGGTTTGCCGACGCCATGCGTGAATACCGCCTGGAACACCTGGACCTGAGCCGCGTACGGGTATACACCGCTGACCTGCGCCAGCCTCGTTTAGGCCTGGAGGCACAGGCATATGAACGCCTCGCCCGCCAGTTCGGGGTGCTGGTACACAGCGCGGCCCACGTCAATCACGTCATGGACTATGCATCGCTGGCCAAGGACAACGTGGAGCCGGTCATTGAATGCCTGCGCCTGTGCGAAACCCATTGCAAGAAGGTGCTCAATTTTGTCTCCACACTATCCGCGTCGAGTAGCGTTGGGGCCGACGGGCAAGTGCTTGAAGCGCCGGCGGCAAGCACCCCACCGCTGTACATCAAGAACGGCTACAACCTGTCCAAATGGGTGGCCGAACGTCTATTGGGGCGTGCCGCCGGACAAGGTGCCTGGATCAATATCTATCGACCCGGGAACATCAGTTTCAATAGCCACAACGGTGTCTGCCAACCCCACAAGAACCGCCTGCTGCTGATGCTCAAGGGATCGCTGCAGCTGGGCCGGGTGCCACGCCTGGGCTTGAACTTCGACCTGATGCCGGTGGATTTCCTGGCACGGTTCATTGCCTTCCACAGTGGCAACTACGTTGCCGAGCGTAGCGTCTTCAACCTGCACAATCCGCAGCCCCTGAGGTGGGAAACCTACGTGGAGTCGTTTCGCCAGGCAGGTCATGCGTTCGAGTTGGTGAGCGTCGCGGATTGGCAGCACCATCTGCGCGAAGTAGGTCGCGAGAATGCCCTTTTCGGTGTGCTCGGGTTCTACCTCAATGGGCTGGGAGAAGACATCGGCGATATTTCGATGATTCGCCATGAGAACGCACGCCATGGCGTCGAACAAATGGGTGTGCAGTACCCCGAAAAAGCACCCGAGTTGTTACGCAGAGGATGCCAATACCTCAATGCCATCGGCTTTCTGTGACCCCCGCCTTCAGGAAATACTTATGAGACAGCTACAACCCGATACGTTGATCAAAAACCCCCTGGGCAGGCCTGTGGTGTCATCTGTGGTGATTGCCTGCAGCGCCGATGAGCTATGGGCGGTCGTGGGGCGTTTCGAGAGATTTGACGCGTTCATTCCTGCCCTGGCCCGTATCAGCATGACGGGCAGCGGGGTGGGATCGCTACGCAAGAAATGGTTCCAAGATGGCAATATCGTCGTGGAACAGCTCAACAGCCACGATGCGCGGACGATGCACATGACCTGGACGACGATCTATAACACCTTGGGCGTGGCCCGACTGTGGGCGGCAATGGCTGTTGAGTCGCTTGAGGGGCAACAAGCGCGGGCGACCTGGACCATCATCGCCGAGCCCGTTGATGCCCGCGATAAAAAGGGGTTTGAACAGTTTATCCAGGACTTCGCCGACAGTGCGCTGGATAACGTACGCCGGTTGCTTGGCTGAAAAAAATGGCGCAGTGCACTGCTGCACTACGCCATATTTACCCCGTGGTGATCAGATCTTGAAACTGTCGACCAACTGCTTCAAGCGATTGGCTTGTTGTGACAGCGCGTCACAGTCTTTCAAGGTCTCGTTGAGGTTGGCCACACCTTGCTGGTTCAGCAGGTTGATCTGGTTGATATCAACATTGAGGGTTTCCACCACGGCAGTCTGTTCCTCAGTGGCTGCCGCCACCGATTGGTTCATGCCATCAATCTCGACGATTCGCTGGGTCACGCTGATCAAGCGCTCACCGGCCTGGTTGGCAACCTCGACACTTTCTTCGCTGGACACCTGACTGGCGTTCATTGTGGTGACCGCTTCGCGTGAACCGATCTGCAACGAGGTGATCATCTTGTGGATCTCCTCCGCCGATTCCTGGGTACGGTGAGCCAGGTTGCGCACCTCGTCGGCGACCACGGCAAAGCCACGGCCGGCTTCACCGGCACGGGCCGCTTCAATGGCGGCATTGAGGGCCAGCAGGTTGGTTTGCTGAGAGATGCCTTTGATCACATCGAGAATGTGGCCAATGTTGTCTGTACTGGCATTCAAGGTTTCGATCTGCGTGCAGGACAAGCTGATCTTCTGCGACAGCTCGGACATCGCCAGGATGGTTTTCTCCACCACCTGGCGACCGTCATCGGCTTGCTCGCTGGCGCCACTGGCGTGTTGCGAGGCGTCAGCAGCGTTACGGGCGATTTCCTGGGTGGCGGCACCCAGTTCGTTAATCGCCGCAGCAACGCTGTTGGTACGGGCGCTCTGCTCGTCGGAGCCGATGATCGAGGCGTTGGACGATGCCATCACGCGCTGGGAAAGATCGTGTACATGCCTGGTCGCCGAAGACACTTCGCTGATCGAGGCATGAATACGCTCGACAAACTGGTTGAACGCACTACCCAGCTCACCGAATTCATCTTTGCTTTCCACGACCAGGCGGCGGGTCAGGTCACCCTCGCCTTGGGCAATGTCCTGCATCGCACGGCCCATGGTGGTCAGTGGGCGCATCAGCACCTGGATCAACAGGCTCAGCAACACGGCAATCGCTGTGACGGCAATAAACATCGCGATCAAAGCGGAGGTGCGGAATTTACCCAGGGGGGCGTAGGCTTTGTCCTTGTCGATCGACAGGCCTATGTACCAATCTGCACCCGGCAAGCCGCTGATCGGGGTGAAGGACAGGATGCGGTCCTGACCATTGAGGACGACATCCTGATTAACCTTCTCAATCCGGACACCGCTGCCTGGGTAGATATCCTTGAGGTTTTTCATTACCTGCTCTTGGTCAGGGCTGACGATTACCTGCCCATCGCCGCTGACCAGGAACGCGTGGCCAATCCCGCCGAAGTCCACCGAGTTGATGATCTTCACCAGGGTTTGCAGGCTCAAGTCGCCACCCACTACACCCAGCAGCTCACCATTTTTCTTGACCGGCATCGCGATGGTGACGATCAAACCACCGACGGCGGCCATATAAGGCGGCGTCAGCATGGGTTTGTCGGCAGCGACCGCTTGCTTGTACCACGGGCGCTGACGCGGATCGTAGCCTTCAGGCATTTTTGCGTCAGGACGCTGAGTGAAGACACCGTTGGTTGAGCCAACGTAGGTGAACTGGAAGTTCGAGGTGAACGCCGGTTGATCAACCAGGCCGGGGAGGTCGGCGTTTGCGCCTTGATGAGCAACGTTCTGCGCAAGGTTCTCCAGGACCAGTATCCGGCCACTGAGCCAGTTCTGCACACTGCTGGCAGTCAGGTCACCCGACTGCTCAATAGATGACTCCAGATTTTGCCTGATGGTGTTGCGCTGCAGGTAGTCGTTGTACAACGTAAACAGCGCGAAGGCCAAAACCACAACGCCTGACGCGGCCAACAGAATTTTATGACTGAACTTGAGATTCATTTCATCGACTTCTTTTTGCCAAAAGGGGGTGAGCGTGCCGAATGCAACGTTCCATGTACGGTATAGGCGGACTCTACGACCGCTCTATTTCAGTGCACGCATGGCTCATCAGGCTTTCGGCCAAGGTTGGATAAATCTTAGGAATTTGTGGGATACATCTTCTTTTTATGCAGGAAACTGACAGGCGGTCAGCAGAGGACACATAAGCCCCCAAAACGACAAAACCCCCGTCTGCGTTAACAGACGGGGGTTTCGGAATTTGATCTTGACGATGACCTACTCTCACATGGGGAAACCCCACACTACCATCGGCGATGCATCGTTTCACTGCTGAGTTCGGGATGGGATCAGGTGGTTCCAATGCTCTATGGTCGTCAAGAAATTCTGTGTACCAGAGCGTTGCACTAGCAACGGTCCGGTGAAATTCATGGACTTCTACATAAACAAAACCCCTGTTTGCGTTAGCAAACAGGGGTTCTGGAATTTAATCTTGACGATGACCTACTCTCACATGGGGAAACCCCACACTACCATCGGCGATGCATCGTTTCACTACTGAGTTCGGGATGGGATCAGGTGGTTCCAATGCTCTATGGTCGTCAAGA
>NZ_JAEKDC010000046.1:0-16523 GCF_016405645.1 Pseudomonas sp. MF5691
TGGGCTTCGATGAACTGAAGCAACTCGCTGTCGAATTCTGCGTAACTCTTTGTTTACCAAGGAGTTTTCCGTTTCGACTGCGCCGGAAGTGGGGCGAATTATAGACTTCCAGAATCTGCCGTCAACCTTTAATTTCATTTTTCTATCGAAGAGCCCAGCAACTCTCAAAAACCTCGCCTTCTATATAGAAGGCCCAAGAAATTGAGCAATATATTGCTCAATTGCCAGCAGTTGATCATCATAGTGCCCTCTGCCTCTATATGAACCTGGACAAACACCCCCAATGACCACCTCATCCCGCAGCCTGGGCTCGGCGCTGTTTCCTGTCGGCCTACTGCTGATTGCCATGGCCTCTATACAGTCGGGCGCTTCACTGGCCAAAAGCATGTTCCCGATTGTGGGCGCCCAAGGCACCACCACCCTGCGCCTGGTTTTCGCCAGCATCATAATGCTGCTGTTGCTGCGCCCCTGGCGCGCCAAACTCACCGCCAGGTCACTGCGTACCGTCATCGTGTACGGCATGGCGCTGGGCGGCATGAACTTCCTCTTCTATATGTCATTGCGCACCGTGCCCCTGGGTATTGCGGTAGCCCTGGAATTCACCGGCCCACTAGCCGTTGCCATCTATGCTTCCCGGCGTGCCGTCGACTTCCTGTGGATAGCCCTGGCCATTATCGGCCTGCTGCTATTAATACCCGTCGGTGAAGCAAGCCAAGGCATCGACCTGACCGGCGCCGCCTACGCATTGGGTGCGGGGATCTGCTGGGCCCTCTATATTCTGTTCGGCCAGAAGGCTGGCGCGGACAATGGCGTGCAAACCGCGGCTCTCGGCGTAATGATCGCCGCACTGTTCGTCGCCCCCATCGGTATCGTCCATGCCGGTAGCGCGCTGCTGACACCCGCGCTGATTCCGATCGCCATTGGCGTGGCGATTCTTTCCACCGCCCTCCCCTACACCCTGGAGATGGTCGCCCTGACCCGCCTGCCCGCGCGCACCTTCGGCACGCTGATGAGTATCGAGCCCGCGTTCGGTGCGCTTTCCGGGCTGTTTTTCCTCCAGGAATACCTGTCCCTGGCGCAATGGCTGGCGATCGCCTGCATTATCCTGGCCTCCGTGGGCGCAACGCTGACCATGCGTAGCCAGTCAAAGCCAATCATCGCGGCAGATTGAGACAGGATTTAACGAAGCTCTGGCATTTGCCGCTCAATTAGGCCATGTTTAGGCTGTAACTCAGTGTCAGTCATGGAGATTTTCGAATAAGGACATCCACCGACCCTACACTTGAGAGCGAGCAAAGCCAGCATCGGGCATTCCAACGGCGCGGCTATTAAGGATGGTAATGAAGCGAATTTTGATACTGCTTGTCGTCATCGCCTTGGCTGGGTGTGCCGCAACCACCAAGACAGAAGTCAAACGCGGAAAGAAAGGGCTGCATATCAACTGCTCTGGCCTGTCCTCCTCTTGGGACCAGTGCTACACCAGCGCAGCCAACTCGTGCGGCAAGAAAGGCTACAGAGTGATCGCCAAATCCGGCGACAACAGCGAGGAGCCGGGTGACTACCCCTTCGGCATCAACCCGGCCGGCTATACCAGCCGTAGCATGATCGTGCTCTGCAAGTAAGCGCTCATTCCTGCGAAATTCTCTGACTGAGCTCTTCATAGCTCGATGCAAGTACCTGCGCCTGAACCTGCGGGTCGACCATCATCCTGGCCACCACCAGTGCACCCACACACTGGGATAAGATCGCCCAGGCCAGGCTTTCGCTCTCCAAGGTCCGCGCCCAATTGGCCTGCAGCCGGCAAATCCACTCCTGGGCGTGTTGGCGTACCGCGATATCCGCACGGGCAATTTCCGCGCCCATGCTCGGCAAGGCGCAACCGTCTTGCACTTGCTCCACATGGGCCATGCTCAGATAGAACTTGAGGCAGCGCTGCAGGCGCTCCCGACTCTGCACCTCGCCCACACTCAAACGCTCCAGGCTTTGGCTCAACTCATGCTCGACGATGGAGCTGAACAGCGCGTCCTTGGACGAAAAGTGGCTATAAAAAGCCCCGCCACTCAGGCCAATGGCTTTCATCAGCCCATCTACGCCAACGCTGGCAAACCCTTCTTTTTTCGCCAGGGCCGCACTGCTGTGCAGGAGCTTGTCCCTGGTTTGCTGCTTGTGACTGACTGAATAGCGCATCGCCTCTCCCCTTGAAGACACCACCTTGACGCCTGCCGAATCGTAGCATAACGTTCGTTTAGTTAACGATCGTTTAACCAAGGACTTGCCATGACTGAGAATAAGAAAATCGTACTGGTCGTCGGCGCAGGCGACGCTACAGGCGGCGCCATTGCCAAGCGTTTTGCCCGCGAAGGTTATGTGGCCTGCGTCACCCGACGCAGTGCCGACAAGCTGCAACCCCTGGTGGACAGTATCCAGGCTGCGGGCGGCGAGGCTCACGGCTTTGCCTGCGATGCACGCAAGGAGGACGAGGTGATCGCGCTGATCGAGCAGATCGAAAGCGAGCTGGGTCCGATTGAGGCATTCGTGTTTAACATCGGCGCCAACGTGCCGTGCAGCATCCTCGAAGAAACCGCCCGCAAATATTTCAAGATCTGGGAGATGGCCTGCTTCTCAGGCTTCCTCAATGCCCGTGAAGTGGCCAAGCGCATGGTGACCCGCCAGCGCGGGACGATTCTGTTTACCGGGGCCACCGCCGGGTTACGCGGTGCCGCAGGCTTTGCCGCCTTTGCCGGGGCCAAACACGGAATTCGCGCCCTGGCCCAAAGTATGGCCCGCGAGCTGGGCCCGATGAACATCCATGTGCCCACGTGGTCGTGGATGGCGCCATCGACACGGACTTCATCCGCGACAACTTCCCAAGCAAATACGCGCTCAAGGACCAGGACGGCATTCTGGATCCCGAGCATATCGCCGACAACTATTGGCACCTGCACCGCCAGCCACGGGATGCCTGGACCTTCGAACTGGACCTGCGCCCCTGGAACGAAACCTGGTAAGCACGCCAACATAACAATAAGCAGCGAGCATCCAACATGAGCAAAACCCTGGAATTTTTCTTCGACCTCGGCAGCCCCACCACCTACCTGGCCTACACCCAACTGCCCGGAATCTGTGCCGAAACCGGCAGCCAACTGGTGTATCAGCCCATCCTGCTGGGCGGCATCTTCAAGGCCACCGGCAATGCCTCGCCCGTCACCATCCCGGCCAAGGGCCGCTACCTGCTGCAAGACCTGGCACGCTACGCCAAGCGTTACGGGGTCCCCCTCAAGTTCAATCCGCACTTCCCCATCAATACCCTGACCCTGATGCGCGCCGTCACCGGCATTCAACTACGCCAGCCAGAACGCTTTATCGACTTCATCGACTGCCTGTTCCGGGCGATATGGGTGGAAGGGCGCAACATGGGGGATCCGGCAGTCGTAGCGGCGGTGCTGGCGCAACACCACTTCGACCCTGCCCAGGTGCTGGAGCTGACCCAGGATGAGGAGGTCAAGGACGCCCTCAAGCACAAGACCGAAGAGGCGATTGCCCGTGGCATGTTTGGGGCGCCTGCCATGTTTGTCGGCCAGCAACTGTTCTTCGGCCAGGATCGCCTGGACTTTGTCCGCGAAGCCTTGAGTTAAGCCTGCAAGCCGCTCGCCGGCCCACGCCTGCGAGCGGCCAGGCCTTATATAGCTGCCGTGCGCAACTGCAACCATTCCAGCGCGGCGCCGCTGAGCAACGGGCTCAAGCGTTGACGCACCTCGGCATGGTAGTCGTTGAACCACTGTCGCTCCTCGATCGTCAGCAGGGACGGTACCAGGCAACGGGTATCAATCGGGCACAGTGTCAGGGTTTCGAACTTGAGGAACTCGCCGAACTCGGTCTTGCCCGCCTCCCGGTTCAACACCAGGTTCTCGATACGCACCCCCCAACGCCCTGGGCGGTAGGTACCCGGTTCAATGGAGGTGATCATGCCCGGCTGCATCGAAGTTTGCGGCGCGGCCGCCGCCTGGTAGGCAATCACCTGCGGGCCTTCATGGACATTAAGGAAGTAGCCAACGCCATGACCGGTGCCATGACCATAGTCCACGCCTTCGGCCCAGATCGGTGCGCGGGCGATGGCGTCCAGCAATGGCGAGAGGATGCCCTTGGGAAACTGCGCGCGCGACAAGGCAATCACGCCCTTGAGCACCCGCGTGCAATCGCGCTTTTGTTCCTCGCTCGGCGTGCCGATGGGCACCATCCGCGTGATATCTGTGGTGCCGCCCAGGTACTGGCCGCCCGAATCAATCAGCAGCAGGCCATCGCCTTCGATCACCGCGTGTTCTTCTTCGGTGGCATGGTAATGGGGCATCGCGCCATTGCCATTGAACGCGGCGATGGTATTGAAGCTCAACGACACATAATCCGGACGACGGGTACGCGCGGCCGTCAGGTGTTCATCAATGGTCAGCTCAGTGATGCGCTCGCGGCCCAAGGCCGAGTCCAGCCAGGCGAAAAACTCGCACAACGCCGCGCCATCCTGCTCCATGGCCCGGCGAATATGCTCGGCATCCGCCAGGCTTTTACGGGACTTGGCCAATGTAGTCGGGTTGAGGCCTTCGACCAGCTTCACGCCACTGGCCAGATTCTCCAGCAGCCCCGCCGTCACGCGTGCAGGGTCCACCTGCAGGCTGGCCCCGTCCGGCACTTCAGCCAGGGCCGCGGCCACTTCACTGTAGTCCCGCAGCGTCACGCCATCCTGTTCCAGCACCCCACGCAACTGGGCATCGACCTTGCCGAGGGCAACAAACAGCGTGGCCTGCTGCTGGTTGATCAGGGCGAACGAGACAAACACCGGGTTGAACGAAACATCTGCGCCGCGCAGGTTAAACAGCCAGGCGATGTCATCCAGGGTGGCAATAAAATGCCAATCCGCGCCCTTTTCCTTCAGGCTGGCGCGCAGTGCCGCGAGTTTTTCGCCTCGGCTGACGGTGGCCTGGGGCGGCAGGTGCTGGTAGATCGGCTGGTTGGGCAGCGCTGGGCGGTCGGTCCAGACCTCGCTCAACAAATCAATATCGGTACGCAGGCGCGCGCCCCGCTCAGCCAGCTTGCCGCCCAGGGTACGGGCCGACGCAACAGCCATCACCGCGCCATCCACGGCCACCACCCCGCCTTCCGGGGTTTGCTCCCCCAGCCACTCCAGCGGGCCGGGCTGCCCCGGTTGCAACTTCACCAACTCAATGCCGCTGCCGTTGAGTTCCTTGGTCGCCTGCTCCCAGTAACGGCTGTCTGCCCAGACGCCGGCGAAATCAGCCGTGACAATCAGCGTGCCGACCGAGCCATGAAACCCCGACAACCATTGCCGGCCCTGCCAGTAGCCCGGCAAGTATTCGGACAGGTGCGGGTCGGCCGATGGCACCAGCAGGGCATCAATGCCCTCCCGCTTCATCAACTCGCGGGTGCGCGCCAGGCGCTGGGGAACCGTTCCATGGGGCAAAGGCTGCGTACTCATCATCTCTCCTGCTAAGCACTCATAATTGTTATGTATTTCAAACCGCCCAAAAGGCCGGTGCGCTGGCCAACGAGTTCTTGATCAATTGCACCGCCTGATCGATATCCTGCCCGGTGGTAAACCGCCCCAGGCTCAAGCGAATGGTGCGACCGGCACTGCGCGCATCATGCCCCAGGGCAAGCAGTACATGGGAGGGCGCATTGCTGGCCGAATTGCAGGCAGAGGTCGCCGAAAAAGCGATCCCGGCGCTCAAGGCCGCCGAATTGAACTCGCCTTCGCTGAAGGTCAGGCTCAAGGTGTGGGGGATCCGCTGGGTGGCGCTGCCGTTCAGGCGCACGCCGGGAATGTCCAGCAATTGCTCAAGCAAACGCTGGCGCAGGGCGACAATACCTGCCGACTCTTCGGCAAAGGATTGCGCGGCCAACGCGAAGGCACTGCCCATGCCTGCAATCTGGTGAGTCGCCAGGGTTCCCGAGCGCAGCCCGCCTTCGTGACCACCGCCATGGATCTGCGCCGTGACGTTCTGCTGCGCCCGCGGCCCGACATACAGCGCACCGATACCTTTGGGGCCATACAGTTTATGCGCCGAAAACGACATCAGGTCCACCGGCCAGTGCGCCAGGTCGATCTCGACTTTGCCCGCCCCTTGCGCCGCGTCCACATGCAGCAGCGCACCATGCTCACGCACCCGCGCACCAATGGCCGGGATGTCGTTAAGCGTGCCCAACTCATTGTTGACCAGCATCAACGACACCAAAAACGTGTCTTCGCGCAGCGCCTGGCTGACCGCCTCGACGGTAATCAGGCCATCGGCATCCGGCACCAGGTAGGTCACGGCAATCCCGGCTTGCTGCAATTGGCGGGCGGTGTCCAGCGTTGCCTTGTGCTCGATCTGACTGGTGATGATATGGCCACCGGCCACGCCCCGCGCCTGGGTCACACCCTTGAGCGCAAGGTTGTTGGATTCGGTAGCACCCGAGGTCCAGACGATCTGCTCGGCCTGGGCGCCGACCAGCTCCGCCACCTGACGGCGCGCCTGCTCGACCGTGTGCCGGGCCTGTTGGCCAAACGCATGGGAGCTGGACGCAGGGTTACCGAAATTGGCGTTGAAACCCAGGCACTCGACCATGACCTGGATGACCCGCTCATCCACCGGGGTGGTGGCGGCGTAGTCAAAATACAGAGGACGTTTATTCATGACGTTTAGAGACCCGCAGAGCATGTTCCCGAGATCAGCGTCTCAGGGGCAGCGACCAGTACAGAGTTCGTCAGGTTAACCTGATCGGATGCCGTTAAAGAAAGACCACTTTATTTAAAAGTGCGTAGGAACGCTCCTGAAATTGAGCTTAACAGGCTCGACGAAAAGGATGGAAAACAAAAAGCCCGAAGTTCCTGTACGGAACCTCGGGCTCTGGGACGCCGCAGTTTGTCTCAGCTCGGACGGTCATGCAGGGTGACGTTGCGCTCGGCATTCATTTCACCCTGGCGATCAAAGCCCATTGGCGCCTGTGGCCGGGCTGCGAGTTCAGTTTTCTTCTGTTGATATTCATCAAACGACAAACCCCGCCGGTTCAGCCCTTCCATTGCCAATTGCCGGCTCTCCTCGACGGAGTACGGGCGCAATTCAGGCGCCGGATGGCTCGCACAACCAGCAAGAAAAGAGGCGACCAGCAACAAGGCAACAGAAAGTGAATGGTTCATGACGAAGGTCCTGCGAATTGGGCGTTGAGGCAATGGACACAGGCTACTCCCGCCTTTGCATCGGGAAAAATCATCCTCTGTGATAGTCGCTATCAGTCAATCCTTCATATTTCTTTTTGTTCTATAAATATACAAACACATTTGTTTACGGAATAAAAAAGACCCTCTATAACAGACTCCCAGCGTCGCAACTGCCTCCACGAGCAGCTCGGCCTCGCCACTGAACGCCTGCAAGCGGCGCAGGCCTGGTACGAGGTGGCGCACCGCGTTGGGCCAGCCCCTGCCGACATCCACGTCCTATTCCTTGAGGTGCCCATGCAGCTTTTGACCCTTGCGCCCTCGCCCGCACTCGCCACGTCGATTCGCGCCACCGCGCAAGTCTTCGAAGACCCCAAATCCCGGGCCTTGCTCGCGCATATCCAGCAAGTGGCGCCCAGCGAAGCCAGCGTGCTGATCATCGGCGAAACCGGCACCGGCAAAGAGCTGGTGGCCCGCCATATCCATAACCTCAGCGCCAGGCGCAACCGACCGTTCGTGGCGGTGAATTGTGGGGCGTTTTCCGAATCCCTGGTGGAAGCGGAGTTGTTCGGCCATGAAAAAGGCGCGTTCACCGGCGCTCTCGGCGCCAAGGCTGGCTGGTTCGAGGAGGCCGACGGCGGCACCCTGTTCCTCGATGAGATCGGTGATCTGCCCATGGCCATCCAGGTCAAGCTGCTGCGCGTCCTGCAAGAACGCGAAGTGGTGCGCCTGGGCTCACGCAAGAGCATTCCGATTGATGTGCGGGTGCTGGCGGCGACCAATGTGCAACTGGAAAAAGCCATCAATGCCGGGCATTTCCGTGAAGACCTGTACTACCGCCTGGACGTGGTCAGCCTGGAACTGAGCCCCTTGCGCGAACGCCCCGGCGATATCCTGCCCCTGACCCGGCACTTTATCGACGCCTACAGCCAGCGCCTGGGCTACGGCCCCATCACCCTCAGCCCCGAAGCCGAGCACAAGCTCAAGGGCTACAGCTGGCCGGGCAATATCCGCGAGCTGGAAAACGTCATTCATCACACCTTGCTGATTTGCCGCAATGGCCTGATTGAACGCGATGACCTGCGCCTGTCGAACATGCGCATCGAGCGCCAGGATGATAGCCAGCACAGCCTCGACCACAGTGCCGAAGCCTTGCTGGAGCGTGCCTTCCAGAAACTGTTTGACGAACAGGCCGGTGCCTTGCATGAGAAAGTCGAGGACGCATTGCTACGCGCCGCCTACCGCTTCAGCCACTACAACCAGGTACACACCGCCAACCTGCTGGGCCTGAGCCGCAATATCACGCGTACGCGCCTGATCAAGATCGGCGAACTGGCGGTCAACAAGCGCCGCCCAGAGGGAAGCCTGCAAGGTGAGCGCATGCTGCATCTATCGATATAGGCTGCACGCCAACGCGTTGTCGGCGCTGCGCTCGATACTGCGCAGCACCTGGAATGAACCGAAGGTCACGGCAGTAGCCTGATGGGCACGAATCAGTGCCCAGAAGTTCTCGCCCTCGCTCTCCAGCCGCTGGAACGCCGTGGCACCGTCTTCGCGGGCCTGCCATTGCAGGTAGTTGAGCACCCGCCGCCCGTCATCACTGACCAGCACACTGGCACTCAGAAACCCCTCATGGCCTTGGGCCAGGCGCTCGCTCTGCTCGGACAGCGCCAACACCAGCGCGGACTGCTGCCGGGGCTCGATCTGAAACTCGATCACTTGGGTAAAACCATGACTTTTCGCTGAAGCTTGCATGACAAATCCCCTTTAGCTGTAGGTGCCACGCAGGGTAAAACCTCTAGTTAAGTTAAGGTCAAGCCTCTGTTTGAGAAACTGTTGAATGCACCGTTACAGGACAGTCGTCGGTTGCCCGCAGGCCACGAAAGGCCTGACCTATAGTGAAAAGACCGGAAGACCCGGCCCCTCCCTCCCTCAAGGAGAGCGAAATGAGCGTTAAACCCATTCCCGATGGCTACCACAGCATCACGCCCTACCTAGGCATCGACAAGGCAGCTGAAGCCATCGAGTTCTACCAAAAAGCCTTCGATGCCACCGTTTTCATGCGCCTGGACATGCCGGACGGCAAGGTCGGCCATGCCGAACTGCGCATTGGCGATTCGCCGATCATGCTGGCCTCGCCCTGTGATGAAATGGCCTTCGGCAGCCCTGGAGCGCACCCCACCAGCGTTGGCCTGCATCTGTATGTGAAGGACGTCGACGCACAGTACAAACAGGCGATCGCGGCAGGCGGCAAGGCTATTTCCGAACCCAAGGATCAATTCTACGGCGACCGCTCCGGCACGTTGAGGGATCCCTTCGGACACGTCTGGTTCCTCGCCACTCATATAGAAGAGCTGACCGAGGAACAGATTCACAAGCGCGCCAAAGAGCTGTTTGCATAAGCCCCAATCCCCTAAAGCCCGCTCGCCACAAGGTGCAACAGCCCCCCCTGTGGCGAGCGGGCTTGCCCGCGCTGGGCTGCGTAGCAGCCCCGACCAGCAAGACCACCTGACTCTTGCAGAAACATCGAGTAGCCAGGTTTTGGGGCTGCTGCGCAGCCCAGCGCGGGCAAGCCCCCTCGCCACACTTTTTTGTGCTGACTAACTGAACAGCAATGAGCCCCAACAGGGGTTTCCCGCGCACCTGAAACATTTGCTTTCATTTCTGCCTTAGGGTTTTGCGATTCTCATCCGTCTTAACTTAGATACAGCCCGTCGCGTAAGCAAAAGCTACGACCGGCCTTTCCCGGGCCTTTTCTGCCCTCCTCCGATCAAGACCCCCATAGACATGTCGAAGAAGTCACGCTCCAAACTCTGGTTTCTCGTCCACAGCTGGCTGGCATTGCCCATCTGGTTCTTCGTACTGATCGTCTGCGTCACCGGGACCCTGGCGGTGGTCAGCCAGGAAATCGTCTGGCTGGCCAACCCGGAAATGCGCGCCAGCAAGCCATCGGACGATGCCGAACTGCTCACTTACGACCAGATCCTCGCCGCGATCAAGCAGGCCGAGCCAAAGGCCATTGTCGAGTCCATCGTCCGTCCGGACGAATCGCATTTTGCGCTCGACGTCGACATCAGCTACCCCGACGGCCGCTCCGTGGCGGTCTACGTCAACCCGTACACGGGGGTCATCCAGGGCATCAGCCCATCGTTCAACTTCCGCCAGTTCACCCGCGCCTTGCATGGCTGGTGGCTGGTGCCGTTTACCAATGGCTTCAGTTGGGGCTGGTACCTGGTGTCGTTCCTCGGGCTGCCGATGCTCGCCTCGCTGGTCACAGGCCTGGTGGTGTACAAACGGTTCTGGAAAGGGTTCTTCAAGCCAACCCTGCGCTTCAAGCATGGGGCGCGGATTTTCTGGGGCGACTTCCACCGCCTGAGCGGCATCTGGTCGATCTGGTTTATCGCGGTGATTTCCATCACCGGCACCTGGTTCTTGATCCAGGCGCTTCTCGCGGACAACCAGATCACCATCTCCAGCCAGCCGATCGTGCCGGTGATCTCCCGGGACAAGGTGCCGCTGTCGGCCCCCGGTGTACCGGCACCGATGATCGCCCTGGACGATGCCATCAACATTGCCACCCAGCGTATCCCCGGCTTCGACGTCAGCTTCGTCGGCCTGCCAAGCAATGCCTACAGTCACTTGAGCATCGGCGGCCGCGGCTGGTACCCGCTGATGTTCCAGACGGCCGACATCAACCCCTACAACGGTGAAATCGCCGCCACGCACCTGCTGTCCGACCGCACGGGCCTGGAGTTCGTCACCGAGTCCATGCGCCCGCTGCACACCGGCGACTTTGGCGGGATCTGGATCAAGCTGGTCTGGTTCTTCTTCGGCCTGTTGCTGAGCATGATGGTCCTCAGCGGTCTGTTGATCTGGAGCAAGCGCACGGCCCTGGCCACGCTGCACGCGCTCAAGCGCAGCACCAAGGCCACGCGCAATACGGCGCCGGCCAACCCCATCGGCGCCATGCAGGCTGAAACCTCGGAGGGCAAATAATGAGCAAGGCCACCACCGTTCAAGCGCCCTCGCCACTGCGCGCCTTCTGGCTCAAATGGCGCTTTCACATCAATATCCTGCTGTTGCTGGTGCCTCTGGGTTTTATGCCCAAGTACTTTGCCGACGTCGCACTGTTTCGCGGCGACGCCGGCCTGGGCGAGCGCGAGGTCGGTGAAGTGCAGGTCGGCCCGTGGAGCATTACCCTCGCCGAGTTGCGCAATGAAGCGCCCCGCCCCGACCCGGCCGGCCCGATGAAATCCTTCAACGCCGCCCTGTGCGCCACATGTGGAGACCAGGTCAAGGCCACCTACCTGCGCATCGGCAAGCCCCGCAGCCTGCGGGCCGCCGGGGTGATTTTCTTCGGCACCCCGTACCGCATGGGCGCTGTGCTGCCGATCCCGGAACGCACCCCGCCCGACGCCGAACTGTGGATCACCATGGAAGGCTGGGACGGCAGCATGCAGCAGGCCTCCATTCCCTTGAGTCAGGCTTCGCCTGCCACCGTCGCCTGGTTGAACAAGCAAGGAGTTAAACCATGACTTTACTGCGCCTGACCCGCGCCTGCGCCGTGCTGATCCTCAGCCTGGGTGCAAGCAACTACGCCCTGGCCCACAACCCGATGTGCGAATGCAAGGAGATCCCCGGCGAACAGATCCAGTGCACCGGTGGTTTTTCCGACGGCAGCGGCGCGCCCGGCGTGACCCTGGATGTGATCGGCTACGACGAAACCATCCTGGTGCCCGGCAAGCTGGGGCCCGACTCGACGTTGACCTTCAAAAAACCTGCCGCCGAATTCTATGTGCTGTTTGACGCCGGTCCCGGCCACGTTGTCGAGATCGACCAAGCGGATATCCAGGCGCCATGACCCCCATGAACCCAGGCAGCACCCAGGTGGTCCGGCCCGCCGGTGCCGGGCACGAAACCCTCTACGTCCTGCTGCTGTGCCTGATCATCCTGGCCGTCGCCGGCACGGTGGTGTCCCTGCACGGCGAAACCCAGGCCGTCGAGGCCGTGGCCAGCCACCAGTTGGACGCCCGCCGCGACCTGAGCGCGGCCGAGCAAGGCATCTATGCCGACCTGCGGGTGACCCTGGATGAAATCCAGTTGCTGGCGCAGGAACAAAGCACCCTGCCGACGCCGGCGCAACTGGCCGAAGAAGGCTTCGCGCCCTTCGCCCAGGACGCCAGTTCGGTCAGCCGTGGCGACCACCACTGGCAATTGCTGGCGCCAACGGCGTACCTGGGCCTGAGCCAGGCCAACGACACCAGCGGTTCACTGCTGATGCGCGTCAACGGCGCCGAGCCGGATATCTGGCTCAACCGCAGCGCCAACCTGGCCGCCCCCACCGACCTGAGCGACCAGGGGCTGATCGCCGCTGGCTGGCAGCAGGTCGTTGCGCAATTCGACGCTGGCGTCACCCGCCAGCATCGCCACTGAATTCATGCTGTCTCCGAGAGAAGATCGATTACCCATGTCTATGTCATCTCCCTTGCTCCGCCTGCTGCTGGTGGGCCTGTTCAGCGTCTTGCTGAGCCCCCTGGCCAATGCCGAGGCGGCCAAGCGCCTGCGTATCGGTATCACCCTGCACCCTTACTACAGCTACGTGGCGAATATCGTCGGCGACAAAGCCGAAGTGGTGCCGCTGATTCCGGCCGGCTTCAACCCCCATGCCTACGAACCGCGCGCCGAAGACATCAAGCGCATTGGCACCCTGGACGTGATCGTGCTCAATGGCGTCGGCCATGACGATTTTGCCGACCGCATGATCGCCACCAGCGAGCGTCCGGACATCCCGGTGATCGAGGCCAACGCCAATGTGCCGCTGCTGGCCGCCACCGGCAACGCGGCCCGCGGCGCCGGCAAGGTGGTCAACCCGCATACCTTCCTGTCCATCAGCGCGTCCATCGCCCAGGTCAACAACATCGCCCGGGAACTGGGCAAGCTCGACCCGGACAACGCCAAGGCCTATACCCAGAACGCCCGTGCCTACGGCAAGCGCCTGCGCCAGATGCGCGCCGACGCCCTGGCCAAGCTCACCAGCGCGCCCAACGCCGATCTGCGGGTGGCCACGGTGCACGCCGCCTACGACTACCTGTTGCGCGAGTTCGGCCTCGAAGTGACCGCCGTGGTCGAACCGGCCCACGGCATCGAGCCAAGCCCGAGCCAATTGAAGAAAACCATCGACCAACTGCGCGAGCTGGACGTCAAGGTGATCTTCTCGGAGATGGATTTCCCGTCCTCCTACGTCGATACCATCCAGCGTGAGTCGGGGGTCAAACTGTACCCGCTGTCGCATATTTCCTACGGTGAATACAGCGCCGAGAAGTACGAAGTAGAAATGACCGGCAACCTCAATACCGTGGTCCGGGCGATCCAGGAGTCGGGGGCATGACCGCGGCTGAACACCTGAATGTGGCCAGCATCGGCCCGACGATTGAGTTCGATAACGTCTCGCTGACCCTGGGCCGTACCGCGATCCTCGATAGCGTCAGCTTCCAGGTACAACCGGGCAGCATCCACGCCCTGGTCGGCCCCAACGGCGGCGGCAAGAGCTCGCTGATCAAGACCCTGCTGGGGCAGACGCCACACCAGGGCCGATTGAGCCTGCACTGGCCGAACACTCCCGGCACCATCGGCTACGTGCCCCAGGCCCTGGAGTTCGACCGTGGCCTGCCAATGACCGTCGACGACTTCATGGCTGCCATGTGCCAGCGGCGCCCGGCGTTTCTCGGCTTGTCCCGGCATTACGCCGGGGCGATTGGCGAGGCGCTGGAGCGCGTGGGCATGCAAGACAAGCGCAAGCGCCGCATGGGTGCGCTGTCCGGCGGCGAGCGCCAGCGTGTGCTGCTGGCCCAGGGTTTGATCCCGGCGCCGCAACTGCTGGTACTCGATGAACCGATGTCGGCCCTCGACGAAGCCGGGATCCAGGTGTTCGAACGCCTGCTGGGCGACTGGCGCCAGGCCGGGATTACCGTGCTGTGGATCGAACACGACCTGGAGGCCGTGGGCCGCCTGGCGGATCGCGTCACCGGCCTGAACCGCCGCCTGCTGTTTGATGCCACGCCCAAGGAGGCACTGACCCCGGAACGCCTGCTGACGCTGTTTTCCACTCACCCACGGAGCGCAGCCCAATGAGCTACGAAGCCTTTCGCTTGATGGTCCAGGGCTGGGCTTCCTCCGGCTACTTGCCGGAAGCCCTGGCCTATGGGTTTGTGGTCAATGCCTTGCTCGCCGGCCTGTTGATCGGCCCGGTACTCGGTGGCCTGGGCACGCTGGTGGTGGTCAAGCGCTTTGCGTTTTTCTCCGAAGCCGTCGGCCATGCTGCACTGACCGGCGTGGCCGTGGGCATTCTGCTGGGGGAACCCTACACCGGGCCTTACGGCAGCCTGTTCGGCTACTGCCTGTTGTTCGGCATCCTGCTCAATTACCTGCGCAACCGCACCGGCCTGGCCCCCGATACGCTGATCGGCGTGTTCCTCTCGGTGTCCCTGGCCCTGGGCGCGAGCCTGTTGCTGATCCTGGCGGGCAAGATCAACGTGCATATCCTGGAAAACGTGCTGTTTGGTTCGGTCCTGACCGTCAACGGCAATGACCTGGCGGTGCTGGCGGTGGTCGGCTCACTGGTGATGGCCCTGGCGTTGCCGCTGTACAACCGCATCATGCTCGCCAGCTTCAACCCGCAACTGGCTGCCGTGCGTGGCGTGGCGGTGAAGACCCTGGACTACCTGTTCGTGATCCTGGTGACCTTGATCACAGTGGCGGCGGTCAAGGTCATCGGTGCGATCCTGGTAGGCGCACTGCTGGTGATCCCGGCCGCCGCGGCTCGGCTGTTGAGCCAGTCACTCAAGGGCTTCTTCTGGATCTCGGTGGTGATTGCCACGCTCAGCACCCTGTGCGGGATTCTGTTGCCAATCATCTTCGACCTGCCTATCCCGTCCGGTGCCGCGATCATCCTCGTCGCCGGCATCGCCTTCGCCCTGGCCGCCATCGCGCGCGGCACGGTCCCCAGCCTGAAAGGGAATCTCGGATAATGCGCCCCGCTCTACGCCCCCTCGCCCTGGCCATCGCCTGCCTGATCAGCACCCCGCTGCTGGCAGCCGAAACGGCCAACCCCCTGCCGGTCGCCGCCCACGCCGCCAAACCGGTCAAAGTCCTCGCGGCCTTGCCCGTGACCTACGGCCTGGCCGCCACCCTGCTCAAGGGCACTGCGGTCAAGCTGGAGCGTGCGGCACCGGCCAACCTGCCGGGTTCGCGCCAGACCTCGTACTTTACCGGGCGTGGCGCGCCGGCCTTGCATAGCCTGGCGCTGGACGCCGATGCGGCGATCGGCCTGCGCTCGCTGTGGCCGGATGACCCGCTGTACCCAGTGGCCCGGCGTAGCAATATCCGCATCGTCGAAGTGGACGCGGCGCGCCCGGTAGACGGCGGTCTGCCAGGCGTGGCCCTGCAACCGGGGACTGTGGATGGCCTCAATAGCCAGCCGTGGCAGTCGAGCAACAACCTGGGGCGCATGGCCGATGTCATGGCTGCCGACCTGAGCAGGCTGGCGCCCGGCGCCAAGGCCCAGATCGACGGCAACCTGGCCAGCCTCAAGCAACGCCTGCTCAAGCTGACTGCCGACAGCGAAGCCCGCCTGGCCCAGGCCGATAACCTGAGTGTGGTCAGCCTGAGTGATCATTTTGCTTATCTGATAAGTGGGTTGAATCTGGAGTTGGTCAGCACCGATCCGCGGCCGGATGCCGAGTGGTCCGCCGAGGCGCTACAGGCGCTGACGACCAGCGTGAAGGACAACGACGTGGCGTTAGTGCTGCACCATCGCCAACCGGCTGAGGCGGTGAAAGCGGCTATCAGTGCAGGGGGGGCGAAGTTGCTGGTGCTGGGTACTGACGGTGCGGACCCGATAGCGGAATTGGAAGGGAATGTGGATCAGGTGATCAAGGCCTTGGTGCCCTGAAAGCAAGGCAATACCCCTGTGTGTACGAGCTTATGTGGGAGCGGGGTTGTGTGGGAGCGGGCTTGCCCGCGATGGCGGTGTATCAGTCAACTAATGTATCGACTGACACTTAGCCATCGCGGCATAGGTATCTACACAACTCTTTTATCTAGTGCTTATTGGGTTTGTTTACATATCCGTTGCTGCGGTCACGGCCACTTAGGGTTCCGCCCTTACGGCGGGTCACTTTTGGAAAAGAGCCCTCCGTGTCAGGCTACCTGTCGCGCTTGTTGATTGACTCAATTATTCAAGAGGGCGAAGGTGTGTAGCAATGTCCAAGCGTTATGACGACGAATTCAAAGACTGGGCCGTTCTGCAAATGATGCC
>NZ_JAEKDC010000047.1:0-15527 GCF_016405645.1 Pseudomonas sp. MF5691
CAAGCCCTGGTCATCATTGGCCGCAAGCTGGCGCGCATCGCCTTTTCGCTCATGAAAAACCTGAGCGAATACCAGTCAAAAGCGGTTTTGGGGGCTTCCCCAAAACCATAGAATCTCCCACATTTGATTTGTGGCGGCACCACAACTCTCTGCCACGCGCAGCCCCCCTGTGGGAGCGGGCTTGCCCGCGATAGCGGCAGCCCATTCACTGCTTCTGGCAACTGACCCACCGCCATCCCAGGCAAGCCAGTTCCCACATATGGATCTTTGTGCTCAGAGGTATTTGAGCCACGCTATATCCCGCCGCCGGGCCTTCAGCCGGGCAAACCAGCGGACGGGTAGGTACAACGCCAGCGGCAGTAACAACGCCACCAGCCACACCGCCCCCACGCTGTCGAACCCAAAGTGCGTCCCCTGGTTCAGGCCAAACAGCGCCACACCCATCACGTACAACACCTTCAGCACATACAGGTGCAGCAAGTAGAAGAACATCGGCGCCGCGCCGAACACCGCCAGTATGTCGATCCAGCGCCGCTGCCCGGCGCGTTCAAAGGCCAGCAGCAACACCAGCCCCACGCCCAGGGTCAGCGCCAGGAACAGCAATGACGGCGGATACTTGGTGATGTTGAAGAAGCTCATCCAGGTCTGCACCGGACTGTCATAGTTGTGCCACGGCGCCTCACCGTAACCATTGATCGCGCGCAGCACCCCAAAGCCCACCAGCGCGCAAATGCCCGCCAGCAACAGATACCGCTGACGCCGCGCCGCCGGCATTGCCCCGGAAAACCACGGGCCGAGGCTGTAACCCAGGGCAATCACCCCGATCCACGGCAACACCGGGTAGGTCGTGCGCAGGCGCAGGGTGTCGCTCACCTCGATCCAGCTGCGCTCATGCAGGATCGTCCAGGAAATATGCCACGCCGACCCCGCCGCGAAATGCACGCCATCGAGCAGGTTATGCCCGCCAATGATCACCAGCGCCAGGCCGATCAGCAGCGGGCGGGGCAGCCACACCAGCGCGGCGAGGGCGATCATGCTCACGCCGATGGCCCAGATCACCTGCATATAGATCACGCTGGGGGGCAGTTGGAAGGTCCAGGCGAAGTTCACCAGGGTAAATTCCAGCACCACCAGGAACAGCCCGCGCTTGAACAGAAACGCCGCAACATCGCCACGGCCTTGGTACTTTTCGCCGTACAGATACGCCGACAAGCCGGTCAGCAACACAAACACCGGCGCACACAAGTGGGCCAGGGTGCGGCTGATAAACAGCGCCGGTTCCGTGATGTCGATGCTCATCGGGTCGCTGACCTGGCGGTGCAGCAGGAACGTCTCACGCACGTGGTCGAGCAACATGAACAGGATCACCAGGCCACGCAGGGCGTCGATGGAGAGCAGGCGTTGGCGTAAACGGGCAGCGGGAACAGCGTCGGTCATGGTGCAGGGTCGCCGGCGGGAATGTAGGGGCGGTTATCTTATAACATTGGTCGGCAGCTGTGGATTTCTCAGTCGGAATCGGGCCCTGCAGGTGCTAGGGTAGGGCGCAGACTTTGACCACCCTGGAGTGACTTATGAGCGTCCCCGTTGATATCAAGGCTGTCGTGCAATTCTGGATGGCGGCGGGCCCATCACGCTGGTTCAAGAAAGATCCACAGTTCGATGCCGAGTTTGGCGCCCGCTTCCACGAGGCGCACTTCCAGGCAGCCAGGGGCGAACTGGAACACTGGATGGACGAGCCCGAAGGCGCGCTGGCGCTGCTGATCCTGCTCGATCAATACCCGCGCAACACCTTCCGGGGTACCGCCCATATGTTCGCGACCGATCCACTGGCCAGGGCTTATGCCGCACGTATGATCGACGCCGGGATGGATCGGCTGATTGACCCGGCATTGCGGGCGTTTTGCTATTTGCCTTTCGAACATTCCGAAAGCCCTGAGGACCAGCAGCGCTCCCTGGCGCTAAACAAACAACTGGATGCCGACACCTATCACTGGGCTAAGGAGCATGCCGAGATCATCCAGAGATTCGGCCGCTTTCCCCATCGCAATGGGGCGTTGGGCCGGGTGACGACCGAGGAGGAGCAGGCGTTCCTCAGCGGTGGTGGGTTCTCTGGCTAGGGCGCGACGGCGATGGGTTGTCGGCAGGCTTCCAACGCGGAGAGAAACTGGGCTTTGTTGCTCAGCATGCGTTTCGCCACCTCGTCCTGATACTGGGCGACTTGGCTGGTGGAAAGGTTCATGCACGTGCCGAATAGCTCATTGGCCTGCTTGATCACCGAGGCTTTGTCAGCCGCAGTGATAACTGTGGCCGGGTCGAACCAGGAGGAGACAAAGTTCAGCGCGGCGGCTCTGCGTTGCATGGAGCCTGGGGGGCTGTCTTTGACCAGTGCTATGTGGTTTTTCGTGTCGCTGCGGGTTTCGGCACTTTCCAGGCTGGCTTTGATTGCGCCGATTTTATCGGCGGTGATTTCGCGGCTTCCAGCATCGGCGTCCAGCTGACTTTTCAAGGCCGAAAATACCAGTTGCTGGGAGTCGTTGGCCACCGCGCCCTCGGCTTTTCGCACCTCCAGCACTACATAGGAGTTGTCTCGATAGTCACAGCCATCCCGGGGTGCTTCCTTGGCGTTGCAGGTGCCATCCTTTTTCACCAGACGGGCGCGAGCGCTGTTGTACACCAGGCTCTCCCACGGCGGCGCCGCACCACGGTCTTCGGTGCGTACCAGTACGTAGTCGCCGGTCTCGAGGTAGCCGGTTTTGGGGTTTTTGGGGTCTACACGGGTATTCATACCCACTAGGTCGAAGGAGTAGGTAAACGCATTGTCGTCCTGGTCATCCTTAATAAACGTATCGGCCAGGGCCGACAACACGTTTGCTGCCGGATGCGCGGGCGGGTAGAAGGTCTTGCCCAGGCTGGCCAGGCTGCCGAGCATCTGCCGCACCTGGGCGCCGCTCTCGTCCAGCTCGATGATGTAGATATCCAACTTGAAGGGGTTGCCGTTGTAAGTCATCGGGCCGTAGACGTTATTGAGGTTGGAGAGGTTCAGGTATTGGTTTTCGCGCACGTCATTGGAGTAGAAGATGACTTTGGAGCTACGGATGCCTTCGGGGCCGTGTTTACGGTCGCAAGGGCTTTCACAGGTGCTGGCTACAATCGCAATATCGCCGGTGGCGGGCTCGCCGCGGGCCAGGCGCAAGGGGCTGGTCCATTCGGTCAGGTCTTTGATAAAGACGGTCTTGAGGGTAATGGCGATAGGGTCGCCGGCTTTGAGCAGGTGTTTCGCCTCGCTGGCGTAGATGTTTTTGGCGCTTAGCGGACCGTCAACCGCGCCGGGGCGGTGATAGCGATAGTCGACAGCGCCTTGGTTGCTGATTGCGCAGCCGCCGAGATTCAGCAGGGTTACGGTTGCCAGCAGGTAAGCGGGTTGCAAAGCGTGCATGGGGTTCTCCTTGACGGGCGGTCGCCTCAGCGAAGAATAGTCAAGGCCGGCGGTGTTGCCATTAAATCGCCAGCTCTGGAAAGCCCCCACATTTACGGGGTGTTCCTGCATTTTGAGCGGCTATTCCCTTCAGGAATGGCCCCATAAAAAAGCGACATTGTATTTATCGCTGCACATCTCGTAGCGTGGCTGCTCACCCAAGGAGATGCCACCGTGACTGACCTGCCGATGCGCTTGTATGTCGATGCCCTGTTCACCAGCCCGTATGCAATGTCGGTGTTTGTGACCCTGCGGGAAAAAGGCCTACCGTTCGAGGTGCGCCCCCTCGACCTTGACGCGCTGGAGCAGCAGTCGCCGGTGTTTACCGGGCTGTCCGTGACCCAGCGGGTGCCGACCCTGGAGCAGGCTGGGTTTGCCTTGTCCGAGTCGTCGGCGATTACCGAGTACCTGGAGGATGTGTTCCCGCAGGTGCCGGTGTACCCCAGGGAGCCGCGCCAACGTGCGCGGGCACGGCAGATTCAGGCATGGTTGCGCAGCGATCTGCTGGCGATCCGCCAGGAACGCTCCACACTGGTGGTGTTTTGCGGGGTCCAGTATGGCCCGTTATCAACCCAGGCCCAGGTGGCGGCCGACAAGCTGATTGCGGCGGCGCAGCAATGGTTGGCCGAGGGCGACGACTACCTGTTTGGCCAATGGTCGATTGCCGATGTGGACCTGGCCGTGATGCTCAACCGGCTGATCCTCAATGGCGATCCGGTGCCCGCGCGGTTGGTGGCATATGCCCAGCGTCAGTGGCAGCGGCCATCGGTACAGGCCTGGGTCAACCAGGCACGTCCGGCGTTGTAGCGCCCAGCGGCCATTCCTGCGCGACTCGGCGGTCGAGGTCTTCCCAGTCTTCCATGCCGAGCACCCGGGTGGTGTTCAGGCCGCGTATGTAGCCGCGCAACTGCTGGGCGGCGGCGCTGGCCTGATCGGCATCGGCAGTCGGGTCCTGCAGGACGTTTTCGTACTCGATCAAATAGTCGGCAACGCGCTCGCGATACTCTGGCAGGACGGCGTTGCGGATGCGATCAAAGGTCTTCTGATGGGGTTTCATGGAGAGGTCCTTCTTATAGATTTTATTGTGTGCCGGTGTCGCAACCGTCAGTGTGGCATGGCTTCGCGGCTGAAAGCCTCCACTGCGGACACCAGGCCCTTGGCGGCCAGCACCACCAGTTCAGCACCTTTCTCAGGCGTTGCCAGGGTCGGGTCGGAACCCATCCGGCCATCCGGGTGGCGGGCGCGGAAATCCTGTGCCTCGCGGATCGGGCCGGAAGACGCTATCTGCGGTGAATAGTCGGCGGTCTTGATCAAGTCCGGATAAGCCCATTGGGTAATCGCAATCTCGGAAGGGGTGGCATGGGTGCCATGCCCCGTCGGGAACTGCGCGCGCGCCAGTTCGCCAACACCTTCCAGGTCCCACCAGTTGCACAGCTTCAAGGCAAAGCCGGCAGGGCGACGGGCGAAGCTGGCCTCGGCGTACAGTTCGGAAAAGGCGGCTTCGATGGTGGCGATATTGCCGCCGTGGCCATTGAGAAACAGGATTTTCTCGAAGCCGTGGGCCGCCAGGGAGCGGGTCCAGTCACCGATGGCGGCGATAAACGTCGACGGGCGCAGGGAGATGGTGCCGGGGAACCCAAGGTGATGCTGGGCCATGCCGATATTGAAGGTCGGGCCGACCAGGATATCGGCGTCTTTTTGCGCGTGATGGGCAATGATTTCCGGGCACATCCAATCGGTGCCCAACAGGCCGGTAGGGCCATGTTGTTCATTGGAACCGATAGGAATCACCACGGTGCGGCTACGGTCGAGAAATTGGCTTATCTCGATCCACGTTGACTGGTGCAAAAGCATTGGAGGTTCTCTCTCTGGTCAGGCTCGGCCTTCCAGATACTACCTCAACCGGCGCTGGCGATCTGGCGCGGCTTGCAATTGAGGTAGGGCGAGGATTTCAGCCAGCGCTGGTCGGGGTACCAGGAAAACATGAACTGGCCATCCTTGAGTTTGTCCACCACCTGGCGCGCCACCTGCGGACGCACGGCGGGGCAGCCCTGGCTGCGGCCGATGCGGCCTTCACGCTTGCTCCACAAGGGGCTGACGTAGTCGGCGGCGTGGATCACGATGGCACGGTCGCGGGCCTGGTCATTGAACCCCGGCTCCAGGCCGTCCATGCGCAGCGAGTAGCCATGGGTGCCCTGGTAGCTCTCCTGGGTGCGGAACAACCCGAGGCTGGATTGATGGCTGCCTTCGCTGTTGGAGAACTGGGTGGCGAAGTTTTCCCCGGATTTTTGCCCGTGGGCTACCAGGTCGCGTAGCACCAGTTTTTTTTGCCGCAGATCGAAAATCCACAGGCGACGGGCGGTCGAAGGTTGCGAGTAGTCGATCACGGCCAGGCGTTCAGAGCGTTCCTGGCCGTTATTGACAGCACATTGCATCGCGCTGAGGGCACTTTTAAGTACAGTGGGATTGAGTTCTGGAGCCGAGCGCGCCAGGCTGTTATACAAGGTATGAGGTTTGGCATTCTCTGCGAAGGCACCCGTACAGAACGCGCCCAGGGTGGCGGCGATCAGGCCGAGTCGGCAGTAAATATTCAGCATTTATCTAGCATCTCCGCCGTAGATTGGAGCTAAGCCATTGTTCAAAAAACACGCATGTTACTTGAGCCTTTGCTTGCTCGTAGCACCATTGGTCGCCATGGCCGATGAACTGCCGGTCGAGCCGCCAAACCCAGTACAGCTGGCACTTGGGCAGTTGTCGAGTGTTTGCCCCGATTTGGCGACCCAACTGGATACACCGGCCGAGCTGCGGCTGCAGGCTTTTTACCAGCAACAAGGCAATGCTGCCCTGTGGTCGGTGGACGATCGCCGAACGGCCCTGCAGGGCCAGTTGCTGTTGCTGGCCGACGACGGCCTCGATCCGGCGCACTACCGGCTGCCCGACGTGGCAACCACCAGCAATGTGCTGTGTACCGACTTCGCAACCAGCCAGCACTACCTGCAGGCCCTGCATGACTTGCACTATGGCCGTTTGCAACAGGCCCATTACGAGCCGCTGTGGCATTCCCAGCCGCCAACTGAGGATCCGGCCGTTGCGGTGCTGGCCCTGGCCAACGCGGGGCTTGCGGACATGCCGGCGGCGTTCGACCAGGCCCGGCCCTCAGCCGGTCTGTATCGTAGCCTGCGCGCGGCCTATGCCACCCAACGCCTGCAACCCTTGCCGCAGTGGGGTGTGATTGCCGACGGCCCATTGCTGCGTCCCGGCGGCGAAGACCCACGGGTACCGGCCCTGGCCCGACGCCTGGTCAGTGGCGGCCAGTTGGCGAGCGTGCCCAAGGGCAATCAATACGGCAATGAGCTGGTGGCGGCGGTGAAGCGCTTCCAGGCCAGCCATTCGTTGCAAGCCGACGGGGTGATCGGCCCGGGCACGGTGGCCGAGCTTAACGTCAGCCCGGCGGTGCGCCGCGAGCAACTGCGGGTCAACCTCGAACGTTTTCGCTGGCTGGCCCAGGACCTGGAGCCAGATGGCATTCTGGTCAACGTCGCGGCGGCCCAGTTGAGTGTCTATCAGGGTGGTGTGCCCGTGTGGCAGACCCGCCTGCAGGTGGGCCGCGCCGAACGGCAGACGCCGCTGCTCAAGTCGCGCATCACACGCCTGACCCTCAACCCTACCTGGACCATCCCGCCGACCATCATGCGCGAGGACAAACTGCCGGCCATCCGCCTGAACCCGGAGTACCTGCGCCAACAGAACCTCAAAGTGCTCGACAGTGAAGGCCGCGCCCTGTCGCCCGAGCAGGTGGACTGGTCGCACCCCGGCAACATCCTCCTGCGCCAGGACGCCGGCCCGCGCAACCCGCTGGGCAAGATCGTCATGCGCTTCCCCAATCCATTCTCTGTGTACCTGCACGATACGCCCAGCCAACCGTTGTTCAGCAAGGGGCCACGGGCGTTCAGCTCGGGGTGTGTGCGGGTGGAGCAGCCGATGCTGCTGCGCGATCTGCTGGTGAACCCGGCAGAAAAAGCGCGGACCGAGGAATTGCTGGCGACCGGGCTGACCCATGAGTTCCGCCTGGCCACGCCGGTCCCGGTGTTGCTGGGGTACTGGACGGTGCAGGTGGATAGCCAGGGGGCGTTGCTGTACGCGCCGGATATCTATGGCCGCGATGGCGTGCTGTTGAAGGCCTTGGGCGCGGTCCTGTAGGTGCGCAGCGACGCGCAATATGAGACCCGGTTGGCATCCTTGAAAAATTAACCATCAGGCATTTCTCAAACACTCAAGAAACCGACCAAGCTTGCCGACGTGATGGGTACATACCCAGGAGCGTTCAATATGAGCAGTCAACGTTTGGCAGTCGGTATCAGCCTGTTTTTCGCGCTCGTCAGTGGCACTGCCCAGGCGGCGCCCGTGAGCCACGGTGTTATCCAGTTCCGCGGCAGCATCGTCGAGGCAACATGCACTACGGGCGACGGGGCGGGGGCGACATTGGCCCTGAGTGGTTGCCCGCAGTTTGTACCCGCAAGCAACGTCAGCGCCCAGGGGGTCGAACCGGTGCGTACCGTCAGTGCCTTGGACCACTCGGTGGTCAAGGTCAAGATGGTGACTGAAACGCGCGATGGTCGTTACTTCGATCGGCAATACAACTTGAGCGATGCGGCAGGCAAACCGTTGCGTTCAGGGGCTTACCTGGTGACGCTGAGTTATCCCTGATTGTCGCGATGTCGAAGGTCCGGCTCGTAGGCGCGTGTTGCCACGAACTTTTCCCGTCAGCCTGGAGATTCAACGCGGGTTGATCAGGTAAAGTCGGCGTCTTCAGGATGAAACGTCAGGTAACAAACTATGGGGCAGTTTATACGGCAATCGGTCTTGGGCCTGCTGGTCATGGTGTTCACCACGCTGGCCGTGGCGCAAACGGCGCCTCCGGCATTGGAGAATGTGCCGCTGAACCAGCGGGTGATCGACCTGACCCATACCCTGGATACCTCGACCCAGCAGCGTCTGACTGAGCAACTGGCAGACCTCGAACAACGCAAAGGCGCGCAAATCGCCGTGATGCTGCTGCCGAGTACGGGCGATGCTGACCTCGAAACATTCACCACCCAACTGTTTCGCGCCTGGAAATTGGGGCGCAAGGGCATCGACGACGGTATTTTGCTGCTGGTGGTCAAGGACGACCGCACTGTGCGGATCGAAGTCGGTTACGGCCTGGAGGGGGTGGTCACGGACCTGTTGAGCGACCGGATTATCGAGGAGCAACTGAACCCGGCGTTTCGCCAGGGCGATTACGCTGGCGGTGTGCAGCGCGCCGTGGACGCCCTGACCGTGCTGGTCGAGGGGGGGGACTTGCCGGCAGTAGACCAGACCCGGGAAACAGTGGATGAAACTGCGGTGTTGCTGGCGCTGATTCTGGGGGCCGTCGGCGGGGTGCTGCTGGCCTCGGGCAAGCTGCATTGGCGCCGCGGCCTGATTGCCGGCCTGGTGCTGACTGTGTTGCTGACGGCACTGGCCGCGATCAATGGCAAGGCCTGGCCGATCTATGTGCTGGCGCTGCCGTTTTGTATGTCGATCAGCGCGGCCCTGTTCGGCGCGTTATGGCAGGCCAAGGCGGTGTTTTATTGCGTAGTGGGGCTGATGACCTACAGCATCGGCCTGGGGTTGGTGGATCACTACCTGACTGAAGTGTCCTTTATGAACTGGCTGGCATGGCCGCTGGCCGCGCTGGCGGTGCTGGGCCTGTACCTGATCCTGTTCGCGGTGATGAAAGCCGCCTGGAAACACAGTCGGCTGGGTTTTTGCGTGCAATCGGTGATGGTGCTGGGGGTGTATGGCGCGGCGGGGTACATGCTGGAGATGGGGCTTGATGGCTGGTTGTTCGCCTGGCCCATCAGCTCGTTCGCGGCGTTGTTCATTTATGGTCAGGGCACGGGCGGGTCGAGCTCCGGTTCCAGCGACCGTTCAAGCTCCAGCTCCAGTTCAAGTTCAAGCTCCGGTGGCGGGTTTTCCGGTGGCGGCGGTTCCAGCGGCGGCGGTGGGGCCTCAGGGAGCTGGTGAGGCCCCGTGCCGGCTCAGAGCGTCATCACCATTTCATGCCAAGCCATCCCGCCGTGGTCTGACGCCGAGGGCTGCACATACTGGTAACCCATGCGCGTGTACAGCGGCACATGCTGCTCCTTACACATCAAGTGGATGGTCTGTTTGCCCATCCCGCGCATGCGCTGCACAAAGGCTGTCATCAATTGCGTGGCGTAGCCCTTGCCCTGGTGCGCCGGGTCCACCACCACCGACATGATCACTACATTCGGCGCATCCGCTGAGTGCCCCACCAACTCCTTGAAGGCCTCATCCGACATCACCACATCATGGGCGCAACCGCCGTTGATAAAGCCCACTACCTGACCGTCCGCTTCCAGAATCAGGAAGCCTTGCGGGTACAGGGCGATACGCGTGGCGATCTTCTCCAGGGTCGCGGCTTCATCGCCCTCATAGGCGCTGATTTCGATCTCGTAGCAGCGGGCGGCGTCTGCCGGCGTGGCGTTGCGCAAGGTGAGGGCGGGCATGGGGATTCCTGGGCTGGGCGATTGAACGAGGGGCTGCATGATAGCGGGGTCGGTGCGCTGGCGAAAATCCCAGTGCCGGGCTTATTGCCGGTGCTTCTCCATCCGAATATCCCCGTCCGCCAATTGCTCAACCTCCACCCAGCCCAGGCGCTGGTAAAACCCACTGGCCCGGCTCGCTTGGGCGGTTTCCAGCCAGATCTGTCGATGGTGCTGGAACAACAAGGCTTCGGCCTGCTCCATCAGTTTGCGGCCCAGCCCGCGGCCTTCGAATTCGGGGCGGATGAAGGCGGCAAATACACAGCCGTCGTCGATATCGGCCATGGCAAACCCGACCGCTACACCTTGCACCTCGGCGACCCAGACGCAGGGCGCTTGCTGCATGGCTAGTTGGATGGCATCGGGGGTGATGCCCATTTCTGCCAACTGCTCGTGGGACAGGTGGTTTTCCCTGACGCTGGTGCGAATGTCGAAGATGGCGTCGATATCTGCCGGGGTGGCGACTCTGATAGGGCTGTTCATGCAGTTCTCGCTGTTATCCATGAATTCAACGTCGTAGATCCCGCGTGCCGCCAGGGCGGTGAAGGGGCGGGTGAGCGGCCGTACATCACTCAGTTCCCAGGCGAGCCAGCCTTCCTCGAAATAGCTGGCGCAGGCCGCTGGCACGTCCTCTGCGGTGAACGCACGCACTGCTTTTACCCGTACGATGGCGACGGCCACGCCGGTTTCATCTTCATCGTCATCGGTATGCAAGAAGCGCCCGTTCTCGACAATCAGCAGGTCCTGGGACGGCTCCAGTTGTGGCTGCCAGCGGCGGATTTCCAGGGTTTTTTCGCCTGCGGCGATGCGGCTGCCGCTGGGGCGCACGATGGAGAGGGCTTTGATGGTGCTGCTCCTAAAGAGGGGTGTTGTACTTCACTGCCGCCGCTGCCCGCGATGGCACGTTCAGACTTCTCAACAACCCCGACACATGGATGCGTACGGTAAACGGCGAAATATCCAGGGCCTTGGCGATTTCCTTGTTGGTCTTGCCTTGGGCGATCAGTCGCAACACCTCCTGCTGGCGCGCGGTCAGGGTGTTGGTGTCCAGGGGCAACAGCCCCGAGGGGGCGAACTTGACCAGCACCTCGCCCTGGCGGATGGCGAGCAGGGCCTGGCCGATTTCTTCGGGGGCGATGTTCTTGCCGATAAAACCATCGGCGCCCAGCGCCATCACCTGTTCGATCAACCCCGGGTCATCGACCATCGACACCACGATCAGCGTGGTGCGCCGCAGTTGCTGGCGCAGCTCGCCCAACTGGCTGATACAGGTCAGGCCGGGGAAGCGCAAATCGAGGATCAGGGTGTCGACTTCGCTGCCGCTCTTGAGCAGGTGCAGCACTGTATCCAGGTCGCCGGCCTGTTCCACGCGGGCCTCGGGCAGCAGGCGTTGCACGGTGCGCAGCATGCCTTCTCGAAACATGGGATGGTCGTCGGCGATGATGATCCGGCATGTCATGGTGTGCTCCTCCCTGGGGCCAGGTTGTGTGGCGTGCTACTTTACCATTCTGCTCAGCGCCTGCCTGCTGGGGGCACAGTTTAGACGATGACCGTACAAGGACGTTGCCCATGAAGTTCGTGAAAGACGCCGAACTGGACCAAGCCAACCTGCGTATTGTGGTGGCCGTCTGCGCCATTGTGTACATCAGCCTGCTGGGCTTTTTGCCGGGGCAGTCGATGGACCGCTATGTGCCGGTGATTATTTATATTTGCCTGTTTCTGCTGGTCTCGGTTGTGCTGCGCCAGGTGATCGCACGCTGGCCCGGGCATTACCCGGCGCGACGGGTTTTCGGGATGATCCACGACTACACCGGCACCTCGTTCGGCCTGGTAGTCGGCGGCGAGGCGGCATTGCCGCTGTATGCGGTGATGGTCTGGGTCAACCTGGGCAATGGCATGCGTTATGGCTCGCGCTACCTGGCGATTGCCACGGGCCTGGCGTTGCTGGCGCTGCTGATTGTGTATCGGCTGACCCCGTTGTGGCAGGCGCAGCCCTTTATGGTGCTGATGCTGATGATTACCAGCACGGTGATCCCGGTCTACGCCCACCTGCTGCTGGAGCGCACGCGCAAGGCGTCTGAAGAGGCCACCGCCGCCAACCTGGAAAAGTCGCGCTTCCTCGCCCAGGCCAGCCATGATCTGCGCCAGCCCATCCACTCCATCGGCCTGTTTACGGCGTGCCTGCGTGAAGCGCGGTTGGGCGATGAGGAGCGGCGGCTGGTGGACAATATCGACCGTTCGCTGCTCAACGTCTCGCAGTTGTTCCGCTCCATTCTCGATCTCTACACCCTGGATAACGGCCGGCTGCTGCCCAAATACCAGGTGGTGCATCTGGGTGAGTGGCTGGCCGACCTGCTGCGGCAAAACGCCGAAGCCGCACGCTGGGCCGGCGTAGAACTGCGCCTGCGCCCCTGCGCCCACTGGGTGCGGGTGGATCCGGCGCTGTTGGCAACGATGGTGCAGAACGTGCTCTCCAATTGCTTCAAGTACGGCGGCCAGCGCCCGGTACTGATCGGCGTGCGCCAGCGCGGCGGCGAGGTGCGGGTGGAGATTCACGACCAGGGCCGGGGGATTGCCGAGGAGCATCTGCCGCGGGTCTTCGAGGAGTTCTATCGCGTCCGCCACCTGCGCGACAAGGACGTCGAAGGGGTCGGCCTGGGCTTGTCCATCGTCAAGCGTCTGGGGCAGTTGATGGACATGGACGTGGTGCTGCGCTCCCGGGTGGGCCATGGCACGTCCGTCAGCCTGCGCGGGTTGCACCTGGCGACCGCGCCCCATCAACCCCCGGTGCGCGACGATGCACGCCAGGCGGGGCTGTTGACCGGCTTGAAAGTGTGCCTGGTGGAAGATGACCACAACGTGCTGCTGGCCACCCAGGCATTGCTGGAGCGTTGGGGCTGCCAGGTGCAGGCGGAGTCGAGCGGGCATAACCTGGTCAGCGATTGCGACATCATCGTCGCCGACTATGACCTGGGCAATCACGCCACCGGTATCGAGTGCATCGACCGGTTGCGTGCACAGCGTGGCGTGGCGGTGCCGGCGCTGATTCTGACCGGGCATGAGGTGGAGAAGATCCAGGCGGCGCTGCACGACCGGCAGATCGCCATTTTGTCCAAGCCAGTGCGCCCCGCTGAACTACGGGGCACCCTGCGCGACCTCAGCCAGGGGCCGGTTACTAGTTAAACGGCGTCAACCCGTTACCCCGGGCGCCCTTGGGTTGGCAGTAGGCGGCGGGTTTCATCATGCCAAAGCTGGCCACTGCAAACATCCCGCCGCTGGCACCGCTGGGCACGGAGCAGTTGTAGTCACCGGAGGCGGTGCTGGCGATGTAATAGGTGGTCATGGAGTCGCTGCGGACATTGGAGACACGCTTGACCGGCTCGCCGAGGTTGGTTTCCGAGAGGGTCTTGAGGTGGTCTTCGGTGGGCTTGATATTGCTGCAACCGGCAACACCGAGCATCAGGGCGCCCAACAGGGCAAGGCGGGCGACAGGGGAGTGCAGTTTCATGGCGTGTCTTCCTTGGGGTTGTTTTAGTGTTTTCAACGCACAACGATCCCTTGCACGGCGGGTTCGACGTGCTGGCGGGGAGCATTGGAGTACCGGGGAATATAGCGCCGGGGGCCTGCGGGGTCGATTAGCACAAGTGTGCTAATGGCACCTTGAGGTCACGGCAAACAGAGTTAATTCAGGGAGATTCGCATGCTGCAAATCAGACGCGCCACCGACGACGATGGCCCCATCGCCTTCGACATTCGCCGTCAGGCGATCCGCGGCCAATGCATCGGCGCCTACACCGCCGAACAGATGCTGACCTGGACCCGTGGCGCGGCCGAGGACGGCTATACCGCGCTAATGGCCAAGCCGTTTTACCTGGGCTGCGTCGATGGCGAGCCGGTCGCCACGGGCATGCTTGACCCGGCGCACCGGGAAGTGGGAGCGCTGTTTGTGCTGCCCGGTTCTATCGGGCGCGGTTTTGGCCAGCAGATGCTTGAGCACCTGGAGCAAGTGGCGCTGGAGTTGGGGATTGAGGAGGTGGTGCTGGACGCGACGTTGAATGCCGCGCAGTTCTATCGCAGCCGTGGTTATGAAGGCTGCGAACAGTCCATCTATCATTCGCCTTCGGGGCTGGAGCTGGCGTGTATCCCGATGGTCAAGCGCCTGACTGTTTGAACGCCGCCCGCAGCCGTTCGATCACGCCCGGCACCGTGAGCCCGGCCGTCGCGGGTGGCGTCGGGTTCTCACCGAACTCGCGCCAGATAAACAGGGTGAGTTCGGCCCCATCCGTCGCCGCTTGCCCGTCGCTGCCAGCGCCGAAGTCTTGCAGCACCCGGTAGCGCTCATCCTCCCAGAACAGCGTTTCGACCCAGTCATAGACCGGGATCAAATGAAAATGCAGCGGGAAACCGGGCATATGCCCAAAGCGGCTGATGTATAGCCACTTGGGTTGGAGCTGTACTTCCATCACCCGCTGGGTTTTCGCCAGTAGGCCACCCATTTCCGCCAGGGCCGCGTCGGGCAGGTCAGCCAGCGAGCTGATTGGCGTCTTGGCCCCCAGCATCAAATAACCGGGCAGGGCCGAGGCCAGGTGATGGTTGAGCAGCCAGTGTTCGGTTTCGTGGAGGATATGGGACGGAGCAATGTGCATGGCCGGGCACCTAGGTCGGGCCGGCAGGATACCAAAGGCAACCCCCTGTATCCCAGAAATGGGCGCGATCTGTGTCTTTCGACGGGCGGGTCTTGTGGGTACTGTCCTGCTCTTTGCTTTAACGCTGAGGCAATCATGGATCTACTGGCTACCCCTTTTGGCACCACCGACTGGTCGAGCGTCGAACCAGAGTTGCACCCTGGCGAAACCGGCAGCGCCCTATGGCGCACCTGCCATTTCGGCACCACCCGCGTGCGCATGGTCGAATACAGCCCTGGCTACCTGGCTGACCACTGGTGTTGGCGCGGTCATGTGTTGTTGTGCCTGGAGGGGGAGTTGCAGACTGAACTGGAGGATGGCCGCCAGTTCACCCTGACGGCGGGGATGAGTTATCAGGTGGGCAACGACAGGGACGGGCACCGGTCGAGCACAGCCACCGGGGCCAGGCTGTTTATTGTGGATTGATTAGTCGTCCATCGGCTGAGATGGATCCATCGTGGGGTTTTCAGAGTTTGGTGTCTCGGCACAACTCCCGTATTTGATGGGCGGTGTGGCACAAAACTCTGCGCTCGGCAAAGATCCCTGTGGGAGTTGGATTGCTCGCGGTGGCCATCGGTATCTTCTTCTGGGTATGTGTACATATCCGTTGCTGCGGTTATGGCCACTTAGGGTTCCGCCCTTACGGCGGGTCACTTTGGAAGAGCGCCAAAGTAAGCAAAGCGCTCTTGCCCCACCACTCGGTGCCTCGCCTAGGCTCGGCATGCCCGCAGTCAGGCATTGCTCCGTGGGCCCGCCGCGATCGGCCATCCCTGGCCG
>NZ_JAEKDC010000048.1:0-14122 GCF_016405645.1 Pseudomonas sp. MF5691
TTGTATCGAGATAAAGGGACGCACGGAAGATCACACGCGTAGAGTGGTCGGCAGCGTCAGAGGTGGAGAAGTGACGGCGGGGGCGGTGGCGGTAGAGTGAGTCCGGGTGGGTTTGGCCCCACCGAGTCCATGAGCAATAAGCCGATTACCGAAGGCTCAAAGTATTACAACTACAAACCGGACAATAGTAACCCCGGGAAAAAGCCGAGCAATATCTGGAGCGGCTTCAGCCAGGGCGATGATGGCAACTGCATTACCGTTTCGGCGATAAAGGCCGCCATGATGCGGTACGGCCAGAAACCTACGGACATCTTCAAGGAGGTGAAGGAGACGGCCAACGGCTATGAAGTGACCATGCGCGATGGGGTCAAGGTGTCTTTTACCAATGACGAATTGAAGCAGGCGGCCACACACGCTCGTTTCAAGGGTGACGACCCTCAGATGTTGACCGATGCCAACTTCCTGTATGCCGCAAGTGCCAAGCGCGCGCAGATGGAAAACAACGACGGCACGGCCGGACGCAGTTTCACGGCTGCGATGGACAGCCTCAACGATGGTGAGTACTCCCGCGAGGGGTTGGATCGTTTGGGCCTAAAGGGGCTTTACCGGCCGGCGACCGATGCTGACTTGAGAAACAGCAAGGTGGGAACCGTGGAATATAATGGCCACTCAATGGCCGTGATTGATGGCCGCATCGAGTTGTGGGGGCGGCGAGGCGGTGTACCTCAGTCGGGTCTGGCGACTGTGTTGATTTAGCCTGGGCCGGGTTTTTTGCCAGGCAAAAAAAGCCCCCGATACACCACTGGGCATATCGAGGGCTTTTTAGCCTAGGGAGTTAAACCCAGGGCGGGCTCAGCTTATTGGCAAGCTTCGCAATCCGGCTCGTCAATCGCGCAGGCCTTTGGCACTGGTGCCGGGCCGGCTGGAGCAGCGAGTACCGAATCGTCACCGTGGTTGCCGCTGGATACAGCGTTCAGCTTACCGGTGTTGATGGTCGACTTCTCGGTGCTGGTCGCGGCCAGGGCACGGAGGTAGTACGTGGTTTTCAGGCCACGGTACCAAGCCATGCGGTAGGTCACGTCGAGTTTCTTGCCCGAAGCGCCGGCGATGTACAGGTTCAGGGACTGGGCCTGGTCGATCCACTTCTGACGACGGCTGGCGGCGTCAACGATCCACTTGGTGTCCACTTCGAAGGCGGTCGCGTAGAGCTCTTTGAGTTCTTGCGGGATGCGCTCGATCTGCTGCACGGAACCGTCGTAGTACTTCAGGTCGTTGATCATTACCGAGTCCCACAGGTCGCGGGCTTTCAGGTCGCGGACGAGGTACGGGTTGATCACGGTGAATTCGCCCGACAGGTTCGATTTCACATACAGGTTCTGGTAGGTCGGTTCGATCGACTGCGATACGCCGGTGATGTTGGCGATGGTCGCGGTCGGTGCGATGGCCATGATGTTGGAGTTACGAATGCCTTTCTGCACACGGGCACGTACCGGTGCCCAGTCCAGGGATTCGTTCAGGTCAACGTCGATGTACTTCTGGCCACGCTGCTCGATCAGGATCTGTTGCGAGTCCAGCGGCAGGATGCCCTTGGACCACAGCGAACCCTGGAACGTCTCGTAGGCGCCGCGCTCGTCGGCCAGGTCGCAGGAAGCCTGGATCGCGTAGTAGCTGACCGCTTCCATGGACTTGTCGGCGAACTCGACCGCAGCATCCGAACCGTAAGGAATGTGCTGCAGGTACAGCGCGTCCTGGAAGCCCATGATCCCCAGGCCGACCGGACGGTGCTTGAAGTTGGAGTTCTGCGCCTGTGGCACCGAGTAGTAGTTGATGTCGATCACGTTATCGAGCATGCGTACGGCGGTGTTGACGGTGCGTTCCAGCTTGGCGGTGTCCAGCTTGCCGTTGACGATGTGGTTCGGCAGGTTGATCGAGCCCAGGTTGCAGACGGCGATCTCGTCCTTGTTGGTGTTCAAGGTGATCTCGGTGCACAGGTTCGAGCTGTGGACCACGCCCACGTGCTGCTGCGGGCTGCGCAGGTTGCACGGGTCTTTGAAGGTCAACCATGGGTGGCCGGTTTCGAACAGCATCGACAGCATCTTGCGCCACAGGTCTTTGGCCTGGATGGTCTTGAACAGCTTGATCTTGCCTGGGTACTGGGACAGGGCTTCGTAGTACTCGTAACGCTCTTCGAAGGCCTTGCCGGTCAGGTCGTGCAGGTCCGGCACTTCGGATGGCGAGAACAGGGTCCACGGGCCGTCATCGAAGACGCGCTTCATGAACAGGTCAGGGATCCAGTTGGCGGTGTTCATGTCGTGGGTACGACGACGATCATCACCGGTGTTCTTGCGCAGCTCGATGAACTCTTCAATGTCCATGTGCCAGGTTTCCAGGTAGGCACATACCGCGCCTTTGCGCTTGCCACCCTGGTTCACTGCGACGGCGGTGTCGTTCACTACCTTGAGGAACGGCACGACGCCCTGGGACTTGCCGTTGGTGCCCTTGATGTACGAACCCAGTGCACGCACCGGCGTCCAGTCGTTGCCCAGGCCGCCAGCGAATTTGGACAGCATGGCGTTGTCGTGGATCGCGTGGTAGATGCCCGACAGGTCATCCGGCACGGTGGTCAGGTAGCAGCTCGACAGCTGTGGACGCAGGGTACCGGCGTTGAACAGGGTTGGGGTCGACGACATGTAGTCGAAGGACGACAACAGGTTGTAGAACTCGATGGCACGGTCTTCTTTGTTCTTCTCTTCGATCGCCAGGCCCATGGCCACGCGCATGAAGAACACTTGCGGCAGTTCGAAGCGGATCCCGTCCTTGTGGATGAAGTAACGGTCGTACAGGGTTTGCAGGCCCAGGTAGGTGAACTGCTGGTCACGCTCGTGGTTGATCGCCTTGCCGAGTTTTTCCAGGTCGAAGGTGGCCAGGATCGGGTTGAGCAATTCGAACTCGATACCCTTGGCGATGTAGGCAGGCAGGGCCTTGGCGTACAGGTCGGCCATTTCGTGGTGGGTCGCGCTCTCGGCGACTTTCAGGAAGCCCAGGCCTTCGGCACGCAGGGTGTCCATCAGCAGGCGGGCGGTGACGAACGAGTAGTTCGGCTCACGCTCGACCAGGGTACGGGCGGTCATCACCAGGGCGGTGTTGACGTCGGTCAGGGCCACGCCGTCGTACAGGTTCTTCAGGGTTTCACGCTGGATCAGGTCGCCGTCGACTTCTTCCAGGCCTTCGCAGGCTTCGGTGATGATGGTGTTCAGGCGGCCCAGGTCCAGCGGCGCGAACGAACCATCAGCCAGGGTGATGCGGATCGACGGGTGAGCTTGCACGGCTTCGGCGGACGGCGCGTGTACGGCACGCTCCTTGGCGCGCGAATCACGGTAGATCACGTAGTCGCGGGCCACTTTCTGCTCGCCGGCACGCATCAGGGCCAGTTCGACCTGGTCCTGGATTTCTTCGATGTGGATGGTGCCGCCCGAGGGCATGCGACGCTTGAAGGTCGCGGTGACTTGTTCGGTCAGGCGGGCAACGGTGTCGTGGATACGCGACGAAGCGGCAGCGGTGCCGCCTTCAACTGCAAGAAACGCTTTGGTGATGGCGACGGTGATTTTGTCATCGGTATAAGGAACGACAGTGCCGTTACGCTTGATCACGCGCAATTGGCCGGGCGCGGTGGCGGACAGATCCATATTCGAATCAGCGGCCTGCGGCACGGAGCCTTGCGGGTTCTCGCGAGTTGTGTCGGTTTGCATGGGGGGGGGGTCTCCACATTCTATATTTATTTGGGCACCATCACGGTGCCCACCGTTCCGTCCTGAAGCACTTACAACAGGCCTTGGCCTGGCATAACAACCTCGGGACAGGAGGAAGGGAGCTGTTCGCGCCGCTTCCATGCCGAAGTCTTCGGTTCCGAGCCTTAAGCTCTTTGCCGTATTCCTGAGTGGGTGTTGCTTGTATTGCAACACCCGTACCGCTTTCTCCCATTCGGGGTTGGAAAACAGCAGCCATCCGCGTGCGCGGTTTGGGCTTTCGAAAAAGGTTTAAGTTCCACCAAACAGGAGCAAGAAAGGGCTTGAGTTTCTTGTCTGATTTGTGTTTGGTCTTTTCGCTTGAAACCCTACATGTAGGGTTTTTTTAGCGACGAGGTACAAGATAATGCGTTTTGGAAGGCTTAGCAACGCACTACCTGTGGATAACGCTGTGGGTAAAATGTGTATGAAAGGTGGAACCGCCGTGTAGGCCGCAGTACTGCTGCATCGCACCGTTTGTCACCGAATATGCCAAGCCGAGAACACCCGCTTGGATTTTTGCGGGCGCGAACCCTATCACAAAAAAAGGCGATCACCGAATGCATTTCCTGGCTTGTGTTTGAGGGCGGGGCCATGGCTACAATCGGCCTTCATTCCTACACGATTATGCCCTTTGTGCATGACAAATTAGGTACGGCTGGCGAAGATCAAAATAGGGGGGGCTGGCTTGCCCGCTGCCACATTTGAATCTGCGCAGTCCTGACAGATCGCTTATAAAAACGAGGACCACCCGTGGAGCAAGAAGCCTGGCAGGTATTGATTGTCGAGGATGACCAGCGTCTGGCTGAGTTGACCCGTGACTACCTGGAAAGCCACGGCCTGCGGGTCTCGATAGAGGGCGACGGGGCCCAGGCGGTGGCGCGGATAATTGCCGAGCAGCCGGACCTGGTGATCCTCGACCTGATGCTGCCCGGCGAAGACGGCCTGAGCATCTGCCGCAAGGTGCGCGAGCGCTACGACGGGGTGATCCTGATGCTTACCGCGCGAACCGACGACATGGACCAGGTCCTGGGCCTGGACATGGGCGCCGACGACTATGTGTGTAAGCCGGTGCGCCCGCGCCTGCTGTTGGCGCGGATCCAGGCCTTGCTGCGGCGCAGCGAAAGCCCCGAGCCCGCCGTCCCGGAAAAGCAGCGGCGCCTGCAGTTCGGCCCGCTGGTGGTGGACAACGCCCTGCGCGAAGCCTGGCTGCACGACGGCGGCATCGAGCTGACCAGCGCCGAATTCGACCTGCTGTGGTTATTGGTGGCCAATGCCGGACGTATCCTGTCCCGCGAAGAAATCTTCACCGCCCTGCGCGGCATCGGCTACGACGGCCAGGACCGCTCCATTGACGTGCGCATCTCGCGGATCCGCCCGAAAATCGGCGACGACCCCATCCACCCGCGCCTGATCAAGACCATTCGCAGCAAAGGCTACCTGTTCGTCCCCGAAGCTGCTGCCGATATGCTGCCGTGAACTCGATCTTCCTGCGCATCTACGGCGGCATGTGCGCGGCGCTGATCCTGGTGGCGCTGCTCGGCGTCCTGGCCCTGCACCTGCTCAATGAGGTGCGCAGCGGCCAGTACCGCGAACGCCTGGCCCACGGCACCTTTGCCCTGATGGGCGACAACCTGCAACCGATGAGCAGTATCGAGCGCCAGCGCGCCCTGGCGGTGTGGGAGCGGTTACTGGGGATTCCCTTGCAATTGCAGGCGGTGGCGGATGCCCAGCTGGACCTGAGCCAGCGCAATCGCCTGCAACGCGGCCAGGTCCTGGTGGAGCAGACCGGACCCCATGCGGCGCGGGTCTTGCGCCTGGTCAGTGAGAAAGAGGAACTGCTGCTCAGCGGCGAAGTGCAGCAGATCAGCGAGCAATTGGCCCGGGCCACCATTTATTTGCTGGCCGACGAACTGGTGCGGTTTCCGGTGGCCGAGCAGCCGCAACGCTTGGCTGACTTGAAAGAGGCCAAGGGCTTCGGCTTTGAAATGCACCTGCTGAAGCTGGACGAAGCCGACATGGACGAGGACCAGCGGCGTCGCGTGGCCGAAGGCGACACGGTGATGGCCCTGGGCAAGGGGGGGGACTCGATCCGCGTGTTTGCCGGCATGGTCGGCACGCCATGGGTTCTGGAAATCGGCCCGCTGTACCAAATGAACCCTTATCCGGCGCAATGGCTGGTGCTGATTGCCCTGATCGGCCTGACCCTGATCGGCCTGATCGTGTACTTGCTGGTGCGTCAACTGGAGCGCCGCCTGCGTGGCTTGGAGGCGGCCGCCACGCGCATCGCCAAAGGCAACCTGGAAGCCCGGGTGCCGGCGCGCGGGGCTGACTCGGTAGGGCGTCTGGCGGCGGCCTTCAATGGCATGGCCGAGCACTTGCAGCGCCTGCTGGCGATCCAGCGCGAACTGGTGCGCGCGGTGTCCCATGAACTGCGTACGCCGGTGGCGCGCCTGCGTTTTGGCCTGGAGATGATCGGCGACGCCGCCACGCCCGAAGCCCGGCGTAAATATATGGAAGGCATGGACAGCGATATCCAGGACCTCGACGGCCTGGTGGATGAGATGCTGACCTATGCGCGCCTGGAGCAGGGTTCGCCGGCCCTGAGTTTCCAGCGGGTCGACCTGAGTGCCTTGCTCGATCAGGTGATCGAGGAACTGGCGCCGCTGCGGCCGGGGATCGAAGTGGCGCGGGGGGTGTGCCTGTCATCGGCCCATCTGGACGCTGCCTGGGTCGATGCCGAGCCGCGCTACCTGCACCGCGCCCTGCAAAACCTGGTGAGCAATGCCATGCGCCATGCCCAGTCGCGGGTGCTGATCAGCTACCAGGTGGGCCAGGTGCGATGCCGTATCGACGTCGAAGACGATGGCCCAGGGGTTCCGGAAAGTGCCTGGGAGCGGATCTTTACCCCATTCCTGCGCCTGGATGACAGCCGCACCCGCGCCTCGGGCGGGCATGGCCTGGGCTTGTCGATTGTGCGGCGGATTATCTACTGGCACGGCGGGCGGGCGTTGATCAGCAAGAGCAACAACCTGGGGGGCGCCTGCTTCAGCCTGAGTTGGCCTCGGGACCAGGACAAAACTTGAGCCTGCGGTAGCTATCTATCAGGCGCCGATAGCCACCAAACTCAACAACTGCCCCTCGTGCACCACAAACTGCGCCTCCAGCTCCTTGCCATAACACCACTCACTGGACAGGTCCGTCAGCAACCGCAGGCGCAGCGAGCCCGCCTCAGACCACTCCAGCACCTCGGCATGCTCAAAATAGAAGCGCTTCTGCACGATCGGGTAGAGCGCCTTGAACAGGCTCTCCTTGGCCGAAAACGTCAGCGTCACCCATTGCGCAATCTGCTCTCGTGGCCCGGCGGCCATGCGTTGCAGTTCATCCGGGGTGAGGATTTCCCCGGCCAGGCGCTCGGCCCGTTCAAGGGACAGCAGGTTTTCCAGGTCCATGCCCAGCCCGCGCCATTGCGACTTATGCCCGACGATGGCCGCGGCATGCCCGGTGCTGTGGGTGATCGAACCGCTGATATGGCCTGGCCATATCGGGGCGCGGTCCTCGCCGATGGCGGGGATGCAGTCCAGGCCTTCGAGCTGTTGCAAGGCGGCGCGGGCACACAGTCTGCCGGCGAGAAACTCGGCCTGGCGCTTGGCCACCGAGCGCTGGATACTGGCCGGTGGCGGCACGGCGCAGCGCTGGAAGTCGCCGGCTTCAAGCAATTTAGGCTCGAAGCGGGTGCTCAGGAACACCGTGCCGGACAACGTGTCGGGCAGCGGCCAATGGTCATCAAGTGGGGTGCAGCAGGCGGGTATCGGGTTCATGCCGGCTATTCTGCACGGGGCGGCACATACCTGGGTAGCCCGCCGGTTCAGACTGTGTTCAGTTCAACGGCCGTAAACTGCGCAAGCATACCTTCAGGGCCGCTATCATGTTTCCCTGCAGGACAGTGGATTGGCCTTGGAGAGTGTTATGAAATTGCTGGTTGTCGAAGATGAGGCGTTGTTGCGCCATCACCTGTTGACCCGTCTTGGCGACAGCGGCCACGTGGTCGAAGCCGTGGCTAACGCCGAAGAAGCGCTGTACCAGACCGGGCAATTCAATCATGACCTGGCGATCATCGACCTGGGCCTGCCAGGCATGGGCGGCCTGGACCTGATCCGTCAACTGCGGGCCCAGGCCAAGACCTTCCCGATCCTGATCCTCACGGCACGCGGCAACTGGCAGGACAAGGTCGAAGGCCTGGCCGCCGGGGCTGACGACTATGTGGTCAAGCCGTTCCAGTTCGAAGAGCTGGAAGCGCGGATGAACGCACTGCTGCGCCGCTCTAGCGGTTTTACCCAATCGACCATCGTCGCCGGCCCGTTGCTGCTGGACCTCAACCGCAAACAGGCGTCCCTCGACGAGCAGCCCCTGGCGCTGACGGCCTATGAGTACCGGATCCTTGAATACCTGATGCGCCACCACCAACAAGTGGTGGCCAAGGATCGGTTGATGGAACAGCTCTATCCCGATGACGACGAGCGCGATCCGAATGTGATCGAAGTGCTGGTCGGCCGCCTGCGTCGCAAGCTCGAGGCCCCGGCCGGGTTCAAGCCCATCGACACCGTGCGCGGCCTGGGCTACCTGTTTAACGAGCGCTGCCGTTGATCCGTTCGCTCCGTGTGCGCCTGATGCTGGCGGCCACCACCCTGGCCGTGTTGTTCATGCTGGGGCTGTTGCCGGCGATGCAGGGCGCGTTCAGCCTGGCGTTGCAGGATTCCATCGAGCAGCGGCTGGCGTCGGATGTGACCACGCTGATTTCTGCCGCGCGGGTCGATAACAACCGCTTGCTGATGCCGGCACAGTTGCCCGATGAGCGCTTCAACCTGACCGACAGTCGCCTGCTGGGCTACATCTATGACCGCGAAGGCCATCTGGTCTGGCGTTCGCGGGCCACCAGGGAAGAAAACATCAACTACCGCCCGCGCTACGACGGGCGCGGCAGCGAGTTTGCGAAGATTCGCGAGGCCAATGGCCAGGAATTCTTCGTGTATGACGTCGAGGTCAAGCTGCTGGGGGGCAAGAGCGCGGCGTTCAGTATCGTTGCCCTGCAACCGGTGCGCGAATACCAGGTGACCCTTGAGGGGCTGCGGGAAAACCTCTACCTGGGCTTCGGCGCCGCCTTGCTGGTGTTGTTGAGCCTGTTGTGGATCGGCCTGACCTGGGGCTTGCAAGCCTTGCGCCGGCTCAGCCAGGAGTTGGATGAAATCGAAGGCGGCACCCGCGAAAGCCTCAGCGAGCAACACCCACGGGAGCTGCTGCGCCTGACCGGCTCCCTCAACCGCCTGCTGCACAGCGAGCGCGAGCAGCGCACCCGTTACCGCGACTCCCTGGATGACCTGGCCCACAGCCTGAAAACCCCGCTGGCGGTATTGCAGGGCGTGAGTGAAGACATGGCCCAGCGCCCCCAGGACCTTGAGCAGGCGCGGGTGCTGCAGTCGCAGATCGAGCGCATGAGCCAACAGATCAGCTACCAGTTACAGCGTGCCAGCCTGCGCAAAAGTGGCCTGGTGCGTCACCAGGTGCGCCTGCGCCCGGTGTTGCAGAGCCTGTGCGACACCCTGGACAAGGTCTACCGCGACAAGCGGGTGCGGGTGTCTTTTGCGTTGCCGGAGCAATGCGATGTGCCCATCGAGCAGGGCGCTTTGCTGGAATTGCTTGGCAACCTGCTGGAAAACGCCTACCGCCTGTGCCTGAGCGAGGTGCGCGTGACCCTGGATGAAAGTGCCGATGGCGTGCGCTTGTGCATCGAAGACGATGGCCCCGGCGTGCCACCCGACCAGCGCGCGCGGATCCTGCAGCGCGGCGAACGCCTGGATCGCCAGCATCCAGGGCAGGGGATCGGGTTGGCGGTGGTCAAGGACATTATTGAAAGCTATGGCGCGCGGTTGACCCTGGGGGACTCGCCTTTAGGGGGGGCGGCGTTCAGGATTCATTTTCCGGCGCTGTGACCTTTATTGATTCGCCGGCCCCATCGCAGGCAAGCCAGCTCCCACATTTAACTGTGTTCACACATCAAAATGTGGGAGCTGGCTTGCCTGCGATGGCGCCCGACCAAACACTACATCTTCAACTCTCCTGCGCCCGATAAGCCCCCGGCGTCACCCCCGTCCACTTCTTGAACGCCCGATGAAACGCCGACGGCTCGGAAAACCCCAGTTGCTCGGCAATTTCCTGCAACGACAAATCCGCCCGCCCCAGATGAAAAATCGCAATATCGCGGCGCAATTCATCCTTGAGTGCCTGGAAACTGGTGCCTTCCTCCCGTAAATGCCGGCGCAGGGTCTGCGGGCTGATGTGCAGGTGCTGCGCCACGGCTTCCAGGTCTGGCCAGGGTGTGCGGTCGCGGCTTAGCAGGCGACGTAGCTGGCTGCTCAGGCTGTCGCCTTCGTCTGGCCGGGACAGCAGGTCGGCGGGGGAGCGTTCGAGGAAGTGTTTGAGGGTGCGCTCATCCTGCAACAGCGGCAGGTTCAGGTAGCGGCTGGGGAACACCAGGCTGCTGCTGGCCGCGCTGAACACCAGGGGGCAAGGGAACAGCAGGTCGTATTCGCTGGCATGGGCCGGCATCGGGTAGCTGAAGGTCGCTTGCTCGAGGCGGATACGCTGGCCAATCAGCCAACTGCCGAGGCGATGCCAGATCACCAGCAGGGACTCGCTCAAAAAGTGATCCGGATCCCACAGGTGCGAGTCATCCAGGCTCAGGCGTGCCATGTCGCCTTCACGGCTCAACCGCCAGCGCGGCCCCTGGGGGAACAGGCTGTAGAACAACAATCCGCGCTCCAGCGCCTTCTCCAGGGTGCGGCAATGAATCAATGCGTGGCACATCATGGCGAAAGTCCCGCGCTTGCTCGGTCCATCGGCAAAGCCCAGGTACTCGTCATCCAGCGCCTGCCACAACCGCTGCAACAGCTGCGTGAATTGCTCTGGCGCGATGCGCGCACGGGGTTCTGCCAGCAGTTCCGGGGCAATCCCCAGCTGCTGCAACAGGCTCGAGTAATCGTAGCCGGCCCGGCGCGCGCCGCCCAGGGCAGCGCGGGCGTAATGACTGGCGATGGTGCGTTCGCGCATGCAGGGGCCTCGTCCATTGAGTGGCCGATGGTAGCCATCGCGCCTGGGGCGGACAAGGCGGATATCCGCCAAATTGTAGGACGAGATTGGAGTGATGGGCGGATATCCGCCACCTGACTCAACCAAGAATGCTGCCGATGCACAGCCGACAGGCCCATGGTTTGTGGGCTCCAGGGCTTTTGCGGAAAGTGGCACGCCGTTTGCGATAAGGAATACAGATCTGCCAGCCAGCAGCTCGCCAAAACAAATCCCTCCAGTGCAGGAGGGTTCGCAATTCAAGTGTCGTGGGCAATGGCGGATATTTGCCCCACGGGACTCTTGAGGAAACTTTGCAATGACGACTCGTCAGCCGTTCTACAAAACCCTGTATTTCCAGGTAATCGTTGCCATCGTTATCGGTATCCTGCTCGGTCACTTCTACCCGCAGACCGGTGTGGCCCTCAAGCCATTGGGTGACGGCTTTATCAAGCTGATCAAAATGGTCATCGCCCCGATCATCTTCTGTACCGTTGTCAGCGGCATCGCCGGCATGCAGAGCATGAAGTCGGTGGGCAAGACCGGCGGCTACGCGCTGCTGTACTTCGAAATCGTCTCCACCATCGCCCTGCTGATCGGCCTGGTGGTGGTCAACGTAGTGCAGCCAGGCGCTGGCATGCACATCGACGTTGCGACCCTGGACGCTTCGAAAGTCGCAGCCTACGTCACTGCCGGTAAAGACCAGAGCATCGTCGGCTTTATCCTCAACGTGATCCCCAACACCATCGTCGGCGCCTTCGCCAACGGCGATATCCTGCAAGTGCTGATGTTCTCGGTGATCTTCGGTTTCGCCCTGCATCGCCTGGGTGCCTACGGCAAGCCGGTGCTGGACTTCATTGATCGCTTCGCCCACGTGATGTTCAACATCATCAACATGATCATGAAGCTCGCGCCGATCGGTGCCCTGGGCGCCATGGCGTTCACCATCGGTGCCTACGGTGTTGGCTCGCTGGTGCAACTGGGCCAGTTGATGATCTGCTTCTACATCACCTGCATCCTGTTCGTGCTGGTAGTCCTGGGTGGCATCTGCCGCGCCCACGGCTTCAGCGTCCTGAAACTGGTGCGCTACATCCGTGAAGAGCTGCTGATCGTACTCGGGACTTCCTCCTCCGAGTCCGCACTGCCACGCATGCTGATCAAGATGGAACGCCTGGGTGCGAAGAAGTCGGTGGTGGGCCTGGTTATTCCGACTGGCTACTCCTTCAACCTCGACGGTACTTCGATCTACCTGACCATGGCTGCCGTGTTCATCGCCCAGGCGACTGACACCCACATGGACATCACCCACCAGATCACCCTGCTGCTGGTGCTGCTGCTGTCCTCCAAAGGCGCTGCTGGCGTGACCGGTAGTGGTTTCATCGTACTGGCCGCAACCCTGTCGGCGGTTGGCCACTTGCCGGTTGCCGGCCTGGCGCTGATCCTCGGTATCGACCGCTTCATGTCCGAAGCCCGTGCCCTGACCAACCTGGTCGGTAACGCCGTAGCGACCATCGTTGTGGCCAAGTGGGTCAAGGAACTGGACACCGACAAGCTGCAAAGCGAGCTGGCTTCCGGCGGTACCGGTATCTCCGAAACCCGCGAACTGGATGACCTGGGCGTGGCCGAAGGCCCGGCACCAGCGCTTAAGTAAACGCTGACGCAGTACTGAAAAACCCATCTTCGGATGGGTTTTTTTATGGGCGTACGAGCACAACGGTCACTGTCGATGATGCTTACGGTGATTGCCGCTGCCGCGCAAGATTGCCTACTCTGTGTTCCATCGAATCGGAATCGGAGCTCCCATGTCAGGCCCCTTGGCGTCCCTCAAAGTGCTGGATTTCTCGACCTTGCTGCCGGGGCCTTTTGCTTCGCTGCTGTTGGCAGACATGGGCGCCGAGGTACTGCGCATCGAATCCCCCACGCGCATGGACCTGCTGCGGGTGTTGCCGCCCCACGACCGTGGCGTGTCGGCCAGCCATGCCTACCTCAACCGCAACAAGCGCAGCCTGGCCCTGGACCTCAAGCAGCCCGAGGCGCTGGAGATCGTGCGGCAACTGGTGGCGGAGTACGACATCGTGCTGGAGCAGTTCCGCCCTGGGGTCATGGAGCGCCTGGGGTTGGGGTATGAAGCGTTGAAGGCGATCAACCCGAAGCTGATCTATGTGTCCATCACCGGCTATGGCCAGACCGGCCCCTACAAGGACCGCGCCGGGCATGACATCAATTACCTGGCTTTGTCCGGCGTCGCCAGCTACACCGGGCGCCAGGACAGCGGCCCAGTGCCCCTGGGTGTGCAATTGGCGGATGTGGGCGGCGGCTCGTTGCATGCCGTGGTCGGCCTGCTCGCGGCGGTGATTGCGCGTCAGCACAGTGGGCTGGGGCAGTACCTGGATGTGAGCATGACCGACTGCGCCTTCAGCCTCAACGCCATGGCCGGCGCGGCTTACCTGGCGTGTGGCGTGGAGCCTGGGCGCGAAGACCAGGTGCTCAATGGCGGCAGCTTCTACGATTACTACCGCTCGCGGGACGGGCGCTGGCTGTCGGTGGGTAGCCTGGAGCCGGGGTTTATGCAGCAATTGTGTACTGCGCTGGGGCGTCCGGAGCTGGCGGCCCAGGGCTTGTCGCCCAAGCCCGAACAGCAAAAGGCCCTCAAGCAGGCGCTGCAAGTGGAGTTTGAGCGGCACAGCTTCGAGGAGCTGTGTGCGTTGTTTGCCGGGGTCGATGCTTGCGTCGAGCCGGTGCTCAGTCTGGGCGAAGCCCTGCAGCATCCGCAGTTGCAGGCCCGCGAGTTGGTGAGCCAGGTGCCCCGCGGGGATGGCTCGTTCCAGGCGCAGATGGCCTGCCCGCTGAAGTTTTCCGAAGGGGTGCCGGAGCCGAGGCATATCGGGGCTGCGGTGGGGGCGCACAGTGATCAGGTGCTGGGGGAGTTGGGTTTCAGTACTCAGCGGATAGCCGAGCTGCGGGGGGCCAAGGTGGTGGGGTAGTGGCTGTTCGGGCCCCATCGCGGGCATGGGTATCTAGACAACTCTTTTATCTAGTGCTGATTGGGTTTGTGTACATATCCGTTGCTGCGGTTACGGCGGCTATTGGTTCCGCCCTTACGGCGGCTCACTTTGGAGAAGCGCCAAAGTAAGCAAAGCGCTCTTGCCCCACCACTCGGTGCCTCGCCTAGGCTCGGCATGCCCGCAGTCAGGCATTGCTCCGTGGGCCCGCCG
>NZ_JAEKDC010000049.1:0-9769 GCF_016405645.1 Pseudomonas sp. MF5691
ACCTGTCGCATAAATCTGTCGCACGTTGTAAGTTGCCTGCGACAACAAATGCGACAGGTGCTTCATGGAAAATGTAGGACAGCAGATTGGTTACGCTCGGGTTTCGACGCAAGGTCAGGATCTGGAGCAACAACGGATTGCCCTAAAGCAAAACGGTTGTCAGCGAATTTTTGAAGAAAAGGTCAGTGGGGCTAAGCAAAACCGTCCTGAACTGATTCGGCTGCTCGATCATTTGCGACCAGGTGATGTACTGACCGTAACGCGGTTGGATCGATTGGCTAGGTCAACAACCGACCTGCTCCACATTTCAGAACAACTCAAAACTTCAGGTGCAGGTCTGCGTTCACTTGCTGAGCCATGGGCCGACACCACCTCTCCAGCTGGGCGCATGGTTTTAACGATATTCGCCGGGATTGCTGACTTCGAGCGCTCTCTCATTGGCGAGCGAACCAGTGCTGGCCGAGCTGCTGCGAAAGCCAAAGGCGTTCGATTTGGGCCAAAGCCTGTTTTGACTTCTGAGCAGATAACCCATGCACGTAGGTTGATTAATGAAGGTCAATCAGTGGCCGAGGTTGCACGTCTTTTGGGGGTGCATCGAGCCACGCTATACCGTGCGTTGCCTCAATAGATTGAACGGGACATTCGTTAAATGACCCCCGTCATCCAAGCCCACTCCGGTGGGCTTTTTGCTGCCGGTTGGACGCCAGAGGGGTGGGGTCTGGCCTACCATCCCCCTAGTGAGGGGTTTTACGCGCATTCAGCCCCTGTCCTTCATGCCCAGAGGCCTGCTTTTTAATGTTCGTGCCCTATTTGCCGCTGCAACTTTGGAACAAGTGCTGGAAGCTCGATGGCCCTTGGGTGGGCTGCCGGCGCTGTGATTGTGTTCAGCACTTCACCGCCCCAGGGGCGTTTAACCATGCTCTGGGTTGCCCAGCTCACCGCGTGCATGGCCAATATCCCTTCCGAGACTTAGGGATGATCGTGGAACAGAAAATCCAAGAGGAGTTGTTTTGATGCGAGCCGGCATTCAGGAAGACGCGCTGCGGGCCATGCTCGAGGGCGGCGCGGTGCGCGAGGTGCTGGTCAGTCGGCACGGCGAAAAATGGGGGCTGGCGATTCGCTTGGGCGGCGCCGGTAGCCGTTGGCTGCCGGTGCGCTCGCGGCGTGAAGCGCTGCGCACCTGGGCCAGCCTGACCGCGGTCGGTCGGTTTGCCGACGCTCAGGGCATCAAGGGTTTTGCCGTCGAGCTGTGAGAGCTGCTCAAAGTCTCTTACAAGGGACTCCCATAGGCCCCTAGCTTCAGCATATGCCTCCAACCCAACGATTAGCACGGATTGAATCTCCAGCGTCCTTCGCAGGGGGGCCGGGTAAACCCCTTCATTGCGTACATTACCCATGCCTCTACTAAAACTTGAGGGGCCACTGACACTTGTGGGGCTACAGGATGAACAGCATGGATTCGGTACCGCGATTTATTGAGCCGGGCGACGACCAGGACGAGGCCCTGGCGCTGCCGCTTTACGTCAGCCGGCAGGTGGATGATGAGACCCGTCGCGCTCAGGAGGCGCGCAAGTGGCTGTTGGCCGCGGTTGTGCAGCAGCAGAGGACCGACTCCTTAAACAACGGCTGAGCGCGCGAAAAACAACGCGAAAAAAACGGTAAAAAAAGATACGAGAACGGAAAAAGAACAGCCGACGCAACGGATTAAGTCTGCTGAATAGGGGGGCAAGATAGGTGAAGTAGGCCTACCGGCCCACTCCACAGCTTGCCCATTCGCCTGCGGCTCAAGGGAAAGTTTCGCGTCCGCGAAACTGTTAGTCGTCCAGGGCGCTAAACAGACTTGACCAGGTGGCGGGCTCCTGAGGCTTTTCAGAGGCTAAGGGTTTGGCCACCGGTGGAGATTCGGGTTTGTGCTCGATGAGTAGAACTGTGGCACGTAGTTCTTGGATTTCTTTACGGAGAGCCTGTAGTTCAGCTATTACCTGGTCCCATTGCTTGTTTGTGCCAAGGTGTGCCATCTCGGGTGTGTCAGGTTGTGCCACGGATACCAAAGCGCCATAAGCGCGCATCAGTTCGGATGTTTCAAACTGACGATTTCCGGAAGCGTCTAAACCATATGAAACAAGGCCTCTATCCATATCTCTATAGATGGATCGTCGACTTCTGCCGGTTAGTTTCACGGCTTCGTTGAGGGTGTGCCATGCCATGTTTTAGTGCTGTGCCAGAGTGTGCCAAAGAGCTGGAATCTTAATCCAAAAGCTCAGGACAAAAATCACGTCAAACCCAAAGACAATTGAGTTAGGCGCGAGCGAGCAGCCTCCCAAGTTTCACCAGGACGTGCTTGTTTGGCGATATCGTCATCTGACAGTTTGCTGCGCTTGGTTTTGGTATCCGCATTTTTTGAGGGTCTAGCAGTGCTTTTGGGACTGTAGTCGAACACTAAGTGTGTGACCTTGCGACCTGTTTTACGCTGGCTCCACGTAAGCTTCAAAGGGCTATGCTCGTTGATCTGTTCAACAGCTGGATCAAGTACCCGGCGCTTTAAATCCTTGATCGAGGGGTAACGGTCTTCGAGCTGGAGCCAGCGGCGCAGATCATCTAGTGCTACTTCGCGATGGCCTTCTGGCCATTGAGCTAGCAACTCATAAAGACGGATGCCATAAGCACTGGTCATCTTAGCTACGTCAGATAGCGCGTAGCGTGTGAATTCTCGCTGGAGGCCGGTCAGGTACGGGAGGATGTCTTTGCCAAAGCGCATCTCAATGCGGCCTTCCTGATCGATGTAATCGACCGTCTGAACCCAGCATGTGACGCGACGGCGCTTGGATCGGATTGTTATGCCATCCGGCTCTAGGACAAGGCTCACGCGCCTGGTTTGTAAGCGTTCAGCAGCATTCTGGAGGTCACGATAGGCTGTCTTGGGATCTGTACCGCATAGTTGTGCAAGATCGCTTGCAGTGACGCTGTACATCACTTCATCGGTTACCGGTTTATCGCGGCGTACCTGACTGATCGCGGAGAGGATGACACGTTGTTCGGCAACACTCAGACGGTACGATGCTTCGATAATGTGATTCGACTTTACGATGAGCTGACGGTCTTGAATCATGCATCCTCCCTTATTTAGGACTACTCTAGACTTGTCCTTTAATGCCGTCAATCCGTCCCCTTTAAACCGTCAATCCGTCCCCTTTAAACCGTCAATCCGTCCCCTTTAAACCGTCAATCCGTCCCTTTATTAGGTCTGTAAGTCACGTAATTCGTGGCCTCCAGCCACTCTAAAAGGGAAAAGGGAAAAGGAAAAATAGCGTCGAAGCGAAAAAACGCGCTCTGGCACAAATGTAAAAAAGCGCGGCTCTGCCGGGGCACCCCTACGGGGTTCCCCCACTTCGTGGCTCCCCCTCCCCAGTAATGCCCAGCCATAGGCTGGAGACTTTGTTTAAGCGCTCCATGGAGCGCAGTGGTGCCACTTTGCGGCTAGGAGCATCCAAGTGTCTCTAGTGGGCTCACAGCCGATAAAAACGAGTAATCAGTGACGGTGGTGAACCGGAGCTCAGCGCCATTCAGGGAATGGTGATGGTGCTCTTAATTTCGCGTGTGAAAGCATTCGTTTTGGATCTGATCCCAGAGAGTGGGGGTCCCCCTTTGGGGGTCGAGCTGGTGAGCGCGTAGCGCGAATGCTTTTGGCGTTTTGCCCTTTTGTACCTTTTCACCTTTGTACTCTTCCTATGGGACTCCTATTGCTGAAGCCATAGCTGCAGCAATAGAAGGCCCAATAGATCAGACAATAGATAATCCAAGACAAAAGCAGAACCACAGCGCGCCATCCCTTCGGTCTGTCGTGGCCGCCCTGCGGGACGCCCAAACCTTCCGGGGGAGCGCCCCGTCAGGCTTTCAGGGCTCCGACTCGCTGCGCGAGCCTCCACCCTCTTTCCTCCCCTGCGCCCTGGACGGGCTTGTCTCGAAAATTCACCCGCGTGCGCGCCCGGCAAAGCCGGACCAACCTACTTTCTGAGACTGTGCGACGCATCGGTGCGGGACTTCGTCCCTTCCTCTGCTGCTTCGGCTCGTAACCAGGTTGGTCCGGTTTCACCTGACGCGCACGGAAGCGGTGCTGCCGGATGCTGCGCACCCTGGTTTCGCCCTGAACGGGCTGCACCAGGGCAGAACGGAAAAATTCGGCCTGGGGGCCATTTTTCCTCCCTCCCTCGTGGGCTCGGGTGGCGTCTGTCCGGCTGTTTTCCGCCGTCTTCGCCGTCGGTTTATCAGAGCGGCTTTTGGCCGCTCTGGGTGCGCTACCATGCGATTTTCGCCTGGGAGCAAACCTCATGCAGCGTTTAGCAAAACCTTCGGACTACGTCCGGCAAGAAGTTCTCGGCCAATCGACCTTCGTGCTTCCTTGGGAGCCGCGGCTGTGCCCGGGAAATCCTGCGGATGATCCCGAGCTTGGCGCGCAGATCTACAACGAATTTGCCTGTGCTTCCGCCCAGGGCGTCACGCAGCGATCACCAGGCGAACAGACAGCCGACATCATTGATTGGACCATAGCGACGCCTGGAGAAGCCGCGCGCAGCTTGGCTGCTGACCTTGCTGCTACGTACCAGGGTAAGCATCAGTTTCGAATGGAAGATTTAGAGCTGTGGGACGAGGAAACCAAGTCGCATCGAGCGCACCTGATTTTTCATAATGAGGATATTCAGGCGTTTTCAGCTCAGGTAATCATGGCCTTGCGCACACGTGCCAACCGTGAGCAGAAGCCGTAGGCCTCGATTTCAACGAGATTGACATGAGGTGTGACAGCCCTATAATAAGCGCACGGATGCAGCAGACTGGTTTTCCAGACATCCCGCTACCGATGCAAATCGGTCAGGCCAAGCCCTGGTAAATGCGTTCTGAATACCAGAAAGAAATTTTCTGGCGAGGCCCGCTTAAGCGGGCCTTGTTATTTCTGAAATATAATTATTTTATTTGTGTGGAGTTGGTAGCTTTTTGCCAGTCTTCAAACAATGAGCTATTGTAAAGAATCCTACTTTACCGCCTCCACTATTAGTCATTTCAGGATAAGCACTAGTAACGTGTATCCTGAATTTCTTAAATTCTCGATAAACTCTAAATGGTACAAAGTACCATAATTCTTTGCCGTCTTCGGTTATTATTTTTGAAGTCGCATAGCTTTCATATCCCGCATGTCTAACTATGACGCCTGGAGAACCCAAATTTTCTATAATCGCCTTCAAATACTGTTTTGCTAGATTGTACCGTACATAGCAAAAAGGTCTTGAGTCCTTAGGTGCGTGGTACATTAGTATAGCTCTTTCAGCATCAGTCAAATGGGTATAGTCTTTCGCAAAACAGTGAAAAGAATACGTTACCCAAAAATCATAGGTAATCGTAGGTTTTCCAGCCGCTTCATGCTTATAAGTGACCTTGTGTGCATCCAGGAAGGATAGGTCTTCAGGGGCGCCACCTGCTGGGGTAAAGGGTGTCCATTGTGTTACTTCATCAAGTTTCAATTTCTATCCCTTAGATCAGCATGTGCCGAAGCTACCGGTTAGTTACTTAAGCTATTTAAATGCAACAATTTTCATGAATTCAACCCATTCATCGTATAATGTAACATACGCATGGTATTGGTCTATCCCACTTGCGGCAGGCCAAGATATATACTTACTAATGATGTATATATTATCTTCTTCATCGACGTAATAGTTTGTAACTATGTTTCTCCCATAAATCCCAGGCGTTGGTTCGCCGGATATTGTTACAGGATGCTCACTGTTTTTTGTCCAGATTTTTTGTTCGGTTATCCAGTTTTCAATGTTCTTTATTTTTTTTAAAAACGTCCCCTTATCATCCCTTTTCTTCATAAGCATAGTGTGTCTATGCTCTTGAATATTCTCCGATAAAGGAGCTTCACCAAGAGAATTTTTTTTCAAATATTCAATAAGTGCTTTGTTAATAATAGAGTTCTTACTTTCACCCGTCCGCATTGATAAATAGTCAAGCTGGTCTTGGGTATCGCCTGTTAATCGCACTGAAAGCATAGCTCTATCCGCATACTGTGTATGCGCATACTATGTATTCGTTTTTGGAGGTAAGCAAGCCCTGTGATGCTGTTTTCCTACAGGATAAGGAGCCAGTCTAAGGGATATGCGAGGTTAACAATTATTTGTTGGTGTTTTCTTTCTTGAAAAATGCCTGTTGTTACCAGAATACCTTTTAGGTAAGATCCAAGAACGGGCGCGAATCCGTATTCTCTACAAACCTAAAAGGTATCTGGAATGAACATTTTACTTGAAATAGACGAAGCCCTCATGCGTGAAATCATGGATTTTTCTGATGAGGAGCTGCAGACGTTTGAACAGGCTCACGTGTATCTCTTAAAAAAGGGACTCGAAAAGGTGCAAACCGTGTCCTTGGATGCCGATGAGGTCGACAGCCTCGTTGAGCGCCTAATCGCGCGTGCGCTCACTACGGCAGAGGACAAGCCTTTTCTGCTGGCCGCGATTTACAAGGTTTTGAGTAAAAAGCCTGCTGCTGAATGGGCTAGCTTGCACCCTACGACTCGAAAATTGATCGGTCGGCGTTTTCGCCAAGCGATTCGCGAGTATTACAATGACGCGAAAACCGGAGATTTGACTGTCGAGTTCATCGAAAAGACAGCCCAAAACTCGGCTTTATATCGGGTTTCTCAGAAAGATTGATCGCAGTACGCATAACGACGTTTATGGTAAATCGGGTCAAGATCATACCGCGTGCCAGTGCGAGCCCGGCACTGGCACGCGTCCGACTGTTAATGTCGGACTCGACACACAAACATCAGCCAAGTAGTCCGTAAGATTTGCCTGCCAAGTCGGGGCTATTCAGCGCTTAGCGGCTAACGCGGAAGCGACCAGTCAAACGGCTCAAGCGATCGGCTAACTGGCTGAGTTGCTGGCCATCGTCGTTAAGATTGCTAGCATCGCCGAAGCTTTGCTTGGCTACTTGTTGCACGCTGTGTAGGTGCTGACTAACTTCTGCACTGGTCGCAGCTTGCTCGTGGGTGGCGGCGGCAATCAGCTCGTTCATTTGAGTAATACCGCTGATGTTTTGCGCTACTGTGCCTAGCAGTTCAGCAGTCGCTTGACTGTCTTGTACGCAGCTGCGCACGCTGTCTCGGCTTTCTTGCATAGCGGCCGCTGCTTGGCGGCTACCTTGTTGCAAGCCACTGATGATTTTTTGTATTTCAGCGGTAGACAACGCAGTTTTCTGCGCCAGATTGCGCACCTCGTCAGCTACGACGGCAAAACCACGACCATGCTCGCCAGCACGCGCGGCTTCAATCGCAGCATTTAGGGCTAGCAGGTTGGTTTGATCCGCAATCGAGCGGATCACTTCCAACACCTTGCCGATCTGCTCGGACTGTTCTGCCAGCGCCTGAACCTCGGTTTCAGTAACGTCGATTTGTGTGGCCAGTTTGCTGATCTCGCTGCGCACATGGTTGACCGAGCGACTACCCTCGGCAGCTTGCTGGTTGGCGGCTTGAGCTGCCGCCGCGGCGCCATCAGCATGTCCAGCCACTTCGTCAATGGCGGTGCTCATCTGCAGCATAGCTGAGCTCATGTAGATGATTTCGCCTTGCTGTTGCTCTGCCCCAGAGCTTAGGTTCTCGGTGGTTAGCAGCAGACTGTCACCCATTTTTTTCAGACTTTTTGTGTCTCTAATCACTTCGCTGACCAGATCGTCCAAGGTGCCAAGAAATTGGTTAAAACCTAGGCTAACTTTGCCCTGCGCACTGCTGCGGTAGCTGAGGTTGACTTCGTCAACTCGCTCAGTGATCTTCTCGGCAGCTTGCATCAGCGCCGCGCTTTCAACGGCTTCCGCGTGAGTCTGCATCGCCAAGTAAATCAGAATTGCGCTTTCTGCTACGACGTAGAGCGCATGCAGGAAAATGGTTGACCAACTGCCGCTCGGCAGCACAACAACGTCAACACCTTGAGCTTGTAAGGCAAAGAAACTCAAGTGATGCACTGCAATCACCAATGCGGCTACCACGATCGGAAGCCAGTCACGGTAGTACACCAAGAAAGCCAGTAGCACGAAGATGCTGAAATGCATTTCAAGCATGCCGCCAGCTTGGTTGATGTGCAGGGCCGCCATTACCATATACGCCGCGCCCATTACGCAACGCAACAGACGCTGGCCGCTGATTAGCTGGTTAAGCAGGCTCATCACAACCGCTGTACCACCTCCGACCAGGAGCGCTTGACCCCAAGCACCATGCCAGAACGCGAGTCCGAGCGAGTACACAAACATCAGCCACAGCACACCCAGCATGATTCGGTCTGCTTTTTGGTAGTGCTGTTGAAGGGGGGAGAGGTTAGCGGACATGGCGATAGGCTCTAGGTGGTGCTGCAGTCGTGGTGAGTGTTACATAGGGCTAGCTTGATTTAGGCGCTCGACAACTTCTGTATCGGCAAGGTGAGTCTAAGGATGAGCATGCTTTTGCGCGTGATGCCGTAACGCGTTGCCGGTTTGTGATCGTCAATTGTTCGGCCAGTCGCAGAAGCAGCCTACGGCCATTGTGTTATTTGCGTTTACGGGTCTGCCAGCACTCAGGGCGTCGAGAATGGGCTCGATAATGCTGTTACTAGAGGTGCAGGTTGCGCCTTCGCTGTAGGGGCCGAAGTATGCTAATTGGCCTGTCCGGTCCCAGATTGCTACTGCCGGGCTGGCTGGTATTCTGTAGATGCCGCTCAAGGCGGGTAAAGTTTTCAAAGCGTTCAGGGCTTCAGGTAATTGGTCGTGACTACCTGGCGTTTGCACCGCGTAGAAACTAACACCCTGTGGGCCGAAGCGCTTAATAAGCTCGGTAAGGTGCTGCTGGTTGCCGACATTGCATGGGCAGGACGGGTCCCAGAAATGTATCAGGCGGATCGGGCCTGGACCCGCAAGCTCATCAGGCAGGTGCAGCAGCTCGCCGTAGAACAACGCGGTCTGCTCACTGAAGCTGCGCAGGTAACGTGCTTCGTACCACCAGTAGGCGACTAGAATGGAGAGGCCCCAGAGCGCAATTAGCAGGCTGGCCATAAGGGTTTTACGATTCGAGCGGGTCATGGGCAGTCTTTAATTTTAAGACGCAACTTGTCATAGCTAGGGTTTACCAAAGATCAGATGGCCAAGTGTTTAAGGTCGCAATGACGTTTCAACCGGAAAACAAGAAGGCCTTGGGGCAGAGCAACGCGATTCGCCGTGGGCAGGACTAAATACGCCTGATCAATGGCTGTCATTCTGAGGCGACAATGCCGTCTTTCACGGCCTGCTTGAGGTGGTGGATTATCTGATCTTGATAGGCTCTGTATTGACCTTCTAAGCGATCGATCTCGTACATCTGATCTATCCAGACCTCATCAGAGGCATCCTCTACGAGCTTTTCTTGATTCCGCCAGATATTACCATGTGTAAATATCTAGGCACCTTATAACCATATTTTTTATATCGGTATTGATATTTTACGATCGTCTGGAAGACCCAAGACTAGCTCTCGATAGACAGCCAGATTCGATCCATTACGAAATGTCATAAACTCAAAAAACCGAGTGAATTGTCGCATAATTTATAAGTTATGCGACAATTTCACATACGCTGGATTTGTTGGCTCTGACCTGTCGCATAAATCTGTCGCACGTTGTAAGTTGCCTGCGACAACAAATGCGACAGGTGCTTCATGGAAAATGTAGGACAGCAGATTGGTTACGCTCGGGTTTCGACGCAAGGTCAGGATCTGGAG
>NZ_JAEKDC010000005.1:0-332918 GCF_016405645.1 Pseudomonas sp. MF5691
TTTGCAGATGTACCGAGTCGATCCCATCGCAGCCTCGCCGGGGCTCGACAGCTCCCATAAGGGATTGGGGAATCACAGGGATCAAATGTGGGAGCTGTCGAGCTTTAGCGAGGCTGCGATGCAGGCAACTCGGTTTTATGGGTGTACCGAGTGGATCCAGTTCCCACAGTGGAGCCGTGGAGTGTCAGGCGTGAATTCGAATCCACACACTCACCAGCACCGTCGCCGCCATCAGCCACGCCACCGCGGCCACCGCCAGGGAGGCCTCCAGGCGCATGCGGTCGACCATCACATACAGCGTCGCCAGGTACACAAAGTACGGAATGATCGACCACATGCCGAACACAATGGTGGTCTTCAGGTCGTCCACCGAGCGGCCCTTGCCGACGATGTAGTGGGCGATCAGTGCAAAAGTCGGAAACAGCGGCACCAGGCCGGCGATGTAATAGTTCTTGGTTTTGGCCAGCACCGCCAGGAGCAACACCACCGCCGCTCCGAGGGCGGCCTTGAAGACTAAATCCACGCATGACTCCTTAATGGCTCAGGCCGTATTTCTTGACCTTGTCGAACAGGGTGGTCTTGGCCATTCCCAGTTCCTGGCTGGCCTGGGTCAGGTTGCCGCCGCTGCGTTGCAGGGCGTCGCTGAGCAGGTTGCGTTCAAAGGCTTCCACCGCTTCGGTAAAGGCCAGGCCATGGTTGTCGGGGCTGGCGCCGCTTTTCTTGAAGGCGGGCAGGCCCAGGGCAAAACGTTCGGCGACGTTGCGCAGTTCACGTACGTTGCCGGGCCAGTCATGGCTCATCAGGCTGGACAGGGTCTGGTTGTCCAGCTCCGGGGCGATGCGGTCGAAGCGCAGGGATGATTGCTGTAGAAAGTGTTCGAACAACTGCAGGATATCTTCGCGGCGCTCGCGCAGCGGCGGCAGTTCCAGGGTCACCACGTTCAGGCGGTAATACAAGTCGCTGCGGAACTGGTTGGCGCGGCTCAAGTCGTCGAGGTCGGACTTGGTCGCGGCAATCACCCGGCAATCCACCGCCACGCTCTGGTTCGAACCCAGGCGTTCCAGGGTGCGCTCTTGCAAGACCCGCAGCAGTTTGATCTGCAGGTTCATCGGCATGCTTTCCACTTCGTCGAGGAACAGCGTGCCTTCGTGGGCATGCTCGATCTTGCCGATCCGCCGTTTGCCCGCACCGGTGAAGGCGTTGGCTTCGTGACCGAAAATCTCGCTCTCAAACAGGTTTTCCGGCAGGCCGCCGCAGTTCAGGGCGACGAACTGGTGGGCGTGGCGGCGGCTAAAGTCGTGCAGACAGCGGGCGACCAACTCTTTGCCGGTGCCAGTCTCGCCTTCGATCAGCACGTTGGCCGAGGTGTCGGCGACGTTGGCGATCAACTCGCGCAGGTTCTGCATCGCCGGCGATCGTCCGATGATCCGGCCTTCCAGGGAGTCACGCTCGGCCAGTTGCCGGCGCAGCGCCCAGACTTCCCGGGCCAGGCCACGTTGTTCGAGGGCGCGGCGCACCACGTCCACCAGGCGCTCCGGAGAAAAGGGTTTCTCCATGAAGTCATAGGCACCGTTGCGCATCGCACCCACTGCCATGGAAATATCGCCGTGGCCGGTGATCAGCACCACCGGCAGGCTTTTATCCAGGGCCTTGAGGCGGGTCAACAGCTCCAGGCCGTCAATGCCGGGCAGGCGGATGTCACTGATCACAATGCCGGCAAAGTTCTCGCCGACACGCTTGAGTGCCTCTTCTGCGCTGGCCACGCCGACGCTGGGAATATCTTCCAGGGCCAGGGCTTGCTGGCAGCCGAGCAACACATGGGGATCGTCTTCGACAATCAGCACGGTCAGCTCGGTGTTGGGTTGGCTGTTCATATCGACTCGCCGGGTTGATGGCCTGCCAGGGGCAGGCTCAGGACAAAGGCTGTACCACCAGCGGCCGGATGCTCGACGGCCAGGTTGCCGCCGGTGGCTGCGGCAAGGCTGGCCGACAGGGTCAGGCCCAGGCCCAAGCCTTGCTCGCCGGGTTTGGTGGTGAAAAAGGGTTCGAACAAATGCTTGCGGGTCTCAGGGTCGATGCCATGCCCGTTGTCCCGCACCCGCAGGCGGTATTTGCCTTCGCTGATGTCACTTTCCAGCCACAGCTGCGGGGCGGGTTGGGCGTGCATCGCGTCCAGGGCATTGCCGATCAGGTTGACCAGGATTTGCTCCAGGCGCGTCTGGTCGATCTGCAACATGGCCTGGCTGAACTGACGGTGTACGGTCAGCGGCAGGCTGTCGAGGCGGCTGCCCAGGACCTGGAACGCCGCATCCACGGCCTTGCCCAGACTGGCTTCGCCCTGGTCGTCGCCCCGCCGGGCAAACGAGCGCAGGCTGGCGGTGATGCGTCCCATGCGGTCGATCAGTTCATTGATGGTCTTGAGGTTGGTGCTGGCAGTATCCAGGGCGCCGCGCTCGAGGAAGCGCACGGTATTGCCGGACAAGGTGCGCAGGGCCGCCAGCGGCTGGTTCAGTTCATGGGCGATGCTGGTGGACATCTGGCCGATGGCCGCTAATTTGCCGGCCTGGACCAATTCGTCCTGGGCCCGGCGCAGGGTTTCTTCGGCCTGGCGCCGCTCGCGGATCTGCGCCTTGAGCCGTTCGTTGCTGGCGCGCAGGTCGGTGGTGCGCTCGGCAATCCGCCGCTCCAACTGGTTGTTGGCTTCCTGCAGGGCCTCGCGGGCGGCCAGGCGTGTGGCGATTACCTTGCGCCGCTCATTCCAGGCAATCAGCAGGAACGCCACCAGGGCAAAGGCCACCGCAACGAGGATGCCCTGGTTGATCGCGGCCTGGCGCAGGTCGTTGAGCGGGGTGAGCAGGGTGAAATTCCACGGTGTGTCGTTCAGGGGCCGGGTCTGGGCCAGGTAGGTGACTTCCCGGTCGTCGGCCACCACTTCACTGTTGGCCGGGAAGGTCAGCTTTTCGGTGCCAGTGTCGAGCTGTTCGCGGGCCAGGGGTTGCAGTTCGTTGAGGGTCGCCCAGTAATATTGCAGGCTGCGGGCCAGGCGCTCCTTGGTATCGTCGCTCAGCGGGCGCACCGCCTTGAGCCGGCGTGCCGGGTCGCTGGAGAGGATGATGATGCCGTTCTCGTCGCTGACAAAGGCTTCCAGACGCGCGCGCTGCCAGCGTTCTTCCAGCGCTTCGAGGCGCACCTTGACCACTGCGACACCAATGATCTTGCCGTGTTCTTCCAGGCCGTGGGCCAGGTAGTAGCCAGGCTCGCCATTGGTGCTGCCGATGCCATAGAAACGGCCGGGCTGGCCACGTACGGCATTCTGGAAATAGGCGCGGAACGACAGGTCTTCACCGAGGTAGCTGTCGACATCGCGCCAGTTACTGGTGGCCATCACGCGGCCGGTGGTGTCCATCACATAAATCGCCCGACTGCGGCTGCGCCGGTTCAGGCCTTCGAGGTATTCGTTGACCGCTTGCCGGTGTTCCGGGTTCGGGTCGGCCAGCAATTTGGAGACGCTGGATTCCAGCTCCAGCAGGCTGGGCAGGTAGGTGTACTTGCTGATCTCACTCTCGACCGTGCGCGCATGCAGCTCCAACTGGCGCTCGCCGTTCTCGCCCAGGGTCCGGATGCCGTAGTACTCGCTGGTCCAGAAGCCGATAAAACCCAGGCCGATCATCAACAGGATGATCAGGGGCGGCAGGAACAGCTGGCGAATCAGACGAGGCTTCACGGCAAGGGATGGCGGTGCGGCGCGATAGAGGGTGGGGTCGCATTTCATCACAGATGCCTTGGGTCAACCAGCGCTTGCCTGGACCGGTGTGGGGGGCGGGCTTGCCCGCGATGACGGTAGGTCAGCCACAGAGGTTGACTGATATGCCGCAATCGCGGGCAAGCCCGCTCCCACAGGGCCCGGTTTCTACAGTGGACGCTGTGTTGTGCTTAGTGCTGCAGGATTTTCTCGAGGAAGTGCTGCGCACGTTCGGAACGGGCGCTGATATCGCCGAAGAACTCTTCTTTAGGGCAGTCTTCGATGATCTTGCCGGCATCCATGAAGATCACGCGGTCGGCCACTTTGCGGGCGAAGCCCATTTCGTGGGTCACGCACATCATGGTCATGCCTTCCTGGGCCAGTTGCACCATCACGTCCAGTACTTCGTTGACCATCTCCGGGTCCAGGGCCGAGGTCGGTTCGTCGAACAGCATGACGATCGGGTCCATTGCCAGAGCACGGGCAATCGCCACGCGCTGCTGCTGGCCGCCGGACAGTTGGCCCGGGTGCTTGTCCTTATGTGCCGACAGACCTACACGCTCCAGCAATTGCAGGCCTTTCTTCTCGGCTTCTGCCTTGCTGCGGCCCAACACCTTGATCTGCGCAACCGTCAGGTTTTCGGTGATGGTCATGTGCGGGAACAGTTCGAAGTGCTGGAACACCATGCCTACGCGCGAGCGCAGTTTCGGCAGGTTGGTCTTCGGGTCGGCAATCGAGGTGCCATCGACCACAACGTCACCTTTCTGGAACGGTTCCAGGGCGTTGACGCACTTGATCAGGGTGGATTTGCCCGAGCCGGAGGGCCCGCACACCACGATCACTTCGCCTTTTTTGACCTCGGTGCTGCAATCGGTCAGCACCTGGAAGTCGCCATACCACTTGTTGATGTTCTTGATAGAGATCATACGGCAAACCTTTTTTGCAGACGCTTGACCAGCAGCGAGGCGGCAAAGCTGATGATGAAGTAGACGACACCGGCAAAGATCAGGAACTCATTGGAGCGGCCGATAATGTCGCCGTTGGAACGGGCGGAGTTGAGGAAATCCACCAGGCCCACGGTGTAGACCAGCGAGGTGTCCTGGAACAGGATGATGCTCTGCTGCAACAGCAGCGGGGTCATCTTGCGGAACGCCTGGGGCAGGATGATCAGGCGCATGGTCTGGCCGTAGGTCATGCCCATCGCTTGTGCCGCAGCCATCTGGCCCTTGGGGATCGACTGCACGCCGGCCCGCACGATTTCGCAGAAGTACGCCGCCTCGAACATCATGAAGGCCACGACGCAGGAGGTGAACGCACCGATTGGCGTGTCTTCGCCGGTGATCCAGCGCAACACGAACGGCACCGCCAGGTAGAACCAGGTGATCACCAACAGCAGCGGGATCGAGCGGAAGTAGTTCACATAGGCGCCGGCCAGGCTGGACAGCAGTTTGCTGGAGGACAGGCGCATCAAGGCCAGGATAGTACCGAGAACGATACCGCCGACCACGCCCATGACCATCAGCTTCAAGGTCATGACCATGCCGTTCCACAGGCCAGGCATGGCCGGGATAATGCCGCTGAAATCAAATTCCATTATTTGCCCCCCACGGAAATCAGGCCGGGCACAGCGACTTTCTTCTCGACCAGGCGCATCAGCAGCATCAGGCTCATGTTCAGGGTGAAGTAGATCAGCGTGGCCAGGGTGAAGGCTTCAAACAGGTTGGCCGAGAACTCGGCGGTCTGCTTGGTTTGCGCCAGCAGTTCCATCAGGCCGATCAAGGACGCCACGGAGGAGTTCTTGAACACGTTGAGGAATTCCGAGGTAAGCGGCGGAATGATGATCCGGTAGGCCTGGGGCAGCAGCACGTTCCAGTAGATCTGCGACAGGCTGAAGCCCATGGCGCGCGCGGCGGCTTCCTGGCCACGGGGCAGCGCCTGGATACCGGTACGCACTTGTTCACATACGCGGGCGGCGGTGAACAGGCCCAGGCACACGACAACGCTCAGGTAGGCCGAGGTGGTTGGGTTTAAGTCTTGTTTGTACCAGTCCTGCAGGTTTTGCGGCAGCAGGTCGGGCACCAGGAAGTACCAGATGAACAGCTGTACCAGCAGTGGCACGTTACGAAACAGTTCCACATAGCAGGTGGCGATGCCGGCTACGAGGCGGTTAGGCATCGTGCGCATCACACCCAGTATCGAGCCCAGCAGCAAGGCGACGATCCACGCCACGATGGCGATGGCGATGGTCCAGCCCAAACCGGAGATGAACCAGTCGAGATAGGTCTCGCTGCCCACGCCGGTGGACTTGAAGAATACGCCCCAGTCCCAGTTGTAATTCATTAGGGTCTCCCCCGAAATCAATCGATGTACAAGCACCCGCTTGGGGAAGATCCATTCCCGCCTGACGGTGAACGTCAGGCACACGCGATCGGCTCGGAAACCGCCAGGTCGAGTGTTCCAAATAATGCCAGCAGGTAGTAACAGACGCCTGAGGGAGGGTTGGCTCCCTCAGGAGATAAGGTTAGTTCGGAATCAGGACTTTTTTTCAGCCGTTTTGTCGTCGGCTGCTTTGTCGGTCGGATTGGCGATCAGGGCCTTGAGTTCGTCGCTCATCGGGAACATCAGGTTCAGGCCTTTTGGTGGGATCGGCGAGCTGAACCACTTGGTGTAGATGTTGTTGATTTCGCCAGACTTGTAGGTGGCGACGATAGCGTCATCCACAGCCTTCTTGAACGGTGCATCGCCTTTGCGAACCATGCAGCCATAGATTTCGAAGGATTGCGGCGTGCCGGTCACGGCCCAGTCGGTAGGCTTCTTGGCCTTGGCCATTTCACCGGCCAGCAGCGCATCGTCCATCATGAAGGCAACGGCGCGGCCGCTTTCCAGCATCTGGAAGGACTCACCGTGGTCTTTGGCGGAGATGACGTTCATGCCCATCTGCTTGTCAGCGTTCATGGACTTGAGGATGCGCTCGGACGTGGTGCCGGCGGTGGTCACGACGTTCTTGCCCTTGAGGTCAGCGAAATCCTTGTAGGTCGAGTCCTTTTTGGACAGCAGACGGGTACCGATTTCGAAGATGCCGACGGAGAAGTCGACTTGCTGCTGACGCTCAACGTTGTTGGTAGTGGAACCACACTCAACGTCCACGGTGCCGTTCTGCACCAGCGGGATACGGGTTTGCGAAGTGACCAGGTTGTATTTGACCTTCAGCTCGCCTTCCTTCATGCCGAGGTCTTTCTCGACAGCTTTGACGATGGCCAGTTGAATGTCGTGGGAGTAGCCCACTGGTTTGCCCGAACCATCCGCAATGTAGGAAAACGGAATGGAGGCGTCGCGGTGGCCCAGGGTGATGGTGCCCGACTCTTTGATTTTCTTCAGCGTGCCGGTCAGTTCGGCGGCGAAGACTGGAGTGCTAATCAGAGCAGCAGCGATAGCTGCGCCCAAAATATGGGGAACGATACGCATCAATACTTCCTCGACATTTGTTTTTTTTATGAAGCCTGGACGGCTCTTTCGATACAGCGAATGCCTGTGACGGCTCCTGAAGCATCTCAGACAAACACGTACCAAGTGTAGAGCATGAGTCGTGCCAGACTCTGATTAAAAGTCTAACTGTATGATTTATATGGCGATTAACTTTATATGACGAGGTTTATCCGGTGTTTAAATCCGGCAAACCGAATAGGTGGCGTTACCACGTTCGGAAAACCGAATCTGTAGGCATTGGCTGCCGGCGATCACCGCCCGTTGTTGCAGGCCAGCCAGCTCCCACATTGATCGCATTTCACATCAAGACGTCCATAAAAAAGCCCCTGGGCCTTTCGGCGCAGGGGCTGGATGCATCAGGCTGCTTCGATCTTGCTGCGGTTCTGTTCGACCTTGACCAAGTAAAGCTGCAGGTTCTCCTGCTCCTCGGGGGTGGTGAACAGCCCGAGTTTGGTGCGCCGCCACAGGATGTCGTAGGCCTGGGTCGCCCATTCCTCGGCGCACAGGTAGTCGACTTCCCGGGTGTACAGGCCGCCACCCAGGTGCTCGCCCAGGTCGGCCAGCGATTGCACGCCTTCGAGCAGGCGCCAGGTGCGGCTGCCATAGGTGGTCGACCAGCGGCGGGCGATCTCGCTGGGGATCCACTCGAACTTGCTGCGAATGTCGGTGGCCAGGGCTTCCGGCGTGCTCATGTCTTCACCGCCGGGCAGGCTGGCCTTGGCGGTCCAGCTCGGCTTGATATGCGGGAAGTAGGGGGCCAGTTGCGCCAGGGCCGACTCGGCCAGCTTGCGGTAAGTGGTCAGCTTGCCACCGAACACCGACAGGATCGGCGCTTCTTCGCCGCTGCCGGACAGTGCCAGGGTGTAGTCGCGGGTAATGGCCGACGGGTTATCCGACTCGTCGTTGCACAGCGGGCGCACGCCGGAATAGGTGTGCACGATATCGTCGCGGCTCAACTGCTGCTTGAAGTGGGCGTTGACCACCTTGAGCATGTAGTCCGTTTCACCTTCGGTGATCGCCACTTTCGCGGGGTCGCCGGTGTACTCACGGTCGGTGGTGCCGATGATGGTCAGGTGATTGAGGTACGGAATGGTGAAGACGATACGCCCATCCTCGTTCTGCAGGATGTGCGCATGGGCGCCTTCGTACAGTTTCGGCACGATCAGGTGGCTGCCCTGGATCAGGCGGATGCCATACGGCGAATCGAGCTTGAGGTCATCCTTGATGAACTTGGCGACCCATGGGCCGGCCGCGTTCACCAGAGCCTTGGCGCGGATCGACAGCAGGCTGCCATCGGCGCGCTCCAGGTGCAGGTGCCACAGGCCCTTGCTGCGACGGGCGCTGACGCAACGGGTCTGGGTGTGGATATGTGCACCCTTTTCCCGGGCGGCCATGGCGTTGAGTACAACCAGGCGCGCGTCGTCGACCCAGCAATCGGAGTATTCGAAGCCCTTGGTGATTTCGCTTTTCAGCGGGCTGTCGGCGCCGAACTTCAGGCTTTTGGAGCCTGCAAGTTTCTCGCGCTTGCCGAGGTGATCGTACAGGAACAGGCCGGCACGGATCATCCAGGCCGGGCGCAGGTGCGGGCGATGGGGCAACACAAAACGCATCTGCTTGACGATGTGCGGGGCCTTGGCCAGCAGCACTTCGCGTTCGGCCAGGGCTTCGCGCACCAGGCGGAATTCGTAATGTTCAAGATAGCGCAGGCCGCCATGGATCAGCTTGCTGCTGGCAGACGAGGTGTGGCTGGCCAAGTCATCCTTTTCGCAAAGGAATACCGACAGGCCGCGACCGGCTGCGTCTGCCGCGATGCCTACACCATTGATCCCGCCGCCAATCACGGCAACATCATAGACTTCGGCAAGGGGTGGAGCAGGCAAGGTAGAAGGGGTCATCGGCTGGCCTCGCGATCTTTTTTAATATTGGAATTCGAACATTAATGTTCATTTGCGAAAATGGTAGCTCATAAACGCGGGCACAGCCAGCTGACTTCGATTGAAAAAACTCATCGAAGGGCGGGAAAAGGAAAAATTGTGAACATTGAGCCGGGTGCTGGCTCAAGAGAGTTGTGGCCCTGGGCCGCCATCGCGGGCAAGCCCGCTCCTGTGGGAGCGGGCTTGCCCGCGATGGCGCAGGTCCAGGCGCCAGCGAGCTCAGGGGGCGCTCAGACGACTTCCAGGCGAATCTTGTTCTGGCTCAACAACTGCACCAGCGCCGGCACCGGCTGCTGATCGGTGACCAGGCAATCAATCAAACTGATCGGCCCCAGGCGAATCATGGCGTTGCGCCCGAATTTGCTGGAGTCCGCCGCGAGGATCACCTTGCGTGCGTTGGCAATGATCGCCTGGGAAACCCGCACTTCCTGGTAATCGAAGTCCAGCAGGCTGCCGTCCTCGTCGATACCGCTGATACCCACCAGGGCGAAGTCGACCTTGAACTGATTGATGAAGTCCACGCTGGCCTGGCCCACCACGCCGCCGTCACGGCGTACATTGCCGCCGGTCAGCAGCACGTCGAAGTCGTCCTTGGCGCTGAGCATCATGGCGACGTTGAGGTTATTGGTGATGATCTTCAGGTGACTGTGGTTGAGCAGCGCCCGGGCAATGGATTCGGTGGTGGTACCGATATTGATGAACAGCGAGGCATGATCGGGGATCTGTGCGGCAATGGCTTCGCCGATACGCTGCTTTTCATCGCGCATCTGGTCGGCACGCATGGCGTACTCGGTGTTTTCGACACTGGAGTCATAGGCGGCGCCGCCGTGGTAGCGACGCAGCAGATTGGCGTCGGCCAACTGATTGATATCGCGGCGGATGGTTTGCGGGGTAACAACGAACAACTGCGCCATTTCCTCGATACTGACGTAGCCGCGTTCGCGGACCAGTTCGAGGATTTGTTGCTGACGGGGAGGCAGATTCATTGGGCGTCCTGTGGGCTGCCATACAAAAGTGGCCCATGATGACGCAGGAATCTGCTCCCTGCCAGTTACAACCCGATGTGGGTCCTACGCTTGGCTTATTCAGCGCCTTCGTGGGGTTCCCAGTCACGGGTGCGGCTGACCGCTTTTTTCCAGCCGGCGTAGAGTTTTTCTTTGGCGGGCTCGTCCAGTTGTGGTTCGAACTCGCGTTCGATCACTGCCTTGCCACGCAGCTCATCCAGGCTGCCCCAGAAGCCACAGGCCAGGCCGGCCAGGTAGGCAGCGCCCAACGCCGTGGTCTCGCGCATTTGCGGGCGCTCGACCTGGGTGCCGAGGATGTCGGCCTGGAACTGCATCAGGAAGTTGTTGGCCACTGCGCCGCCGTCTACCCGCAGGGATTTGAGGCGTTCGCCGGAGTCCTGCTGCATGGCGTCGAGCACGTCGCGGGTCTGGTAGGCAATCGACTCCAGGGCTGCACGAATAATGTGATCGACACGTACGCCACGGGTCAGGCCGAACAGCGCGCCACGGGCGTAGGGGTCCCAGTACGGAGCGCCGAGACCGGTGAACGCCGGTACCAGGTACACGCCGTTGCTGTCTTTGACCTTGTTGGCGAAGTATTCGGTGTCGTGGGCGTCATTGATGATCTTCAACTCATCGCGCAGCCACTGCACGGTGGAACCACCGTTGAACACAGCGCCTTCGAGGGCGTAAGCCACTTCGCCACGCGGGCCGCAGGCGATGGTGGTGAGCATGCCGTGCTGGGATTTGACCGCTTTGTCGCCGGTGTTCATCAATAGGAAGCAACCGGTGCCGTAGGTGTTTTTCGCCTGGCCCGGCTCAACGCACATCTGGCCGAACAGGGCGGCTTGCTGGTCGCCGGCAATGCCGCCGATGGCAATCCCGCTTTTGGTGCGGCCATAGATTTCCGAGGAGGACTTCACTTCCGGCAGCATCTCGCGCGGGATGTCCAGGACCTCCAGCATCTTCGCATCCCACTCCAGGGTGTGGATGTTGAAGAGCATGGTGCGCGAAGCGTTGGTGTAGTCGGTGACGTGGGTCTTGCCGCCGGTAAATTTCCAGATCAGCCAGCTGTCGATGGTGCCGAACAGCAGCTCGCCGTTGCGCGCGCGTTCGCGGCTGCCTTCGACGTTGTCGAGGATCCACTTCAACTTGGTACCGGAGAAGTACGGGTCGGTGACCAGGCCGGTGGTGTCGCTGATGTATTGCTCATGGCCGTCGCGTTTGAGCTGCTGGCAGATTTCGGTGCTGCGCCGGCATTGCCAGACGATGGCGTTGTAGATCGGGCGGCCGGTGATCTTGTCCCAGACCACGGTGGTTTCACGCTGGTTGGTGATGCCGATGGCGGCGACCTGGTCGTGGTGCAGGCCGGCTTGTGCCAGGGCCTCGACCATCACGGCGCTCTGGGTGGCGAAGATTTCCATCGGGTCATGCTCGACCCAACCGGCTTGCGGGTAGTGCTGGACGAATTCACGCTGGGCGGTACACACCACGTTGGCGTCACGATCAAAGATGATCGCCCGGGAACTGGTGGTGCCCTGATCGAGGGCAATGATGTAGTTCTTATTCTGTGTGTCGGTCATGTCGATTGCCTTGGACGGAAAAAAGGAGTGGGTAAGTAGCCTGGGCCGCAAGGGGCAGAAGGGCTCAGGCTACCGCTTTCAAGAAGTTCGGGTGTTGCCGCTGGTGGCGGTTTCGGCTGCATCAGTTGTAGCAGCTGCGGCGTTGGGCAGATGGCGGGCAATCAACCCGCGATAGGCCGCAGCGCCGAGGCAGGCACCGACAATCGGTGCAATGATCGGAATCAGGACGTAAGGAATATCGCGCCCGCCGGTGAAAGCCATTTCACCCCAACCGGCGAAAAAGGTCATCAGCTTGGGGCCGAAATCCCGAGCCGGATTCATCGCAAACCCGGTCAGCGGGCCCATGGCGCTGCCGATCACGGCGATCAGCAAGCCGATCAACAGCGGGGCCAGGGGGCCGCGGGGCAAGCCGTTATTGTCGTCGGTCAGGGCCATGATCACGCCCATCAGGATCGCGGTGATGACCATTTCCACCAGGAACGCCTGGGCCGTATTCAGCAGGGCGTGCGGGTAGGTGGAGAACACCGAGGCCAGTTCCAGGCTGGCTGCGGAGCCACGAACCATCTGGTGAGTTTGTTCGTAATCGAAAAACAGGTTGCTGTAGAGCGTGTAGACCAGCGCGGCGGAGCAAAAGGCGCCGGCAACCTGGGCGATGATATAGAAGGGCAGTTTGCGCTTGTCGAAATCGGCAAAGATGCACAGCGCGATACTGACGGCTGGATTGAGATGAGCCCCGGAAATGCCGGCGCTCAGGTAGATCGCCATGCTCACGCCGATCCCCCAGATGATGCTGATTTCCCACAGGCCAAAGCTGGCACCCGCGACCTTGAGCGCAGCGACGCAACCGGTACCGAAGAAGATCAGCAACGCGGTGCCGAGGAACTCGGCCATGCATTGGCTGGAGAGTGAAGGCTGTTGAAGAGCAGTTGTCATTGAAAACCTCGATTTTTTTTCTTGTCTGGCGCTGTGCCACAACGGGCGATGCGCGATTTTCACCGTGGTCAGGATCCCCATCCTGCTCACGGCTTACTGCTCGGACACTGTGGATAGATTCTTACAGTATTCGGAAACGAAAAAATATAGACAAGAAACGCCGCTGTCAAAGGTCGAAAGTGAACGGTTGGTCATTTTCAAACTATTCGCGTGATGAATGATCTCGGCAACCCATCGGCGGGGCTGGCGGCAAGCGTGGCCAGGATCTGCGCGGATTCGTCGCACGACCCCCTGCACTAGAGCGTTTTGCCTGGGTTTGTCCTAGAATCGGCGGTCTGTTTTTCCACGTTTTCCCCAAGCCTGGAGCCTCCATGACACCTGCATTGGACTTGTTGAAAAAAGTTCGCGCCGAACATCGCATCCACAGTTATGAACATGACCCCAAGGCGGCATCCTATGGCCTGGAGGCCGCGGAAAAGTTGAGCCTCGACCCGGCGCAGGTGTTCAAGACGTTGCTTGCCAGCAGCGAAAAAGGCGAATTATTGGTGGCTGTGGTGCCGGTCGTCGGAAGTCTTGATTTGAAGGCCCTGGCTCACGCGGCGGGCGTAAAGAAAGTCGAGATGGCCGACCCGGCGGCGGCGCAGCGCTCGACCGGTTATTTGTTGGGTGGGATCAGCCCTTTGGGGCAGAAGAAGCGCTTGCGCACCTTCATTGATGTGAGCGCAGAGCCTTTTGCGACAATTTTTGTCAGCGCAGGCAGGAGAGGGTTGGAAGTGGAGTTGGCGGCGGCGGTGTTGGCCGAGCATACCCAGGGTAAATTTGCGCCGATTGGCCGGGCGTGATTTCAAGAACGGAGGAATCAGATGTGTGAGCCAGCCTCTGTAGGAGCTGGCTTGCCTGCGATAGCCTCACCTCGCTGTAGCTGACAGCCCGAGGCGCCTGCATCGCGGGCAAGCCCGGCTCCCACACAAGCTCGCTTCCACATTTTTGACTCGGTTTGTTCAGCCGGCGGTGCTGTAGCGCCGCACACCGGACTCCACCTGCGGGATCTGCGCCGCCGTGCTCCCCGAAGCCTGGAACAACACCAGATGCTCGGCCGCCACGCGGATCCCCACGTGTACACCCACCTGATGATCGGCATGGCTGGGGAAAATCGACTCCAGCTGGGCGCCGGTCGGCAACTGCAGGCGGTACAGGGTCGAGGCACCCAGGAAGGTCTTGCCGACGATCAGCGCGTTCAGCGGGCTGTCCGGTGCATACACGATGTCATCCGGGCGCAGCAACACATCCACCGCGCAGCCGGTTGGCCAGGTATAGGCACGATTGCCGCGCAGCTCGCCCAGTTCGGTAGTGACCGACTCCGGAGTGCTCAATTGGCCACGGATGAAATAACCCTGGCCAATAAAACTCGCGACGTAGGGCGTCAGCGGTTCGTGATAGAGGTTGTAGGGCGTATCCCACTGCTCCAGGCGGCCTTCCTTGAACACGCCGACATGGTCGCTCACCGCAAAGGCTTCTTCCTGGTCATGGGTCACCAGGATCGCACTGGTGCCACGGGCCTTGAGGATGTCGCGCACTTCATGGCTGAGCTTGCGCCGCAGTTCGCCGTCGAGGTTGGAGAACGGCTCGTCCAGCAACAGCAGTTGCGGTTCCGGCGCCAGAGCACGGGCCAGGGCCACGCGCTGTTGTTGGCCACCGGACAGTTCGTGGGGGAAGCGCTTGCCCAGGTTCTTCAGGTTGACCAATTCCAGCAGTTCGGCGACCACCCGCTCTTTGTGCGGGTGTTTGCGAATGCCGAAGCCGATATTGTCGGCCACGCTCAGATGTGGAAACAGCGCGTAGTCCTGGAACACCATGCCAATGCGACGCTTCTCCGGGGCCAGGGTAAAGCCGGCGCTGGAGATCACTTCGCCAGCCAGGTTGATCTCGCCTTCGTGCACCGGCTCAAACCCGGCAATCGCCCGTAGGGTGGTGGTCTTGCCACAGCCCGAGGAGCCCAGCAGGCAACCGATATCTCCAGCGTTGAGGTGCAGGTTGAGATTCTGCACCACCCGTTGGTCCTGATAGCCGCATGCCAGATTGCGCAGGTTCAGCAGAAGTGGCTGGCTCATGCGTGGTGATACGCCGGTGGGACCAAGAATTCCAGCAGGGCCTTCTGCGCATGCAGGCGGTTTTCTGCCTGGTCCCAGGCGACGGAGCGCGGGTCGTCCAACAGGTCGAGGCTGATTTCTTCGCCGCGATGGGCCGGCAGGCAGTGCATGAACAGCGCATCCGGGGCGGCGAGGTCGAGCAATTCACGGGTGACTTGATAAGGCGCGAACAGGGCCAGGCGCTTGGCGGTCTCGTCTTCCTGGCCCATGGAGGTCCAGACGTCGGTGCTCACCAGGTGCGCGCCGATCACCGCGTCTTTCGGGTCACGCACGATTTGCACGCGGGCGTCGGCCTTGGCCAGGAATTCGGCGCTCGGCTCGTAGCCCTCGGGGCAGGCGATGCGCAGGTGGAAGTCGAACTGGATCGCCGCTTCTATATAGCTGTTGCACATATTGTTGCCATCGCCGATCCAGGCCACAGTCTTGCCCTGGATCGAGCCGCGATGTTCGAGGAACGTCTGCATATCGGCGAGCAACTGGCACGGATGCAGGTCGTCGGACAGCCCGTTGATCACCGGCACTCGCGAGTTGGCGGCAAATTCAGTCAGGGTGCTGTGGGCGAAGGTACGGATCATCACCGCATCGAGCATGCGTGACATGACGATGGCGCAATCGCTGATCGGCTCGCCACGGCCCAGTTGGGTATCCCGAGGCGACAGGAAAATCGCCTGGCCGCCGAGCTGGATCATGCCGGCTTCGAAGGACAGGCGGGTACGGGTGGACGACTTCTCGAAAATCATCCCGAGTACACGGTTTTTCAAAGGCTCGAACAGTACGCCGCGATTACGCAGGTCTTTAAGCTCAATGCCTCGACGGATCACGCTGACCAGCTCTTCGGGCGTGCAATCCATCAGGGAGAGAAAGTGCCTTGCGCTCATCATTAACTACCTTTTTGCAACAGACCGCAGATACTCAAAGCCTTGTTTATTGTGACAACGGGCGAGACCTGCGGCGAAAGCCGCACGGGGCGACGAAATAGGGGAAGGCGCGATATTGACATTAAATGTCGCGTCTTACCAATAGGCTACGGTTTTTTAGGGGTGTTCAAAGGGGCGGGAATTGCACTTTTGAGGCCTGTTTACGGACAGCAGCGGGTCATTTGTACACTGGCGCCGCGACCTTTTGCAATGTGTGATGGCGGCCCCGGGCCAGGTTGCGTCGGTTTCTGGGGCGGTGTGGGCGGTTTCTGAAACATTTGCTCATGCTTGCCCATGGTCTGGCCTGATGCCCATTGATTCACGGGGCGAACGATGCTGGTGCCGCCGCTGGGCGCAGCCCATAGTCAGGCCAAAGCCCTAATAAAGAGACTGGCCATGACCAAGACTCTCCATCACCGTGCCTGCCACCTGTGCGAAGCCATTTGCGGCCTGACCCTGGAAACCACCACTTCGGATGATGGCAGCATTGCCATCACCTCGATCAAAGGGGACGCCCAGGATACCTTCAGCCGTGGCCATATCTGCCCCAAGGCCGTGGCCCTACAAGATATCCAGAACGATCCCGACCGCCTGCACCAGCCGATGTTGCGGGTGGGCAGCGAGTGGCAGCCGATCCCCTGGGACGAGGCCTTCGCCCTGGTGGCCGAACGGCTGGCGGGGATCCAGGCGCGGCATGGGCAGAATGCGGTGGCGGTGTACCAGGGCAATCCCAGTGTGCATAACTACGGCTTGATGACCCACAGCAACTACTTCCTCGGGCAGTTGAAGACGCGCAATCGCTTCTCCGCGACGTCGGTAGACCAACTGCCCCATCACCTCAGCAGCCACCTGATGTACGGCCATGGCCTGTTGCTGCCCATCCCGGATATCGACCAGACCGACTTCATGTTGATTCTGGGCGGCAATCCACTGGCCTCCAATGGCAGCATCATGACCGTGCCGGACGTGGAGAAACGTCTGAAGGCCATTCAGGCACGGGGCGGCAAAGTGGTGGTGGTCGACCCCCGACGCAGTGAAACGGCGGCCATGGCCGACCAGCACCTGTTTGTGCGCCCCGGCGGGGATGCGGCGTTGCTGTTCGGGCTACTCAACACATTGTTTAGTGAGCACCTGACCCGCGACAGCCACTTGCCGGTGGACGGCCTGGAGGAGGTGCGCCGGGCTGTCGCAGGCTTTACCGCCGAGGCCATGAGCGCCCACTGCGCGGTGCCGGCCGAGCAGATCCGCCAGTTGGCGCGGGATTTTGCGGCGGCAGACAAGGCGGTCTGCTATGGGCGGATGGGGGTATCGACCCAGGCGTTCGGTACCCTTTGCCACTGGCTGGTGCAGTTGATCAACCTGGTCACCGGTAATCTGGACCGGGTCGGGGGCGCCTTGTGCACCGAACCAGCGGTGGACCTGGTGGCCGCCACGTCTGGTGGGCACTTCAACCGTTGGCAGAGCCGGGTGTCCGGGCGTCCCGAATACAGCGGCGAGCTGCCGGTGTCGGCCTTGGCCGAAGAAATGCTCACCGAGGGCGAAGGACAAATCCGTGCGCTGGTGACAGTGGCCGGCAACCCGGTGTTGTCCACCCCCAACGGACGCCAATTGGAGCAGGCCCTGGACGGTCTGGAGTTCATGGTCAGCGTGGACCTGTATATCAACGAAACCACGCGCTATGCCGACCTGATCCTGCCATCGACCTCGGCCCTGGAGAACGATCACTACGACACCACCTTCAATATGTTTGCAGTGCGTAACGTCACGCGCTTCAACCGGGCGATCCTGCCCAAGCCCGAGGGCGCGTTGCACGACTGGGAGATTTTTGTCGGGCTGGCCCAGGCGTTTGCGGCCCGCACTGGCAACCCGCTCAAGCCAACCCTGGCGCCGGCGCAGATGATTGACCTGGGCCTGCGGGCCGGGGCCTATGGCGATGCTTCCTCGCACAAGCTGTCGGTGGCGATGCTGGCCGAGCATCCCCATGGCCTGGACCTGGGACCGCTGAAGGCCAACCTGGCGGGACGCTTGAAAACCGCCAATGGTCGGGTGCAGGCGGCGCCAGCAGTGATCCTCGCGGACCTGGCGCGGTTTGCCGCATTGCCGTTGCCCAAGGTTGATGAGTTGCTGCTGATCGGCCGCCGGCACGTGCGCAGCAACAATTCGTGGATGCATAACTATCACCGGCTGGTGAAGGGCAAGCCGCGGCATCAGTTGCTGATGCACCCGGATGACCTCGCCAGTCGCCAACTGAGTGACGGCCAGCGCGTGCGGGTCAGTTCGCGGATCGGCATGATCGAGGTCCACGTACTGGCCAGCCTGGAGATGATGCCCGGCGTGGTCAGCCTGCCCCACGGCTGGGGTCATGACCGGCCGGGTGTGCAGATGAGTATTGCCAGCGCGCAGCCGGGGGCGAGTGCCAACGACCTGACGGATGAGCGTCAGTTGGACGAACTGTCAGGTAACGCGGCGTTGAACGGCGTGCCGGTGCAGGTCGCGGCGGCGTGACGCAGTGAGTCTGTCGGGGAGCCCGAGCACCACGCTGGGATTTTGCGTTACAATGCGCCACCGTGCCGACCTGTGAGTCGCAAAGTTCCAGCCGAGGTGTTCCATGGATATCATCGAAACGATTAAAGAGCAGATTGCTAACAACACCATTCTGCTTTACATGAAGGGCGCACCGAATGCCCCGCAGTGCGGCTTCTCCGCGAAGGCCTCCCAGGCCGTCATGCAGTGTGGCGAAAAGTTCGCTTACGTCGATATCCTGCAAAACCCGGAAATCCGCGCCAACCTGCCGAAGTACGCCAACTGGCCTACTTTCCCACAACTTTGGGTGGCCGGTGAGCTGGTCGGCGGTAGCGACATCATCACCGAAATGGCGGCTGATGGTTCGTTGCAAGCGCTGATCAAGGACGCAGCTGAAAAAGCAGCGGCCAAGACCGAAGCGTAATTCGCGCGCAATAAAAAGCCCCGCTTCTCATTCGAGAGCGGGGCTTTTTTGTGCCTGTTGGCGCGGTTATTCACCCATCTGCGATTGCAGGTAGTTTTCCAGGGTCACTTTGTCGATCAGGCCGATCTGGGTTTCCAGCCAGTCGATATGCTCTTCCTGGTCTTCGAGGATATCTTCCAGCAGTTCGCGGCTGCCGAAGTCGCCCTTGGTCTCGCAATGTGCAATGGCGGCCTTGAGGTCGGCATGGCTCTTGCGCTCGAAGCCCACATCGCTGTTGAGCATTTCCAGGGTGTGCTCGCCGATGTTCAGCTTGCCCAGGTCCTGGACGTTCGGCAGACCTTCGAGGAACAGGATGCGCTTGATCAGCGCGTCTGCGTCCTTCATGGCCTTGATCGACTCTTTGTACTCACGCTTGCCGAGCTTTTCCAGGCCCCAATCGTCATACATGCGTGCATGCAGGAAATACTGATTGATCGCGACCAGTTCATTGGCAAGGATTTTGTTGAGTTGCTGGATGACTGAGATGTCGCCTTTCATGATTGGGGTCCTGCCCTGTATTCGTTGTATATAAGGCGGAGTTTGAGCTGCACAACTACTAGTGTCAAACCTAAGTTATTGAATAATAAATGAAAATTAATCGGAATAAGAATGTTTGTGTTCCGCGTCTTGGCGCTAACTATTTGAATTACAGGCATAAAAAAACCGGACGCTAAGTCCGGTTCTTTAAAACACGCCACTTCAGGCGTGTGTAAATTCTGCCGAGTAGGGAATCGCGGCCTGGGCTGTTTGCAGCGATGTCAGGGTTTCCCGTACCACTTGCTTGGCAAGGCAGGCACATTTGCCACATTGGCTGGCAACGCCGGTGGTTTCACGCACTTCCTTGTAGCTGCAGCAACCTTCATAGATCGCTTCGCGGATTTGTCCGTCGGTGACGCCAGTGCAGAGGCAGACATACATAAGGGAGAACCATCGCGGTTTAAGGCTTAAGTGCGATGGATCTTAATGTTAACGAGAATGATTGTCAAAGTGCTTTCTCAAACCTTTGCCCGCCGTGGGCCCCTCACTGACGAACGGCTTTTTTCAGGTATGATGGTCGGTCTTTACGAAGCGTGATCGCGTCACAGGCCTGTCGTCAATTCACGGCAGACTCAGGGGCGGTCCATTTACTTCAATTACCATCAGGAGATAACCAATGAGTGTACTCGTCGGCAAACAAGCCCCGGATTTCGACGTACCTGCCGTCCTCGGCAATGGCGAAATCGTTGACAGCTTCAAGCTGTCTGAAGCCATCAAAGGCAAATACGGCCTGGTGTTCTTCTACCCGCTGGACTTCACTTTCGTCTGCCCATCCGAGCTGATCGCCCTGGATCACCGCATGGACGACTTCAAGGCACGTAACGTTGAAGTGGTTGCCGTGTCCATCGACTCCCATTTCACCCACAACGCCTGGCGCAACACAGCCATCAATGATGGTGGCATCGGCAAAGTCAAATACACCATGGCTGCCGACATGAAGCACGACATCGCCAAGGCCTACGACGTTGAGTCCGAAGGCGGCGTGGCTTTCCGTGGCGCGTTCCTGATCGACGACAAGGGCGTTGTGCGCTCGCAGATCATCAACGACCTGCCGCTGGGCCGTAACATGGAAGAGCTGATCCGCCTGGTCGACGCTCTGCAATTCCACGAAGAGCACGGCGAAGTCTGCCCAGCCAACTGGAAAAAAGGCGACAAAGGCATGAACGCTTCGCCAGAAGGCGTTGCGGCTTACCTGACCGAGAACGCTGGCAAGCTGTAAGCCAGATTCGCGGTAAAAAAAACCGGCCTGAGAGGGCCGGTTTTTTTATGCGTGGGATTTAGCGACCTGATCAGTCGCTGAAATCTTCCCAGCCGCCCATCTGCTTCCAGCGGTTGACGATGCCGCAGAACAGATCGGCAGTCTTCTCGGTGTCGTAGCGAGCCGAGTGGGCTTCACGACCGTCGAAGTCGATACCGGCTGCCTGGCATGCCTTGGCCAGTACGGTCTGGCCATAAGCCAGGCCAGCCAGGGTCGCGGTGTCGAAGCTGGAGAACGGGTGGAACGGGTTGCGCTTCATGTCCAGGCGCGCCACGGCGGCGTTGAGGAAGCCCAGGTCGAAACTGCTGTTGTGGCCGACCAGGATCGCGCGTTTGCAGCCCTTGGCCTTCAGGGCCTTGCGAACGCCACGGAAGATGTCGGTCAATGCCGCTTCTTCGCTGACGGCCATGCGCAACGGATGGTCGAGCTTGATTCCGGTGAACTCCAGGGCCGCCGCTTCGATGTTGGCACCTTCAAAAGGCTCGACGCGGAAGAAATGGGTGTGTTCTGGATACACAAAGCCCTGTTCGTCCATGCCGATGGTAGTCGCGGCAATTTCCAGCAGCGCATCGGTGGCGCAATTGAAACCGCCGGTTTCTACGTCGATAACGACAGGCAGATAGCCGCGAAAACGCTCGGCCATCGGGTGGCGCGAACCGCCGCCACTGTGTTCCTGTTCGTCGTCGTAATGGTCTTCACTCACGTGTGTTCCTCCAGCAGGCGCCAGCGCAGTGTTTCACCGGCGCGCAGCGGGATAACGGTCAGCTCGCCAAATGGCAGGCTGGTGGGGGCGGTCCAGTCTTCACGGACCAGGGTAATGCGGTCGGTATTCGCCGGCAGGCCGTAGAAGCGCGGGCCATTGAGGCTGGCGAAGGCCTCGAGTTTGTCCAGGGCGTTGCGTGCCTCGAAAGCCTCGGCGTACAGCTCGATCGCCGCATAGGCGGTGTAACAGCCGGCACAGCCGCAGGCAGCTTCCTTGGCGTGCTGGGCGTGGGGGGCCGAGTCGGTACCGAGGAAGAACTTCGCATTGCCACTGGTGGCGGCATCGAGCAGTGCCTCCTGGTGGGTGTTGCGCTTGAGGATCGGCAGGCAATAGAAGTGCGGCCGGATCCCGCCCACCAGCATGTGGTTGCGGTTGTACAGCAGGTGATGCGCGGTGATGGTCGCGCCAACGTTGGCCGAAGCCTCGGTGACGAATTGCACGGCGTCGGCAGTGGTGATGTGCTCGAACACCACCTTGAGGGTCGGGAACAGCTCGACCACACGGCGCATGTGTTCGTCGATGAAGATCTTCTCGCGATCGAACACATCGACATCACCACGGGTGACTTCACCGTGGATCAGCAGCGGCATGCCCACTTCGGCCATGGCTTCGATGGCGGGCAGGATCTTGTCGATACTGGTCACGCCGGAGTCGGAGTTGGTCGTGGCGCCGGCCGGGTACAGCTTGGCGGCATGCACGAAACCGCTGGCCTTGGCCTCGCGGATTTCTGCGGGCTGGGTGCGGTCGGTCAGGTAGAGCACCATCAACGGTTCAAAGCGGCTGCCGGCCGGTCGTGCAGCGAGGATGCGCTGGCGATAGGCGTCGGCTTCTGCGGCATTGCGCACCGGAGGTACCAGGTTAGGCATGATGATGGCACGGCCAAACGTGCGCGCTACATCAGCCACGGTTTGGGGCAACGCAGCACCATCGCGAAGATGAATATGCCAGTCGTCGGGACGCAGCAGGGTCAGGCGGTCGGACATTGGGGATTCCAGGCGGGTCAATCTGGTGGGAATGCTACCGGAAAAGACTCTTGCAGGCACTCGCTATCAAGTTTTGCAGGGCGCGACCGATATCCCTGGGTATGCCTTAACGATGTATGACGCCTTGTTGTGTTGTAGAAACCAGTGGAGCCGCCCGTGCGCCAGCAATATCTAGCCCTGCTCAGCGTGTTCGCCAGCCTGCCTGCGATGGCCCTGACCTTCCAGACGCGCCTGGAAAATATCGAGTGGAAGGTGGAAGGCGACAAGTTCGAGTGCCGCTTGAGCCAGCCGATCGCCGATTTTGGTTCGGGTGAGTTCGTGCGCCGGGCCGGCGAGCAGGCGACATTTCGCTTGAAGGCCTACAACAGCGCGCTGGGCGTCGGCTCCGCAACACTCTTGGCGGCGGCGGCGCCGTGGCAGCCGGGGCGCGGTGATATCAACCTCGGTGCGGTGCGTGCGGGCAGCGGCGATGTGCTGTTCAACAGCTCCCAGGCCCAGGCCGGGCGCCTGTTCAATGGCTTGCTCGATGGCCGCAGCCCGACTGTGCGCCACTATTCCCGGGATGGTGGCTATTCGGAAATCCGCTTGCTGCCGGTGCGCTTCAACAAGGCCTACAGCGATTACCAGTTATGTACTGCGAAATTGCTGCCGATGAATTTCGAGCAGGTCAAACAGGCTGAAGTCGGCTTTCCGGGTGGCGGTATTGACCTCGACCCGGCGGCCAAGGCCAAGCTGTTGGTCATGCTTGAGTTCATCAAGGCCGACCCTACGGTCAACCATATCGAACTGGACGGCCATTCGGATAACAGCGGCAATCGCCTGACCAATCGCGACCTGTCCCGGCGTCGAGGCCTGGCGGTGATGGACTTCTTCAAGGCCAATGGCATTCCCGAATCGCAGATCGTCCTGCGCTTCCACGGCGAGCGCTACCCGCTGGTGCCCAATACCAACCCGGCCAACCGGGCGAAGAACCGACGGGTGAATATCCATCTCGACCGGGTGCCAGCCCCCGAGAAACCGGCACCCCAGGCCACCGCCCCGGCGAATGCGGCGGCGACCTCGTAGGCATCGGCCATTCGTCGCTCGCCCGACATAATCTGTCGCTTTATCTTCATTTGCTGTCGCGCCCCTGTAATTTCACGGTTTTGATCGGTAGAATCGACGCCTTTCCGTAAAACCCCGTGGAGTGATGGCATGGCCGACGTAAACAAGGTCGTTCTCGCGTATTCCGGCGGCCTGGACACTTCGGTGATCCTCAAGTGGCTGCAGGATACTTATAACTGTGAAGTGGTGACCTTTACCGCTGACCTGGGTCAGGGCGAAGAGGTCGAACCTGCACGAGCCAAGGCGCAAGCCATGGGCGTCAAAGAGATCTACATTGACGACCTGCGCGAAGAATTCGTCCGCGATTTCGTTTTCCCGATGTTCCGCGCCAACACCGTCTACGAAGGCGAGTACCTGCTGGGTACTTCCATCGCACGTCCGCTGATTGCCAAGCGCCTGATCGAAATCGCCAACGAAACCGGCGCTGACGCCATTTCCCATGGCGCCACCGGCAAAGGCAACGACCAGGTGCGTTTCGAACTGGGCGCCTATGCCCTGAAGCCTGGCGTGAAAGTGATTGCTCCTTGGCGTGAATGGGACCTGCTGTCCCGTGAAAAACTGATGGATTACGCTGAAAAGCACGCCATCCCGATCGAACGCCATGGCAAGAAGAAGTCCCCGTACTCGATGGACGCCAACCTCCTGCACATCTCCTATGAAGGCGGCGTGCTGGAAGACACCTGGACCGAGCACGAAGAAGACATGTGGAAATGGACCGTCTCCCCGGAGAACGCTCCTGACAAGCCGCAGTACCTGGAACTGACCTACCGCAACGGCGACATCGTCGCGCTGGACGGCGTCGAAATGACCCCGGCCACCGTACTGGCGACCCTCAACCGTATCGGTGGCGAGCACGGTATCGGCCGTCTGGACATCGTCGAAAACCGTTACGTGGGCATGAAGTCCCGTGGCTGCTACGAAACCCCGGGCGGCACCATCATGCTGCGCGCTCACCGCGCCATCGAGTCCATCACCCTGGACCGTGAAGTGGCTCACCTCAAAGACGAGCTGATGCCTAAATACGCCAGCCTGATCTACACCGGTTACTGGTGGAGCCCTGAGCGTCTGATGCTGCAGCAGATGATCGACGCCTCCCAGGTCCATGTGAACGGTGTGGTGCGCCTGAAGCTGTACAAGGGCAACGTGATCGTCACCGGCCGCAAGTCCGATGAGTCGCTGTTCGATGCCAATATCGCGACCTTTGAAGAAGATGGCGGTGCCTACAACCAGGCTGACGCTGCTGGCTTCATCAAGCTCAACGCACTGCGCATGCGCATTGCGGCCAACAAGGGCCGCAAGTTGTTCTGAAGTACCTGAAGCGTCATAAAGAGTGGCCCCTTGAAAAAGGGGCCATTTTTTTTGTCCGTCATTCAGGAGGTCCGGGTTTTGTTTATCAGTGTTTAATGTCTTGCCGATGTGTTTGGGGCGTTGCTGTTTATTAGTTTTGCTTTTGTTTTTTTGTGTCGGGAAGTTGATGCTTCAGGCATGCAGCCTTGTTTGTGTTTAAAATCATTCGGTTGTTTAGTAGGAAAGAGATGGAGTTCTATTTTATTTGTGGAAATATCTGTCAGATAATTCCAAGTGTTGTTAATGACTGTTGCACCGAGGGAACTTTTTTGCAGGGGCAATGGCCGCGTCGAGGCACGCAGGTCTGGCCCGTGCAAGGGGCATTTCCTGAAAATGGCGTGCGTCATGTTTACTTTTCTAGGGTAAACGGTGCTTTTTTTGCTCAAAATATGTTTGCCCACGGAAAGTTCTGAAAGGCTGAACAATAACCGACACATCCATAGAGGCGTTTTTTTGTAGGTCTATTCTCATAACTTTGTGGGTTGGGTCTCTGCTTGTCGTTACTTGGGGGGGAGTGCTATGCCAAGGAGGAAACGACTAGGCTATTGTGCTGGCTCTGAATAATTCGAACAGCGAAATTGGACTTGCCCATGAATAAAGTGCTGATCGTGGATGATCATCCCGTCATTCGCCTTGCTGTACGCATGCTAATGGAACGTCATGGTTATGAGGTCGTTGCAGAGACCGATAACGGAGTCGACGCGTTACAACTAGCGCGGGAGCATATGCCGGATATTGTCATCCTGGATATTGGAATTCCCAAACTTGACGGTTTGGAAGTTATTTGTCGCCTGTCTTCCACAAAGCAGGCGCAACCCTTCAAGGTGCTGGTGCTGACCTCCCAGGCACCCGGTCACTTCTCCATGCGCTGCATGCAGGCGGGGGCGGCGGGCTATGTGTGCAAGCAGCAGGACCTTACCGAGCTGCTGAGCGCAATCAAGGCCGTGCTGTCTGGCTACAGCTATTTCCCCAACCAGGCACTCAACTCGGTGCGGTCCACCCAGGGCAATACCAGCGAGGCGGATATGGTCGAACGGCTCTCAGGCCGGGAGATGATGGTGCTACAGCAGTTGGCCCAGGGAAAAACCAACAAAGAAATCGCCGACGGCATGTTCCTCAGCAACAAGACGGTGAGTACCTACAAGACGCGTCTGCTGCTCAAGCTCAATGCCCGGTCCCTGGTGGACCTGATCGAGCTCGCTCAGCGCAACGGCCTGGTTTAAGAAGCAGGGAGCAACAGGCAGGAAAAGCCTCCATGGCGGAGGCTTCTGTGTGATCGTTTGGCTAGAGATCGAAATCGTAATCGGCCAACTGTTTTTGCAGGCGTCGCTCTTCCAGAAGATTGTCGATGGTGCGGCGTTTGCTCAAATTGGTCTTGGCCACTTCTACGGGCGCCTCGGCTACTTCGTCAGTGTCCGTTGCCACAAAGTCATCTTCTACATCCAGTTGTTCTTTGCCAGTGCTCATAAGGTTAACTCCAGGCTAAGACTGCCGTTGGCGCTCCTTATATCGGCAATTGCGCACCGGGTAAAAAAGATTTTTTCAATCGACTCATCAATAAAAGCAATGACGGCTCAATCGTCAGACGTCTTTTCCTTGTATTCACACAGATCCTCGATGCGACAGCTGCCACAACGCGGCTTGCGGGCCTGGCACACATAACGGCCGTGCAGAATCAACCAGTGGTGGGAGTCCAGCAGGTAAGGCTTTGGCACAAATTTCATCAGCTTTTTCTCCACCTCCACCACATTCTTGCCCGGTGCGATCCCTGTGCGGTTACTCACGCGGAAAATATGTGTGTCCACCGCCATGGTCAATTGGCGAAACGCTGTATTGAGCACCACATTGGCCGTCTTGCGTCCCACGCCGGGCAATGCTTCAAGTGCTTCCCGGGTTTGTGGCACTTCGCCGCCATGCAACTCGACCAGCAGTCGGCAGGTTTCTATGACGTTTTTTGCCTTGCTGTTATACAGGCCAATGGTCTTGATGTACTGCGACAGTCCCTCCACCCCCAGGGCATGGATCGCCGCTGGAGTATTGGCCACCGGAAACAGCTTGGCCGTGGCTTTGTTGACGCCTACATCCGTCGATTGCGCAGACAGGATCACCGCAATCAGCAGCTCGAACGGCGACGAGTAGGCCAGCTCGGTCTTGGGGGCTGGGTTGTCCTCGTGAAACCGACGAAAGATCTCCAGGCGTTTTGCGGCATTCATGGGGCGAGCGGTTCCTTCAGTGTGGTTTGCGGCGTTGGGTCCAGGCTTGCCACCCGGCAAGCCACAACCCGAGCAGGATAAACCCTGTGGGGGCGAGGGTGGCGATGCTGCTGCCGAGTAACAAGCGCGAGAGGGTGATTGCAACCAATAGCCCGGTAGCAACGGTGAATAGCTGAAGCTGCGCCCTGCGCTGGTTGGCGGCGAACAGGCCGGCATGTTCAAGCAATACGCATTGCACGCCAATTAACCCCAGGTACGCTCCCAGGGCCATAGACGGGCCAAAGGCCAGGGCCTGGGCCACCAAGTGTGCGCAACTGACCCAGGTGGTGGCCAGCAACACATTGGCAATCAGCCGCCAATTGCCACTGAGGCGATTACGCACCCAGGCGCAGCTCCAGCCATGCAGCGTCACGATCAGCACCCACAGAGCCCAGAAGGCAGCGGCGCCGGCCGGGGTGGCGCTGACACCCAGCAGCGCAGGCATCAGCAACAGGCTGCCAAGGGCGAATGGTTTAGTCATGGCTGGCAGTCTCCAGCAGCGCCTGACGATGTTCGTCAAAATACCGCAAGGCATCATGGGTTGCGTTAATCACCGCGCGGGAGGTGATGGTCGCGCCCGCCATGTGGTCGAACTGGCCGCCGTCTTTCTTCAGCGCCCATATCTGCGGACTTTCCCGCGACAACCCTTTGAACGAGGCAAGCCAGGGATTGCCGGGCTCGCCAATAGGTCCGCCCAATGTGGGGGTTTCTGCGTGGGCCAGGGTCTTTACCCCGAGCAGCTTGGCGTTGTGGTCGATGGCAATCAGCAATTGGATACGTCCACCGTAACCATCGACCTGCGCGCGCAGCACGACGGCGCTGGGTTTACCGGCCAGGGTCGCGAGGTAACCACCCAGCAGTTGACTGTTATCCAGCATTCCCGAGGCGATACCCAGCGGGCGCTCCAGGGGGTGATTGTCATAACTGCCAGCGGGCAGTACATCCAGCAACGCCCGACTTTGCATTTCACGCTGCTGCGCGGCAATGGGCTTGCTCGTCAGCTGTTGCAGGCCAACGGTCAGGCCCACCGCGCCGACGGCGATCATCAGCACGATCAAGGCTTGCCAGGTGCGCGTCATGCCTTCACCGCCTGCGGCCGTGCCCAGCGCTCCAGTGTCGGCACTGCCAGGTTCATCATCAGTACGGCGAACGCCACGCCATCCGGGTAGCTGCCCCAGGTGCGGATCAGGTAGGTCAGCAGCCCCACGCCCACCCCAAACAGCAAGCGTGCCCGCGCACTTTTCGCGCCCGACACCGGTTCGGTGATGATAAAGAAGGCCCCGAGCATGGTGGCCCCGGTCAGCAGGTGAAACAGCGGCGAGCCATTGGAGTCCGAGCCCGAGCCGTTCCAGCCCAGCAGGCTGATGACAAACAGGCTGGCGAGCATGCCCACCGGCGCATGCCAACTGAATACCCGTTGCTGCAGTAAAAAGACGCCGCCGGCGAGAAACGCCAGGTTTACCCACTCGCTGCCTGTGCCGCCGATCTGGCCGAACGCCGGGTTGCTGGCAAACAGTTCATCAATGGTCAGGCTGTTATTGATGCGTAACGTATCCAGCGCCGTGGCCCGGGCCCAGGCATCGGCGGTCTCGCCGTGCAGGCCGAACACCTGTTGCAGGCCGGCCAGCAGGTCCAGGCCGTGGGATGCCGGCCAATGGGTCATTGGCTGGGGAAAGGCCAGCAGCATCAGCGCATAACCAAGCATGGCCGGGTTGAAGGGGTTCTGCTTGCCGCCATACAGGTGTTTGCCCAGCAGCAATCCACTGCTCACAGCGCCCACGCATAGCCACCACGGGCAGTAAGTTGGCAGCGCCAGGGCCAGCAGGACCGCGCTGACCAGGCCACTGAGGTCGCCACCGCCCTGGCCGCGCAACCGGCGCACCCCGGCTTCGACGGCCCAGGCACAGGTACCCGCCAGCAACAGATTGATCAACACGCCCCAGCCATACAGCCAGAACAGCACCAGCACGCCGGGCGTTACCGCCATCAATAGGCGCTGCATGGCCTGTTGCTGGCGCTCAACAACGTCAGGCCCCGACATGTTCATCCACCAACCGCTGAGCGTCAGCCAGGCGTTGTCTGGCGTCCATTAACGCGTTGGTACTGCTGGCGGGCTGGCGTTCGAGTTTGTTCAGGTCGGCGCGGGCATAGGCCAGGGCGGTCTTCAATTGGCGCAGTTGGCTGTCGATGGGCCGTTTCTCGACACGTTGCAAATCAGGCCTGGGCTGCTCGGAGGCTTCTTCGGCCGCATGCAAGGCTTGTTCAGCGTCGGCCAGGGCTGCGCCCAGGACGGCCAGTTGTTCGGCATCGGCAAGCGCGTCCTGGGCTTTTTTCAGCTCGGCGCGACGCATGGCCAACTGGATTTTGGCGCGTTTGAGCGCTGGATCTTTATTGGCCTGGGGGATCACAACAGCGGGGGCGTTGGTTTCAAGGGCGGCCAATGCCTGTTCGGCGGATTCAAATTGCTGTTGCAGGATGATCAACTGCGACTGTTGCTCAAAGGTCGGCGGATGGCCGAAGGCTTTCAGGGATTTATGCAGTTGCGCCCGGCTCATCGCCAGGTTGATCTTGGCCTTTTTTAGCGCGGCGTCGATGTCGGCGTCTTTTTGCGCGCGCACGCGCTCGATGGCAGCCTGCAGCGGGTCGCCGTTGCTCTCTGCGCTGGGGGCCGGGCGTTTACTGCGGGCCAGGCGTTCTGCCAGCTTGTGCTCTTCCTCGCGTTGCAGCCTGGCGTTGCGTTGCTCGAAGCGGCGGCGGGCGCGCTCACGCTTGGTCCCGCGCTCTTGGCGCTCCTCGGCGGTGCTGGCATAGCCCGCGACAATTGGCAGCACCGTGGCCAGCGGCAAGGGCAGCATGTCGATGCAGTCCACCGGACAGGGCGCGACACACAAGTCGCAACCGGTGCATTCATCCACGATCACGGTGTGCATCAACTTGGCCGCGCCGACAATCGCATCCACCGGGCAAGCCTGGATGCACTTGGTGCAACCGATGCACTCGGCCTCACGGATAAAGGCAATCTGCGCGGGGGCTTCACCACGGGTGCTGTCCAGCTCCAGGGGCGCCAGGTTCAACAGCTGCGCCAGCTCGGCGATGGTTTCCGTGCCGCCTGGCGGGCACTTGTTGATAGCCTCACCCCGGGCGATGCCTTCGGCGTAGGGTCTGCAACCAGGGTGCCCGCATTTGCCGCATTGGGTCTGGGGCAGCAGGGCGTCGATACGTTGAATCAGGCTCATGGTTTGATCATTGCGTTTAAGCCCAGCAACGCCACGGCCATCAGCCCGGCACTGAACAGGTCCACGGGCAGGCCTTTGAAGGGCTGGGGGATATCGTTGTGGTCTATGCGCTGGCGCAAATCGTTGAACAGGCTGAGGGTCAGCCAGAATGCCGGGCCGATGCCCAGGCTATAGATCAGTTGGGTGGTATTGCCAGGGCCCAGGAATACCACGCTGAGCACGCCGGCGTTCGCCAGCAGCGGCAGCCACAACCCGTCGAAGGGCAGTGCGGGCACGCGGCGGGAAAGTACCGTCAGCAATGGCTGGCTCAACAAGATCGCCACCGGCACATAAGCAAACAGCCATACAGCGTCCAGCGCCAAGGGTTGCAACACAAAGTGAACAACCAGGTAGCTGAAAGCGCCGCTGAGGGCGACCAAGAGTGTGGTCGCCAACCCTAGGGCGTGCACCCGCCGTCGTTCCAAAGGCGGATCCCCAGGCAGCGCAACACGCAGCAGGTATTGGCTGATCAGGGCAGCGCAGAGAAGGGCGACAAGCAGTTCGGTCATGGTCGAGCCGGTTAAGCAAACAGGGCCTGATTATCCGGCAAGCAGGGAGAGGGTACTAGCGCAAACCGCCCTGTCGCGGCCAATCACCGCGACAGGGTTTTCCGGTTACTTGATGCGCTGGCCAGGCTTGGCGCCGCTGTCCGGGCTGAGCAGGTAGATTTCCTCGCCGCCGGGGCCGGCTGCCATCACCATGCCTTCGGAGATGCCGAACTTCATTTTGCGTGGCTTGAGGTTGGCGATCATCATGGTCAGGCGACCATCGAGCTTGGACGGGTCCGGGTAGGCACTTTTGATCCCGGAGAACACGTTGCGTTGCTCGTCACCGATATCCAGGGTCAGGCGCAACAGCTTGTCGGCGCCTTCCACGGCTTCGGCCTTGATGATCAGCGCGACCCGCAGGTCCACGGCGGCAAAGGTATCGAAGTCGATTTCCGGCGACAGCGGATCCTTGGCCAGCTCGCCATTGCCCGCTGGGGCGGCGTTGCCGGTGTCGGTCTGGCTGGCGGTCAGGTCTTCCTTGGAAGCATCCGTCATGGCCTGCACCTTGACCGGGTCGATACGGGTCATCAGCGGCTTGAATTCGTTGAGCTGATGGTTGTTGAGCAGGCTGGTGTGGTCATTCCAGGTCAACGGTGCAACGTTGAGGAACGCCTCGGCGTCGGCGGCCAGCAACGGCAGCACCGGCTTGAGGAAGATCACCAACTGGCGGAACAGGTTGATGCCGGTGGCGCAGATGGCCTGGACTTCATCCTGCTTGCCTTCCTGCTTGTTCAGCGACCACGGTGCCTTGTCGGCGATCCAGGCGTTGGCGCGGTCGGCCAGGCCCATGATCTCGCGCATGGCGCGGGCAAAGTCGCGGGCTTCATAGGCGTCGGCGATGCTTGGCGCGGCCGCCAGGAAGGCGTCGGTCAGCTCTGGTGCGGCGTTGACCGGCACCATCACCCCAGCGTTGCCCTTGTGGATAAACCCGGCGCAGCGGCTGGCGATGTTGACCACCTTGCCCACCAGGTCCGAGTTGACCTTCTGCACGAAGTCTTCCAGGTTCAGGTCCAGGTCGTCGACGCCACGGCCCAGCTTGGATGCGTAGTAGTAGCGCAGGTATTCCGGCGACAGGTGGTCCAGGTAGGTGCGCGCCTTGATAAAGGTGCCACGGGACTTGGACATCTTCTGGCCATTGACCGTCAGGTAGCCGTGCACGGCGATGCCGGTCGGCTTGCGGTAGCCCGACCCTTCGAGCATTGCCGGCCAGAACAGGGCGTGGAAGTTGACGATGTCCTTGCCGATGAAATGGTACAGCTCGGCGGTGGAGTCCTTGCCCCAGAACGCGTCGAAGTCCAGCTCCGGCGTGCGGTCGCAGAGGTTCTTGAAGCTGGCCATGTAGCCAATCGGCGCGTCCAGCCACACATAGAAGTACTTGCCCGGCTCATCGGGGATCTCGAAACCAAAATACGGCGCATCGCGGGAGATATCCCACTGTTGCAGGCCGGCATCCAGCCATTCGGCGATCTTGTTTGCCACGGCGTCCTGCAAGGTGCCGCTACGGGTCCAGGTTTGCAGCATTTCCTGGAAATCCGGGAGCTTGAAGAAGAAGTGCTGGGAATCCTTGAGCACCGGGGTGGCGCCCGAGATCGCCGACTTCGGATCTTTCAGATCGGTCGGTGCGTAGGTGGCACCGCATTTTTCGCAGTTATCGCCGTACTGGTCTTCGGTGCCGCACTTGGGGCAGGTGCCCTTGATGAAGCGGTCGGCCAGGAACATTTTCTTTTCCGGGTCGAAATACTGGGTGATCGAGCGGGTGGCAATGTGCCCGGCATCACGCAGTTTCAGGTAGATCTGGCTCGACAGCTCGCGGTTCTCTTCGGCGTGGGTCGAGTGGAAGTTGTCGAAATCCACCAGGAACTCGGCAAAGTCGGCGCTATGTTCAGCCTGGACGTTGGCGATCAGTTGTTCCGGGGTGATGCCTTCCTTTTCGGCGCGCAACATGATGGCCGAACCGTGGGCGTCGTCCGCGCAGACATAAATGCATTGATTGCCGCGATGCTTCTGGAAGCGCACCCACATATCGGTCTGGATGTACTCAAGCATATGGCCAAGATGGATGGAACCATTGGCATAGGGCAGGGCGCTGGTGACGAGGATCTTGCGTGGCTCGGACATGGGGCTCGGCTACTTGATGAAACGGAGGTCGGCCACTATAAAGCGCTGGGGAATTTATTTCACCCCGTGAGGCTGTTTCAGGGTTTTCCAATATCGCGAAAGCATGCCCCTCACGCCTCGGAACGGTTAGGATAGCCGCCTGTTTTAGTCTGTCTTTTCCGGGAGTAGCCCATGAGCGCCGTCAATCGCGCAGCGGTGGAAGCCGTTCTTCGCCAGTACACCGACCCCTACCTGAACCAGGACCCGGTCAGCGCCGGCTGTGTCCGGGCCATTGAGGTGCAGGGCGATCAGGTCACGGTCCAGCTTGAGCTGGGCTACGCCGCAGGCCTGTTCAAGAGTGGCTGGGCGCAGATGCTGCAAATGGCCATTGAAGGCCTGGACGGCGTGCGCTCGGCCAAGGTCGACATCCAGTGTGTGATCGCTGCGCATAAGGCCCAGGCACAGATCCCCGGCCTGGCCAACGTCAAGAACGTGGTGGCGGTGGCGTCCGGCAAGGGCGGCGTGGGCAAGTCGACCACGGCGGCCAACCTGGCCCTGGCCCTGGCCCGTGAAGGCGCGCGGGTGGGCATCCTCGACGCGGATATCTATGGTCCGAGCCAGGGCGTGATGTTTGGCATCGCCGAAGGCTCGCGGCCAAAGATCAAGGACCAGAAGTGGTTCGTGCCGATCCAGGCCCATGGCGTGGAAGTGATGTCGATGGCGTTCCTGACCGATGACAACACCCCGATGGTGTGGCGCGGGCCCATGGTTTCCGGGGCCTTGATGCAACTGGTGATGCAGACCGACTGGGGCAACCTGGACTACCTGGTGATCGACATGCCGCCGGGCACCGGTGATATCCAGCTGACCCTGGCGCAAAAAGTGCCGGTGGCCGGTGCAGTGATTGTCACCACCCCCCAGGACCTGGCGTTGCTGGATGCGCGCAAAGGCGTGGAGATGTTCCGCAAGGTCAACATCCCGGTGCTGGGTGTCGTGGAGAACATGGCGGTACACATCTGCTCCAACTGCGGCCATGCCGAGCATCTGTTCGGTGAAGGCGGCGGCGAAAAGCTCGCCACCCAATATGACGTTGAGCTGCTGGCTTCGTTGCCGCTGGCGATGGGCATTCGTGAGCAGGCAGATGGTGGCAAGCCGACGGTCGCCGCCGAACCCGATGGGCAGATCGCCATGGTCTATCAGGAACTGGCCCGTCATGTAGGCGCGCGGATTGTCTTGCAGGAAGCCGGTGCCCAGGCAATGCCGACCATCACTGTCAGCGACGACTGATCGACCTGAAGGCAGACAAGCCTCGACCCTGTCGGGGCTTTTTCTTGTCTGGCGTAAACCTTTTGGGAGGGCGGGTGCGCATTTCCCTAATGGACGGTGTAAGCATTCGCTTACTTTTTCGTAAGTGTTTGGTTTTTTAACCGGACCTGGATGCCTCGAATCACCTGGACATATTTCTATATCATTGAAATATAACGCTTATTTATTTGTGATCGAGAGCGACGGCGGGGTGTGCTTGGGAATGGATCCCGTTGAACTTGTCTGGGAAGTCTCTACTATCAGCCCTGTGTCCACGGATTGACACAGTCATCACGGAACGATGATTCAGGGAACCTCGCAGGATGCGATTCATCAGGACGATGAAAAGGAACACAGGGACTAGGGAAAAAATGTGGGCGGGTCAAACCGCCCCTTTTTTTTGCCTGCAGAAAAGTAAAAGACCCGCGCGCAAAAACGCAAAAAGGCCCGCAAGGGGCCTTTTAGAGGGGCGCGACGCTGTTAGCGTTCGAGGTCTTTGATCTTGCCTTTAACGCCATCCCACTCTTCCGCATCTGGAAGCGATTCTTTCTTCTCAGTGATGTTGGGCCAGATTTCCGCCAGCTCGACGTTCAACTGAATAAATTCCTGCATGTCCTCCGGTACTTCATCCTCGGAGAAAATCGCAACGGCCGGGCATTCTGGCTCACACAGGGCGCAGTCAATGCACTCATCCGGGTGGATTACCAGGAAGTTCGGGCCTTCGTAAAAGCAGTCCACCGGACACACTTCTACGCAGTCGGTGTACTTGCACTTGATGCAGTTGTCGGTGACGACGAAGGTCATTTCTAGTTTTCTCCTCAGGCGGCGGCAGCGAAACCCCTTCTGGCAGGGCTCGCGAGGTTTGGGAGCGATAGTCTGCAGGCCAGGCTAAAAGCCCGCAGCATCCCAAACCGCGCGAGATTCTATCAGCTTGCACGCGTCTGCGTTAGACCCGTGTCTTCAGTGCATAGAGCAATTCCAACGCTTTTCGTGGAGTCAAGTCGTCCAGGTCAAGCTTTGCCAACTCATCCAGTACCGGGTGGGGCAGGCTGGCGAACATATCGCTCTGCATGGGCACACCCGGTTTGCTGGTGGCCTTGGCTGGGCTTGCAACCACGGTTTCGTGGGGCAGGGCGGTGGTTTCCAGGCGGCTGAGGTGCTCGCGGGCGCGCAGGATCACATCGTTCGGCACACCGGCCAACTGGGCCACGGCCAGGCCGTAACTCTGGCTGGCCGGCCCTGGCAGCACATGGTGTAGGAACACGATGCGCTCGTTGTGCTCGGTGGCATTGAGATGCACGTTAGCCACCAACGGCTCGCTTTCCGGCAGCACGGTCAGTTCGAAATAGTGGGTGGCGAACAGCGTGTAGGCCCGCAGGTGGGCCAGGCGCTCGGCAGCAGCCCAGGCCAGGGACAGGCCGTCGAAGGTACTGGTGCCGCGCCCCACTTCGTCCATCAGCACCAGGCTGCGGTCGCTGGCATTGTGCAGGATATTGGCGGTTTCGCTCATTTCCACCATAAAGGTCGAACGGCCACCGGCCAGGTCATCGCTGGAGCCGATCCGGGTGAAGATGCGGTCTACCAGGGACAGCTCGCAACTGGCCGCCGGCACAAAGCTGCCGATATGCGCCAGCAGCACGATCAAGGCGGTCTGGCGCATGTAGGTGGATTTACCGCCCATGTTCGGACCGGTGATCACCAGCATGCGGGTATCGTCGTCTAGCGACAGATCGTTGGCCACGAACGGCGTGGTCAGCACTTGCTCCACCACCGGGTGGCGACCCTGGACGATGCGCATGCACGGCTCGCCGACAAAACGCGGGCAGTTCAGGTCAAGGTTCAGGGCGCGCTCGGCAAGGTTGCTCAACACATCCAGCTCGGCCAGGGCCGCAGCGGTGTCCTGCAGCGGTGCCAGCTTGCCGATCAGGTCTTCGAGCAGGGCTTCATAGAGCATCTTTTCCCGGGCCAGGGCGCGGCTCTTGGCCGACAGCGCCTTGTCTTCGAATTCTTTGAGCTCAGGGGTGATAAAGCGCTCGGCACCTTTAAGGGTCTGGCGACGCTGGTAATCAATAGGTGCCTGCTCGGCCTGCTTGCTTGGCAACTCAATGAAGTAGCCGTGCACACGGTTGTAGCCGACCTTCAGGTTGGCCAGGCCGGTGCGGGCTTTTTCGCGGGCTTCCAGGTCGATCAGGAACTGCCCGGCGTTCTCGCTCAAGGCTTGCAGCTCATCCAGCTCGCTGTCGTAACCGGTCTTCAGCACGCCGCCGTCGCGGATGATCGCGGGCGGGTTGTCAATAATGGCTTTTTCCAGCAGCGCAGCCAGTTCCGGGTAGGTGCCGGCCGTGACAGCAAGTTGTTGCAGGTGCGGCGCGTCCAGTTCGGTCATCGCCTGTTGCAACTCGGGCAGCACGCCCAGCGCGTCACGCAGGCGCGCCAGGTCACGCGGGCGGGCGTTACGCAGGCCGATCCGCGCAAGAATCCGCTCGATATCGCCGATTTCCTTGAGCTGCGGTTGCAGCTTTTCAAAGCGGTAGCCGTCCAGCAGGCAGGTAATGGACGACTGGCGCGCCTGCAATACGGTCAAGTCGCGCAGCGGACGGTTCAGCCAACGGGTCAGCAGACGGCTGCCCATGGCAGTCTGGCAACGGTCGACCACCGACTGCAGGGTATTGTCGCGCCCGCCGGCCAGGTTGGTGTCCAGCTCCAGATTGCGCCGGCTGGCGCCATCGAGCACCACGGTATCGTCCAGGCGCTCATGGCGCAGGCTGCGCAAATGCGGCAGGGCGGTGCGCTGGGTTTCCTTGGCGTAATTGAGCAGGCAACCGGCGGCGCCGATGGCCAGGGTCAGGGTCTCGCAACCAAAACCCTTCAGATCCTGTACGGAGAATTGCTGGCACAGACTTTTCAGCGCCGAATCGCGCTCAAAATCCCACGGCGCACGGCGCTTGGCCCCACGGCGTTTTTCCGCCGGCAGATCCTTTGGCCAATCATCCGGGATCATCAGCTCCACCGGATTGATGCGCTCCAACTCCGCCAGCAGGTTCTCCCAGCCCTTGATTTCCAGGACCGTGAAGTTGCCACTGGTGATATCCAGCACCGCCAGGCCGAACAACCGCTCGTCCCCCAGCACCGCCGCGATCAGGTTGTCGCGCCGCTCATCCAGCAGCGCCTCATCACTCACCGTCCCCGGGGTAATGATGCGCACCACCTGACGCTCCACCGGCCCCTTGCTGGTCGCCGGGTCGCCGATCTGCTCACAGATCACCACCGACTCACCGAGCTTGACCAGCTTGGCCAGATAACCTTCCAACGAATGATAAGGAATCCCGCACATTGGAATCGCCTGCCCAGCCGACTGCCCGCGCGCGGTCAGGGTGATATCCAGCAGCTTGGCGGCCTTCTTCGCGTCTTCATAGAAGATCTCGTAGAAGTCGCCCATGCGATAGAACATCAACTGATCAGGGTGCTGGTTTTTCAGGCGCCAGTACTGCTGCATCATTGGAGTGTGGGAGGACAGATCGGAGGTGTTTTTACTCATTGGGTAGTAGGCAAATTCGTTGAAAGTGATGGGGCAAAGGGGGCGCTTGGCCCAGCATTTTTTGCGATGGCGGCAAGGTTAACATGCGAGGTCCGTGCTTCGCAGTTCACAAACGGCCAGTACACCCGCATACCCCATGCACAAAATATGCAAATTAGCATTTGCCAACCCCAAAAACTCCCGTCACTATCCCCGTTATGCAAAAACGCAACGTTTCAATCGTCTTAAGAGAGCTGCTCGATCGCGACAGGATCTCCCCCACGGAGCTTCACCGGCGTACTGGCGTGCCTCAATCCACTCTGTCACGGATTCTCAGCGGCAAGATCGTTGATCCGTCGGACAAGCACATCTCGCGGATCGCCGATTACTTCCGGGTGAGCACCGACCAGTTGCGCGGGCGCGCGGGGTCGGCGTGGCAGGATGAGCGCGACCCGATGCATTCGGAGCTCAAGGATATAAGCCTGTGGGACGACGACACGCCCGTTAATGATGACGAGGTGTCGATCCCCTTTTTGCGCGAGGTTGAATTGGCTGCTGGATCAGGAAGATTCGTCATCGAGGAAAGCGAGAAGGCCAGCCTGCGTTTTGGTAAGCGCAGCCTGCGGCATAACGGTGTGCAGTTCGACCAGGCCAAGTGTGTGACGGTACGCGGCAACAGCATGCTGCCGGTGTTGCGTGATGGCGCCACGGTGGGGGTGAATGCCGGCAAGAGCGGGATCGGCGATATCGTCGATGGCGACTTGTATGCCATCAATCACAACGGTCAATTGCGGGTCAAACAGCTCTATCGTCTGCCTTCGGGGATCCGCCTGCGCAGTTTCAATCGTGATGAGCACCCGGATGAGGACTACAGCTTCCAGGATATCCAGGAAGAGCAGATCAGCATCCTCGGTCACGTTTTCTGGTGGGGCATGTACGCCCGCTAACCCTTCTCTGTAAGAAACAGCCCGCCTGAGAGCGGGCTTTTTTTCGCCTATGGAAAACCGCCCAGGGCCCACCACTCAAGGGGTTTATGCGCCAATGCATTATCCGAGTAAAAATAAATGCATTTGTGCATTGACTGTATATGCATACATGCATATTCTCCATCTCAAGCCAGCCAACAAGGTCTGGTGGAGGCGGCAAGGATGCTGCCAAGGAAGACAAGGAAGGCGCGCAACACTGGCATGGACGCCACCGAGTGATGGCAAGGACGCCAGGCAACGCCGGCAAGGATGCCGACGCTCTTTAGTTTCACGGTTTTACAACAGGCAGCGATGAACCGGCCTTGACGGTTCAGAGGGTTGGCAACTGACCCGGGTGTGCAGCGTAAAGCACCACAAGCAGTTATCCGGCAGACAGGGATCGTGGTCGGAAAAACATCGAGGAAAGATCCGTACCGCGCCAGTAGCGCCGAAAGATCCAAGGACCGCATTACTGAAAAGCCCGGGCTACCGGGCTTTTTGGAATGCCTACCGACACACCCATCCATCTATTTATCAAAGCACCGGCCACCTGCCGGTTTTACGCATTCCAGGAGGCGTGACATGACAAACGAGCAGCAAGCGTTGGCAGAAATGCCTATCTGGCTGGTGATTATTCTGGCCCTGATCGGCGGCGTGTCCGGGGAGATGTGGCGCGCCGACAAGGAGGGTGCCCGCGGTTGGTCGCTGGTCCGCCGCCTGGCCCTGCGTTCCGGGGCGTGCATGGTGTGCGGGGTGTCGGCGTTGATGCTGCTGTACGCCGCCGGCATGTCGATCTGGACGGCGGGCGCCCTCGGCTGCCTGACCGCCATGGCCGGTGCCGACGTCGCCATTGGCCTCTACGAGCGCTGGGCCGCCAAGCGCATCGGGGTGAATGAGCCGCCCGGTTCGCCCCCGGACTCAAAGTGATCGTTGCAAGGAAGCCACACCATGACCCTCATTGAAAAACCGTCACAACTGCCAATAGCCATCGGCCAGGCCCTGCGTACGGCATTCCCGGCGTTACGGGTGGGCAGCCCGCCGGGCATCCTGGCGGCGGATGAAACCGCCGTGGCAATCACAGTCGAGCGCAATGGCCCGGGCGTACGTTCCCTTGAAGGACGCAAGGCCCATGTGTTGTCGATCTCGCTCAAGGTCATGGCCGCCGAAGGCGCGCAAGCTTTTGACGCCTGTGACCTGGCGAGCCGGCTGATGGACCTGGTGCTGGATAACCGTTGGCAGTTGCCGGCGGCCCAGTGCGATGTGCCAGTCAACATTGTCGCGCTGCCATCGACCCAGGCGGGGGCCGACACCCAGTACGACAGTTGGACCGTGTCCTTCAACCAAACCCTCTACATCGGCCCGCCGCTGCTTGACGACCCTATGGGCAAGCCGCTGTTTGCCCGCACCTGGGAGGTGTCGAATATCGACGACCCCGATCAATACCGGCCCCTACAGGAGTAGCCCCATGTTCGACGCACTGTTACGCCTGCAATTGGCGCCCATCGTCGAGCGCCTGGCGCAGATGGAAACCCAGCTTGAAGACCTCTATCGGCGGGCCGAGAGCTTTTGCCGGATCGGCGTGTGCCAGGAGGTCGACGCGGCCAGCAATACCTGCAAGGTCAGGCATGGCGAGTTGCTGACCCCGGCGATTCGCTTTTTCAACCCCAGCGCTGGGGCGCATACCGAAACGCGAATCCCCACGGTGGGAGAGCAATGCCTGCTGCTCAACTACGGCGGCGGCGAGGGCGGGGGGCAGTCGGTGGCGCTGTTTGGCCTGAACAGTGATCGCTTCCCGCCGCTGTCCAGTGTCGCCAGCCTGACGAGCCGGCGTTACCCGGACGGTACGCAAAGCGCCTACGACGCCGCCGGTCATGTGCTGGATTGGAGCAACGGCCCCACGGCATTCACTGGCTCTCGCGAGCAGGTGGAAATGAGTCTGGGCGCTGCCCGTTTGGTCATGACCGCCGCAAACATCAGCGTGCAGGTCGGTGCAGTCGGCCTGCTGCTGGATGCGTCCGGCGTTCACTTGAGTGGCCCGGTGGTGGACCACCAGGGTCGAGTTATCAGCACGGCATAAGGATTTGCCATGATCGGAATAGAGAGAAACACCGGAGCCGTGGTGGACGACTGGCCGCAATTTGTCCAGCGCGCCACCCGGGCCCTGACCACACCTTTGGGCACACGGCAGAAACGCCCGCTCTACGGTTCGCTGATCCCGCAACTGCTGGGGCAGAACCTGGGCGACGACCTGTTGATCCTCGCCCAAAGCCACGCTGCCCAGGCTTTTTACAACCCACAGAACGGCATCGCCGATTTTGATCCGCAAGTCATCGTCGCCAATCGCCAGGGCGCTGGCCTGTTGCTGCGGTTTGCCGGCACCTGGAAAAACCGCAAGCAATCCTTCGAGGTGGTGACATGAGCATGTTGATCCCCGGGCAGAACCAATTGGCGCCGCCCGACCTGATCGCCGTCGACGAGTTCGAGCCGCTGCTGGCGCAGTTCAAGGCGTTTGTCGTCGATTATGTCGCCGCCCGCGCCCCGCAAAGCGCGGCCAAGCTCAAGGTCAGCCTGGATAACGAAAGCGAGTTGCTGACCCTGGCCCTGGAAGCGTTTTGTGTGCGCCTGCAAACCCATGAGCGCAAGTACAACGCGCGCATCCAGCAGATGCTGGCGTGGTGGGCCACCGGCAGCAACCTGGATGCGCGCCTGGCCGATATGGGCCTGGAGCGCCAGGTGCTCGACCCCGGCGACCCGGCGGCATTCCCGCCCGTGCCGCCGACCCTGGAAAGCGATGATGATGCCCGTCTGCGTTACTACCTGGCCCCCCACGCACCGGCTGCCGGTTCGCGCATGCAGTATCGGCGCGAGGTCTTTACCCTCGGCGAGCGGCCGGCGGTGAAAGTCCACGGTACGGCTGCGGGGGTGGTGACGGTCAGCTATACCTTCGACCCGGATGGCTATGCCGCCCAGGTCAAGGACGGCAACGCCCGGCGCACCGCGCCTGGGCAAGTCATGGTCACCGTGCTGTCCCGCACCGGCAATGGCACGCCGTCGGCGGATTTGCTTGAAGGGGTGCGGCGCCATTTCGCCCGGCCCGATGTACGTCCGGAAACCGATTGGGTCACGGTGCAGGGCGCGCAGATCGTGCCGTACAAGATCCGCGTGGTGGCCAAGATCAACGCCGGCCCGGACTCGGGGCTGACACAAGTGGCGGCCCAGCAGTTGCTGCAGACCTATGCCGAGTCCTGTCACTGCCTGGAAGGGCGTGTGGACCCGAGCTGGATCGACTACACCATCCACACCGCCGGGGCGGCGCAGCTGGAGATTCTCGAGCCGCTGGCGCCGATCATCACCACGGCGTTCCAGGCCCCGTATTGCACGGGTGTCGAGGTGGAGGTGCGCAGCTTATGACTGAACAATCTCCCAGCCTGTTGCCTGCCAACAGCTCACCGCTGGAGAAGGCTTTGGACCTGGGCTTTGGTCGACTGCTCGAACGGGTCGTCCCGCCCTTCCCGGCGCTGATGAACCCGCTGCAAACGCCTGCGCCGTTCCTGCCTTACCTGGCCGCCGACCGTGGCGTCAGTGAGTGGAATGCCTCTGCCGACGAAACCGAAAAACGCCTCACGGTGGCGCTGTCCTGGCAAATCCAGCGCCAGGCCGGCACGCCCAAGGCGTTGAGCCACGCGGTCGAATCCCTGGGGTTTACCCCCAATATTCTGGCCTGGTACCAACAGCGCCCGCAGGCCCAGCCCTACACCTTCGACGTGCAGGCAATCATCGGGCGCAGTTGGTCCAGTGGCGACCACAACCGCTTGATCCGCCGCATCAACGCGGCCAAGAGCGAGCGCGACCTGGCCACCATCACCCTGGTGCATGAAGTGCACGGTGGGCTGCCGATGACCGGCGCCGCCCACCGGGCGTTGAGCGACGGCGAGTTGTCGCTGTGGGGCGCGCTGCCGGAACTGATGCTCAGTTCAAGGCTTAACAGTGCGGGCGTGGCCCAGCACTACACCATTAACGACTACGACCTCAGGGCGCAGCCATGACCGATGACATCACGCGCCTGGTGCGCTTCACCTCCAAGGGATTGGATGAAGTGCTGCAGGCAAAGAACCAAGGCTTGAAAGGCGAAATCACCCACATCGCCGCCGGCACCGGCCGCTACAACCCCACCGGCAACGAAACCGCCCTGTGCAATGAGCGCCAGCGGGTAGCGATTGTGGACTACGAAGACCTGGGCCAGCGCCAACTGCGCATGGCCGCGCTGTTTGATGGCGATGGCGAGTATGAGATTGGCGAGTTTGGGTTTTATCTCGCCAGTGGGACGTTGTTGGCCGTGTATTCGGTGGCGGGGCAGTTGCTGACGTATAAGGCGGCGGCTGCTCGGGTGCTGCAGAAGTTTACGTTGGATATTTCGCCGTTGCCGGCGGATAGCGTCACCGTGATCGTGGGCTCGGAAAACCTCAACATCCTAATGGTGGATGAGTTGGCGTCGCTCTCGGCGGCCAGCATCGACAATATGGCGCGAGGAGTCGGAGTTTTATTTCGATTGATGGCGCTTGAAGCGAAGGCTTAACACAAGATCAATGCACTACAAGGAGTTTAAACATTGAGTACTGAACAGCAATTGGCCGCGGTTGTCAGCGCGGCAAATAATCTGACGGGTGTTGTGACGGGCAAGATTGGCGAGATTGATCGCGCCCTTGAAATCGCACAAAAAACCTACCGCGAACAGCTCGCCAGCTTGAATCAGCGGTTGCCCAGGTTGGCGATTACGAAAAACTTCACCATGGTCCCGGACGCCAATGGCAACTTGGTTGATGGCTGGGATGTTCATCAGCAGGTCACTACTACCAAACTGCGTTCGATCGTCGCCACCTCACAGAGTGCGGGTCGCCCTCAGGCCGATGTCGACTTTATGCGAGAAGTACAAAACGATGTACGCGAGCAGTTCCCGGACTTCGATATTCAGGCTGCCGACTTCTGGCGAAACGCTATCCATGTCTGGCAGATGAAGTGGTCGGACAACCTCGGAAGCCCGTGGCTTGCGTTTCCACACTCCATCGACGCTGGGCGGCTAAGTGGTGGCGGAACCCTGCTTTTGAACTCGATGTTGACGATGGGCGCCTTTGTCCGGGTGGTTGAGGGCGAGATCAAGGGCGCGTGGGCGACCGGCGCCGAGTCGGGCAAATGGCGTTGGTGTTCTTTGGCAATACAGCCGACCGGCGTGTTTGGTCAGTACATGATTATGCACCCGGCACGTGTTTCTGTCGGTGGGACAGTTGAGGTCATGCTTGCTGGCGCCTGTACAGGTGTCGTGACTAATCCGACTGACTGGTCCTGCATGCTGGCTTTGGGTTAAGGAGACCTTTGATGAAACCTGTATTTGCATCTGCTGAACTGCACCCTTTGATTAAATGGAGTGTCATTCGGGCCTCGCGCGACGCCGATCTTTCCGCCAGCGATTATGCGGCGATGCCTGATTACCCCATGGCGGATAAAGACCGCCCGGTGTTCGTCGCCTACCGCAAGGCACTGCGCGATATCCCCGACCAGGGCGCCGACCCGGACGCCGTGATCTGGCCTGAAAAGCCGGCCTTCCTGAAGTAATTCACCCCACCGCGACAGCGGTTTTTTTTCGCCCGCCCAAAGCCCCTCCCGCAGGGGCTTTGCGCTTTTTGCATCCGGAGAATTCCCCCCATGGCCAACCGCCAAACCTACACCGTCCTCATCCCATTCCCCACCGGAGGTGGCCACTGGTCCGCCGTCGGCCAGGAACTGGACCTGCTGGACGTCGAAGCAACCGCCCTGCGCACCGCCGGCCGCCTGGAATTGACCAGCGTGCTGGCTGCCGCCCAAGACACCCCACCGGCCAAGAAGGCCGTCACCAAGAAGGCTGAGTAATCATGGCTGAGGTTTTGAACTTCGAGCATAACGGCATCACCGTCAATGCCAGCGAATCCCCCGAGGCCATGGGTGGCCTGGGTGACAACGTGATCGGTCTGGTCGGCACCGCGCCCAATGCGCACCTGTCGATCCCGAAAAACGCTCCGTTTCGCATCAACAGCTTCACCGCCCAGGCGCTGCTGGACCCGACCGGCGCCGAGTCGGGCACGTTGTTTCATGCGGTGTACCAGATCCTCAAAGTGGTCAAGGTGCCGGTGTATGTGGTGATCGTCGAAGAGGGCGCCACCCCGGCCGATACCCTCAACAACGTGATCGGCGGCAACGAGCCGGCAACCGGTCGCAAACTGGGCCTCGCGGCGCTGAGCAGCGTTCCTGAAGACCTGACCATCATCGGTGCCCCGGGCTTTACCGGGACCAAGGCGGTGGCCGGTGAATTTGCCGCGCTCGGCAAGCGCATCAAGGCCCGTGTGGTGCTGGACGGCAAAGACGCCAGCGTCGCCGACCAAGTGACCTACAGCGGCGAGCTGGGTGGTGCCGACCTGGGTTTCGACCGCTGCCTGCTGGTGCACAACATGCCGTCGGTGTACTCCAAGGCGGCGAAGAAAAACGTATTCCTCGCGCCGTCGTCCCTGGCCATCGCCGCATTGGCCAAGGTCAAGCAATGGGAAAGCCCGGGCAACCAGGTGACCTTCGCCGAAGACGTGTCCCGCGTGGTCGAGTACAACATCCTCGACACCTCCACCGAAGGCGACCTGCTCAACCGTTACGGCGTGAGCTACTACGCGCGCACCATCCTCGGTGGCTTCTCGCTGCTGGGTAACCGCTCCCTCACCGGCAAGTTCATCAGCTATGTCGGCCTGGAAGATGCCATCAGCCGCAAGCTGGTCAAGGCCGGGCAGAAAGCCATGGCGCACAACCTGACCAAGTCGTTCATGGACCAGGAGGTCAAGCGCATCAACGACTGGCTGCAAACCCTGGTGGCCGACGAAACCATCCCTGGCGGCAGTGTGTACCTGCACCCGGAACTCAACAGTGTCGAGAAGTACAAGAACGGCACCTGGTTCATCGTGATCGACTACGGCCGCTACGCGCCGAACGAACACATGGTTTATCAACTCAATGCCCGCGATGAAATCATCGAGCAGTTCCTGGAGGACGTTCTCTAATGTTTACCAACCGAGTCAGACAGGCCATTGCGGCCACCCTCCAGGGCCTGCCGCTGTCGGCGACCGTTGAGGAATTCACCCCGCCGAAGATCGAGTTCGAGATGGAGCCCATGTCCGGCGGGCGCTTTATCGCCGAAGAAATGGCCAAGAGCGCCAAGGTGCTGAACGCCAAGCTGGTGCTGCAAGGCGCCGGTCCCGAAATCATGCTGGCCCTGGGCGTGCGCTTGGGCGAAGACATCCTGCTCAACGTGCGCGAAGCGGGCCAGGACCAGGACGGCAAGACCTACTTCACCTACCACACCGTCGGCGGCAAGCTCAAATCCCTGGAGGAAGCCAAGCTGAAGATGGGCGAAAAGGCCACCACCACCCTGGATCTGTCCTGCCGCACCTACCATCGCCTGGACAACGGCGTGCCGGTGATCGACATCGACGTGCGCACCCAGAAGTTTGTGCTCAACGGCGTCGACATCCTCGGCGATGCCCGGCGTGCGGTGTTGATGCCGTAAGCCCTTCCACGAATCGGAAATAGGCACGGCCAGTGTGGGAGCTGGCTTGCCTGCGATAGCGGTCTACCAGTGACAAATGAGGCTACTGACACAGCGCGATCGCAGGCCCGTCAGCTCCCACATTGACCGTGTCCACGTGTTCAACATTGTTCATCAAGGAATTTCGCCCATGGCCTGGAAGCCACCCCTGCATATCCTGCTGGCGCCCATCACCGCCGACAGCGGTGCGACGATCGAGCAGATCCAACTCAAACCCTTGTTCTACGCCCCACAAAAACAGGCCCTGGCCCGTGCGGGCGACGATGAGGACGACCAGTTCTTCGAGCTGGCCAAACTGGCCACCGGCCTCTCGGAAAAGGAACTCGACCAACTCAAGCGCCCGGACTACGTGAGCATCGTCCAGTACGTGCACGACCTGTCGACGCGCCCGGCTTCGTTCTTTCTGGAAGGTTCCACCGAGCCTGGCGAGGAGGTGCAACTGCTGCTGCCACTGGAAGTGGCCGGCCGCGTATTGACCAGCGTCACCCTGGAAATGCCTGCCCTGCGTGCCACCAAAGTGATGAAAAAACTCGCCACCAACAAAGAGCGCGCCGAGTTCATCACCTCGCACTGCACCGGCCTGATGATCCCCGATCTGGACGGCCTGACAGTGCCGGACTGGACGGAATTGCAGGAGCGCATCGACGATTTTTTAAACAAACCGGCGGACTTCTTTCGCAGCGCGACATCGAAGTAATCCTCGACGTTGTACCGCTGGTTTACTCGGTAAACGAAGCGGAAATTCTCGAATGGGATGCCGCAAAAGCATTGCGCCGCTACGACATCGCGATCAATCGCCTTGGCGTCAAATAGGAGTAGAGCGAGATGCAAGACCCTCGATACACGCTCAAGCTCGCCGACGAAGACAAACGCTGGATGACCTTTCCCGCACTGGCCGAAAGTGGCGCCTTGCAACTGCCGGGCCTGCTTGAAGCACAGGACGAAAGTCTGGTTGGCGCCTCCAGTGTGGGCGTCGCAACCGAGCCGCCGTCTGAGCTAAGCCTGGCTCTGGCCAACGCCAGCCTGCATATCCACGCGTTGACCGAGGAACAGGTGCGCCTGCGCGAGAGCCTGGAAACCCTCAATGGCACCCTGTTTATCACGGGTGGGCCGCTGGGCGGCACGGTCGCTGAAACCATGACCAGTGCGCCGCAAGCTGCGCCCGAAGGCAAGGCCTCGGCGACTGAGTCCTGGTTGAGCAAGAGTTCCAAATGGGTGGGTGAAAGCTTGCTTGATACGGTCAAGAGCCGGGTATCGGGCAAGGTAGTCGATGCAACGCTGGGCAAGTTGCCCTACGTCGGGAAATTGTTCCGGGACGATAGCAAGGACTGCTGCTGCCCTGGCGCCAGCGAACCCTTGACCGGGCGGGCTCGTTACGGGCCCAAAGGGTCAAGAAAAACGGTGAGGCAGAACGGAACTGGCCGCACCAGCCCACCGATGCCGAGAAAAACCTCAGGGACCGGCAGGAGCGCCACTGGGCCCCTGGCAATCATGAGGAGCCTGGGCGAGCGCGCAGGCAAGGTGTTTGACGGCCTGAAAACGGGGTTCCTGGCGCAGGTGACTTCCGTAAGCGCCAGCCTGCGAAGGGTTTCTACCCGTGGGTTGAGCGCAGGCAAGGCGTTGCTATTAAAGAGTGCATCAGCCCTCGGCCTGCGCAAGGCCCGAGCCTCCCGCCTGGTCCCAACCCTGAGCCGGCTGGGGTCTATCGGCGTGCGCAGGTTGACGCCATTGCGCTCCGCCGATGCCGCCATCAACGTCGTCCAGGGCGTGCGCAGCGGCAACATGCGAGCCGTCGGCAGCGGCCTCGGTACCGCCGGTGCCGCATGGGCCGGCGCTTCTGCCGGAGCGGCCCTTGGCACCCTGGTATTCCCTGGCGTGGGCACTGCGGTGGGCGGCGTTATCGGTGGCCTGTTGGGCGGCGAGGGCGGTAACTGGCTCGGTGAAAAATTGTTCGGCCCCAGTGACCGCCTGCCATCGCCCGATGCCGTGAGCAAAGAGCTCAACAGCGCCCGCTCGGACAACGTCCAGGTCACCCTGGCGCCGAGCATCCAGATCACCGGCGTCAACCCTGCCGACGCCCAGCAGGTGGTCGACCGGGTCCTGCAAAGCCTGCAAAACCAATGCGTGCCGATGCTCAGCGATTCACTGGCGGTTCGGCGCAATGCGGCACTGACCGACGGAGGTGATTGATGCGACAGCAGATGGTGTTGGGCGACTTTATTTTCGGGCTGTCCCGAGGGTTCGCCTATTCCGCGCTCCAGCGCAGCAGCGATGGTGGCTGGGGCGACCTGGAGATTATTGCCAGCAAGCCCCAGTCGCGACAGAACGGTCAGAAGCTGGAAAAACTGACCTTCAATGGAACCGCCATGGCGGCCGTCGGCATGCAGCGCCTGGACCAATTGCGCGCCTTGCAGGATGCACGGGCACCGCTGCCGCTGGTCGATGGCATCGGCCGCAATTGGGGGTTGTGGCGCATTACGGCGGTCACGGAAAACCAGGCCAGTGTGATTGATGACGGCACTGCCATGGTGATCAAGTGGACGCTGGTGCTTGAGGAATTTATCAATGCGTAGAGTCCGAAGTATTGCCGGTGATTCGGTCAACCTGCTGCTCTACCGTGAGCTGGGGCGGTGCGATGACGCGGCCGAAGAAACCCTCTGGCGCTTGAACCCCGGGCTTGCCGAGTATGGCCCAGTGTTGCCGGCGGGCATCGGGGTAATCGTGCCCGAGATGGACGCGCAACCGGGTGTTGCAAAGCCGGTTTCGGCCTGGGATTAAGGAGGCAACATGGCAATGGGATTTACCCCGGTCGTGGAGATTTATGGCGCCAACGCGGCCTTGATCAACCCACGGCTGATGCAGTGGAAGCACACCGACGCGGCGGGGATCGAATCCGACCGCCTCGAACTGACCATCAATATCGAGGGCCTGGAAGGCCTGCCGAGCCTGGGCGCCAAGATCGGTTTGCGCGTGGGTTACCGCGAGTCGGGGCTGGTGGAAAAAGGCGAGTTTGTGATTACCCAGCGCACGCCTTACCTGTTTCCTATGCGCCTGGTGATCGTGGCCACGGCGGCGCCGTTCAGCGTGATGGACCAGAGTGGCTACCGCCAGCGCCGTTCCGCCAGCCATGGGCCCACGACCCTTGGAGCGCTGTTTCGCCAACTGGCGACGCGGCATGGGTTTTCGCCCAGGGTGGCGCCGTCGCTGGATGGGATTGCGATTGATCATATCGACCAGTCCAACGAGACGGACATGGGCTTTATCACCCGCCTGGCCGGGCGTTACAACGCGGTGACCAAGCCGGTCAACGAGCTGTATGTGCTGGCGGAAAGCGGCCAGGTCAAGTCGCTCTCGGGCCAGCAACTGCCGGATGTGCGGCTGTCGGTGACCCATGACAACCGTCCCGGCGAGCAGGCGTTTATCAGTGCCCGGGTTGATGAAAATGCACGCGCTAAATACCAGGGGTGCCGTGTCAGTTGGTGGGATGCCGCGGCCTCTCGCCAGCGCGTGGTCGAGGTGGGGATCGCGCCGTTCAAGACGTTGCGCCAACGGTGCCAGAGTGAAACCGAAGCGCGCTCAGTGGCACAGGGCGAGTTGCGCCGGGTGGGGCGTGAAGGTTTGAGCATCACCATCGACTGCCCTGGTAACCCGTTGCTGTCCGCCGAAGGCCTGTTGTTGCTGGATGAAACCTGGCCGGGCTATATGCAGGGGCGCTGGTCGATTGACAAGGTGACCCATGTAGGCGACACGACGACGGGGTATCGCAGTTCGATCATGGCCCGTGGATTGGCCTCTTAAATGGTTGGAGATCAAGGATGATCACGCTGACGCAGTTGCAACAGATCCTGCCTAACGCCCGCGCCCAAGCGGGCGTTTTTATTCTGGCGCTGAACGCCGCCATGCTCCATCGACACATCACCGGGCCTAAGCGGATGGCGGCCTTTATCGCCCAGGTCGGGCACGAGTCCGGCGAGCTGCGTTACGTGCGTGAACTGGGCGGCGAGCGCTACCTGAGCAAATACGACACGGGCGCCTTGGCTGCACGCCTGGGCAACACTCCCGACGCCGACGGTGACGGCCAGAAGTACCGGGGCCGCGGCTTGATCCAGATTACCGGGCGACGCAATTACCTGGCCTGCAGCCGGGCGCTGTTTGGCGATGAACGTCTGCTGCATTTCCCCGAACTGCTGGAGCAGCCGCAATGGGCGGCCGAATCCGCCGCCTGGTTCTGGCACAGCAATGGCTTGAATGAATTGGCGGACCAGGACCAATTCACCACCATCACCCGCCGTATCAATGGTGGCCTCAACGGACTGGAGCACCGCCAACAGTTGTGGGAAAAGGCGAGGGCGGTGTTATGCCGTTGAGCGGGCGCATATGGGCGGTTGCCCTGCTGATGGCTATCTCGGCGGCAGCCAGTTGGCAGGTCCAGGCCTGGCGTCATGGCCTGGCCTTTGAGCGCCAGGCCGCACGGCATTCAGCCCTGCTCAACCGGCAAAGCCAGGAAGCACAGGGCCAATACCGGGCCGAACAGGATAGGCGTCGGGCGTTGGAGCAACAGCTTCACGCCAGCGATCAACAACACACGCGGGAGTTGAGCGATGCACAGCGTCACCAGGTTTATCTGCGCGATCGGTTGGCCACTGCTGATGTGCGCTTGTCAGTCCTTCTCGACGCCACCGACCCCGCCAATGGCCGCGCAATGCCGGCCACCGCCGCCGGCAGCGTGGTTCATGGAGCCCCGCGAGGTCGACTTGACCCGGCGCATGCTCAACGAATTATCGGCATCACCGATGCCGGCGATAACGGACTGATCGCGTTGCGGGCCTGCCAGGCGTATGTAAGTGCCATCACCCGGTAATCTGTTGAAGCCGTCTGCAGCTTGCGTGGCCGATGGGCTCCTGTAGGGTAGGCAAACCCCCGCACTTTCCTGGAGACGACCGTGAAGGAAATTACCCAACTCGCCGCCGAACTTGGCCGACGTTTGCAGGTGCTCAATGCCCACGTCACCACCGCCGAATCCTGCACCGGTGGTGGCATCGCCGAAGCCATCACCCGTATCCCGGGGAGTTCGGCCTGGTTCGAGGCCGGGTATGTGACCTATTCCAATCGCCAGAAGACCCGTCAGCTCAATGTGCCGGAGGGGCTGTTCCCCAAGGTCGGCGCGGTGAGCCGTGAAGTGGTCGAGGCCATGGCCCGGGGCGCCCAGGAAAAAAGCCTGGCGCGGTTTGCGGTGGCGGTCAGCGGCGTGGCGGGCCCCGATGGCGGCTCGCCGGACAAACCGGTGGGCACTGTCTGGCTGGCCTGGGGTGTCGGTGACGAGGTTACGGCTGAGTGCGAGCACTTCCCCGGCAACCGCGACGAGGTCCGCCGACAAACGGTAAAAGCCGCATTAGAGGGGCTGTTGCGACGAGCTGCAGCAGAAATAGAAAATCAGGGGTAGGCGATCCCCGATCTTTATGGAACAATACTGTCTACTTATACAGGTGTTGGCCGTCAGGCCTTATTGATTACGTGAGGACTTTAATGGACGACAACAAGAAGAAAGCCTTGGCTGCGGCCCTGGGTCAGATCGAACGTCAATTCGGCAAGGGTGCCGTAATGCGTATGGGCGATCACGACCGTCAGGCGATCCCGGCTATTTCCACTGGCTCTCTGGGTCTGGACATCGCGCTCGGCATTGGCGGCCTGCCAAAAGGCCGTATCGTTGAAATCTACGGTCCGGAGTCTTCTGGTAAAACCACCCTGACCCTGTCGGTGATTGCCCAGGCACAAAAAATGGGCGCCACTTGTGCGTTCGTCGATGCCGAGCACGCCCTGGATCCTGAATATGCTGGCAAGCTGGGCGTCAATGTCGACGACCTGCTGGTTTCGCAGCCGGACACCGGCGAGCAAGCCCTGGAAATCACCGACATGCTGGTGCGCTCCAACGCCATCGACGTGATCGTGGTCGACTCCGTGGCAGCCCTGGTACCAAAGGCTGAAATCGAAGGCGAAATGGGCGACATGCACGTCGGCCTGCAAGCCCGTCTGATGTCCCAGGCGCTGCGTAAAATCACCGGTAACATCAAGAACGCCAACTGCCTGGTGATCTTCATCAACCAGATTCGGATGAAGATCGGCGTGATGTTCGGCAGCCCGGAAACCACCACCGGTGGTAACGCGCTGAAGTTCTACGCTTCGGTCCGTCTGGACATCCGCCGTACCGGCGCGGTGAAGGAAGGTGACGAGGTTGTCGGTAGCGAAACCCGCGTCAAGGTTGTGAAGAACAAGGTGGCTCCGCCATTCCGTCAGGCTGAGTTCCAGATCCTCTACGGCAAAGGTATTTACCTGAACGGCGAGATGATCGACCTGGGCGTGCTGCACGGCTTTGTCGAGAAGTCCGGTGCCTGGTATGCCTACAACGGTAGCAAGATCGGTCAGGGCAAGGCCAACTCGGCCAAGTTCCTGCAGGACAACCCGGATATCGCGGCGACCCTCGAGAAGCAGATCCGCGACAAGCTGCTGACCCCGGCGCCAGACGTCAAGGCAGCAGCCAACCGCGAACCTGTTGATGACATGGCAGAAGCCGACGCTGATATCTGAGTCCAACTATGACAGTTGTACTCGATACGCTGGTTGCCGTACGGCGTACGGCAATGGACCTGCTCGCACGACGCGAGCACGGTCGTGTCGAGCTGACGCGTAAACTGCGTCAGCGTGGCGCCCCTCCCGAAATGATCGAAACAGCCCTCGACCGCTTGACGGAAGAGGGGCTGCTTTCCGAAGCCCGTTATCTCGAAAGTTTTGTTTCCTACCGGGCACGCTCGGGCTACGGCCCTGCGCGGATTCGCGAGGAACTGAGTCAGCGGGGCTTGCAGCGCGCCGATATTGAACTGGCGTTGCGTGAGTGTGGCATCAGTTGGCAAACGCAACTGGAAGACACCTGGCGTCGCAAGTTTGCCGGCCATCTGCCGATTGATGCCCGTGAGCGTGCCAAGCAAGGGCGCTTTTTGAGCTATCGCGGGTTTTCAATGGAGATGATCAGCCGCTTGTTGAGCGGCCGAGATCTGGACGACTGATTCTTCGGCAAGCGGCGATCAAAGGGGCTCGACAGCTCCCACATAAAACAGCACTAAAACAAAAGGCCCGCTATGAAAATAGCGGGCCTTTTTTGCGTTTTACGGCCTCACGCCGGTTCCGGCGCTACGCGTTGCTGTGTTTTACCCTGGGCTTGGGCCCAGTTCTCCGGCAAGTTGATGTAATCCACCAACTCCCGCAACCGCCCCTGATTACGCCCGGTGAAGTTGAACACCAGTCGCGTCAGGTGGCTGAAGTGCGCTTCATCGTGCTCTTCGCCCCCATAGGCCAATTGCTGGAAGTCATCACTCAGCCGCAGGTCAGCGAATGCCGTCTGTATATGCGCCAACGCACGCTCGCTGAGAGGGTGGTTCATGCGCACCACAAACTGGCGTTTCAACCAGCGGGTGGAGTGGAAGTTCGCGTAGAACTGGTTGATTTCGTTCACTGCCTCTTCGGCGCTGTGCACCAGGCGCACCAGCTTGAGGTCGGTGGGCAAGATGTAGCGGTTGGCCTCCAGTTGGCTGCGAATAAAGTCCAGGGCGCCTTGCCAGAATCCACCGCCGGGCTCGTCCAGCAGTACTACTGGAACCAGCGGGCTCTTGCCGGTCTGGATCAGGGTCAAGACTTCCAAGGCTTCATCCAGGGTGCCGAAGCCACCCGGGCACAGCACCAACCCATCGGCTTCCTTGACGAAAAACAGCTTGCGGGTAAAGAAGAAGTGGAACGACAGCAGGTTTTCCGTGCCATCAATGGTCGGGTTGGCATGCTGTTCAAAGGGCAGGGTGATATTGAACCCCAGGCTGTGGGCCAGCCCGGCGCCTTCGTGGGCGGCAGCCATGATGCCGCCGCCACCACCGGTGATGACCATTAGATCCGAACGGGCCAGGGCCGCGCCCACTTCGCGGGCCAGGGCGTAGAGGGGGCTTTCCACTGGGGTGCGGGCCGAACCGAAGACGGTGACCTTGCGGCGGCTTTTGAACTGTTCGAGCACACGAAACGCGTGGTCCAGTTCATTGATTGCTTTCAAGGTGATCTTGGCGTTCCAGCGGTCACGGTCGTCCTGGGCCATGCGCAGCACGGTGAGGATCATGTCGCGATACAGCGAAATATTCGGGCTACTGGGGGCAATCAGGTTGAGTTGCGCTTCGACCTGCTGGGCGAGGTCGGTCCCGTTTCCTGGAAAATGACGATTCAGCAGGTCATTCGGTTGATCAGGCATTCAGCTTCTCCTTCGTTACAGAGCCCCGGCGTCTTATTGCAGGCTGCTGACGGCGACGAAACAGGCTCTGTATGTTCCTTGTGATTAAAAACCTTTGCACTGCAAGTCGCGCGAGGGCAACCTTTTTTGCCCTGGAAATGTTACCGGATGGCTCGATCATGAGCCCCTAAAGTCTTGTCTGGCAATAACTTAATAGGGATTGATCAAGGTTTTGCAGGAAGGGTTGTGGCAAGGAGGCTTGTCTGCCGTTGGGCTGCGTAGCAGCCCCCCTGAGGTCTGGCAGATAGGCCGACAACTCAGGTTCCAGGGCTGCTGCACAGCTCAACAGGGGCCATGTTGGCGCTTGGGGAGGGACTTACTTTTTCTTCTTGGCCGGAGCCGGGCAATCCGCTTCGACGAACTTGACCGACGCCACCGGGCGGTTGGTCTTGTTTTCGGTGATTTCGTAGCGCATCACCGCTCCCTTGGCCATCAATTCGCGATAGCCTTTATTCAGGCAGACGCTCTGTCCCAGCTGGAAATACACGGCCTTGGGGTTGGCGCGCATCTGTTCGGCGCGCTCTGGCAGGACGCTCAGGTGGTCAATCATTTGCATGCCTTCGACGGTGTAGGCCACTTCCAGGGTTTGTTCATCAATTTCCCTGGGCAGGTCCTTGTTGCTTTCTGCCGCGACGCTTTGCAGTTTCTTGTTCATTTGCAGCTCCACCAGGGAGGCTGCCTGGGCGCCTACGGGTAATACCAGCGCCAGGGCGACGGTCGGGGCGGCAAGACGCAACATAAGACGCAGCATGAAACTCTCCTGATTCGGTTACTGGTCCATAGACCCGTCACTGCGCTATGCGTTCAGTGGCGCGGGATTATAGGTGACCTGTCGCCGCGACGGCCAGGCGTATTGGTTGGGCGGCTCTGGTAAACTGCCGGCACTTTTGCTGCCCCGAGTTTTGCCCGTGTCGATTTTCATCGTTTCACAACGGCACCCGCTATGAGTCATGCGGTCTTCCGTCTGCGTACCCAACGCCTGGCCCGTGCCGTCAGCCCTTTTGTCGCACGCGGCTCGCGTGCCGAACGTTGCCCCAGATGCCGGGTCATCCCCGAATACTGCTTGTGTGCGTGGCGCCCCAAGGTTCAGGCCAGGTCGGCCATGTGCCTGTTGATGCATGACGTGGAACCGATGAAACCGAGTAATACCGGTTGGTTGATAGCGGATGTAATCGACGATACAAGTGCTTTTCCCTGGGCGCGCACGGCCGTCGAACCTGAGCTGCTGGCGCTGCTGGCCGACCCGCAATGGCAGCCCTATATCGTCTTCCCCGGCGAGTTTGTAGCGCCGCAGCGGGTGGTCAGCGAGGTCAAGGTGGCGGATGGCAAGCGTCCATTGTTTATCCTGCTGGACGGCACCTGGAGCGAAGCGCGCAAGATGTTCCGCAAGAGCCCGTATCTGGAGCACCTGCCGGTACTGAGCCTGGAACCGGAGCAGTTATCGCGCTACAAGTTGCGCCGCTCCAAGCGCGATGACCATTTCTGCACTGCCGAAGTGGCTGCCTTGTGCCTGGAATTGGCCGAGGACCAGCAGGCTAGCGAAGTGCTGGACGCCTACCTGGATGTTTTCAGTACCCATTACCTGGCGGCCAAGTTCCAGTTGGCGCTGGATCCGACGGACAGTGTCCATACCCGTCTTGCACCTTATCTGTAGGACTTCGCGGCCAGATGACATTTGCATGATGGCACTGCATCGCCTGAGCCGGCTAAAATGCCATCAAGCGTAACTGTTCGTGACAGCCGCTGGCTGGCACCTCGTACGTTGGTGAGCACCGAACCCATCGGTACTCCCATAAAAAACAGGATCATTTAATAAATGGCCACATACGAAATCCTGATTGCCGATGACCATCCGCTGTTCCGTAGCGCGCTGCACCAGGCGGTTACGCTGGAGCTGGGCGTGGATGTACGCCTGGTTGAAGTGGGCAGCATCGCTGAACTGGAAACCCAGCTCACTGACAAGACTGATTGGGATCTGGTGCTGCTGGACCTGAACATGCCCGGCGCCTACGGGTTTTCCGGCCTGGTACTGTTGCGCGGGCAATATCCGCAGATTCCGGTGGTGATGGTGTCGGCCCAGGAAGAGGCCGACGTGGTAGTGCGCTCTCGTGAGTTCGGGGCCAGTGGCTTTATCCCCAAGTCCAGTTCCATGGAGCAGATTCGAGCTGCGGTACGTACGGTGCTGGACGGTGATGTCTCATGGCCGCCCCAGGCATTTGAAGAAATCAACGTGTCTGCCGAAGCCAAGGCCGCCCAGGAAGGGCTCGCCAGCCTGACGCCCCAGCAGTTTCGTGTGCTGACCATGGTCTGCGAAGGCTTGCTGAACAAGCAGATCGCCTATGAGCTGAGCGTATCCGAGGCGACCATCAAGGCGCACGTCACCGCGATTTTCCGTAAGCTGGGCGTGCGCACCCGCACCCAGGCGGCGCTGCTCTTGCAACAGCTTGAGTCAATTTCCCATTAATAGAGCGGTGCTGTTCACGCTTTTTTGACTTGACGTGCTCTAGCTTCCTTCCATCATTTTTTGCTCAGTTGCCTGCCTATGTCGCCGTTCAAGGGTCAAACCGGTATCAAACGTATCTTCAACGCCGGGGGCTATTCCCTGGATGGTTTGCGTGCGGCTTTCACCGGCGAGGCGGCCTTTCGCCAGTTGGTCCTGCTCAACGTGATCCTGATTCCGGTGAGCTTCTTCCTCACGGTCAGCCGCGTAGAGCGCGCACTGTTGATTGCCGTGTGCCTGCTGGCGCTGATTGTCGAGTTGCTCAACTCGGCCGTGGAGGCGGCGATTGATCGGATTTCCCTGGATCGCCACCCGCTGTCGAAAAACGCCAAGGACATGGGCAGCGCCGCGCAATTCGTGGCGCTGACCATGATCACCGTGGTGTGGGCAGTCATCCTGATCTAGGCGATATTCGGCAGCACGATCTCGTCACTGCGCTGTACCCCGGCGGTAAAGGCGCGGCACAGCTCGAGAAATTCGCGCATGGCCGAGGTCTGGTACTTCTGTTTATGCCAGATAAAGTAGAACTGCCGGGCCAGGTCCAGGTCCGGGGTCTCCACCGGCACCAGGCTGCCGCGCCGGAACGCATCCCGTAGTGCCAGCCGGGAAATGCAACCAATCCCCAATCCCGACTCCACTGCGCGCTTGATCGCCTCGGTGTGCTCCAGCTCCAGGCGAATATTCAGCGCGCTGCGATGATGGCGCATAGCCTGATCAAACGTCAGGCGCGTCCCTGAGCCCTGTTCCCGCAGGATCCAGGCTTCATGGGTCAACTGCTCCATGGTCGCCTGCCCGCGCAGGGCCAGGGGGTGCTGGGGCGCGCAGAACACCACCAGTTCATCCTCGACCCAGGTTTGCACCTCGATGTCCGGGTGACTGCAGTCACCCTCGATTAGACCCAGATCAATTTCGTAATGCGCGACCTGATGCACGATATGTGCAGTGTTCTGTACATGCAGCTTCACCTGGCTCTCGGGATGCTGCTGCATGAAGCTGCCGATCAGCAGCGTCGCCAGGTAATTGCCGATGGTCAGGGTGGCGCCGACCGCCAGGGAGCCGAAGCCGGACTTGCCGTTGAGCAGGTCTTCGATTTCCTTGGCCTGGTCCAGCAGCGCCACCGCCTGGGGCAGCAATTGATGACCCAGGGCATTGAGGCTCAGGCGTTTACCGGCGCGGTCGAACAATTGGCAGCTGGATTGGCGCTCCAGCTCGGTGATCGAGGTGCTGGCGGCGGATTGAGATAAGGCCAGAAGGCCAGCAGCGCGAGACACGCTTTCCTGCTGGGCGACGGCGACGAAGACTTGCAGTTGACGGAGAGTAAATCGCATATCTATATAACCGATAACCCTTATCTTAATAATCCAGTTAACAGATATTGTCGCCGCCATTAGAATACTGTGCAATTGCGCACCTATCATTTTTGGCGCTGACCCATTTCCAGGAGTTCCCCGTACATGAGCAACATGAACCACGAGCGTGTCCTCAGTGTTCATCACTGGAACGACACTCTGTTCAGCTTCAAGTGCACCCGCGACCCGGGCCTGCGCTTTGAGAACGGTCAGTTCGTGATGATCGGCCTGCAACAGCCCAATGGCCGCCCGCTCATGCGCGCTTACTCCATCGCCAGCCCGAACTGGGAAGAGCATCTGGAGTTCTTCAGCATCAAGGTTCCGGATGGCCCGCTGACTTCCCAATTGCAGCACTTGAAGGAAGGCGACGAGATCATCATCAGCAAAAAACCGACGGGCACCCTGGTGCTGGACGATTTGAAGCCGGGCAAACACCTGTACCTGCTCAGCACCGGTACGGGCCTCGCGCCCTTTATGAGCGTGATCCAGGACCCGGAAACCTACGAGCGCTTCGAAAAAGTGATCCTGTGCCACGGCGTGCGTTACGTCAACGAAGTCGCCTACCGCGAGTTCATCACCGAGCACCTGCCGCAGAACGAGTTCTTCGGCGAGGCGCTGCGTGAAAAGTTGATCTACTACCCGACCGTGACCCGTGAGCCGTTCGAAAACGAAGGCCGCCTCACCGACCTGATGCGCAGCGGTAAGCTGTTCAGTGATATCGGCCTGCCGCCGATCAATCCTGAAGACGACCGCGCCATGCTGTGCGGTAGCCCGAGCATGCTCGACGAGACCAGCGAAGTGCTGAACAGCTTCGGCCTTAAGGTTTCGCCACGCATGCGTGAGCCGGGTGACTACTTGATCGAGCGTGCGTTCGTCGAGAAGTAAGCGCGACTATAAAAATATGGGAGCTGGCCGGCGTGGGAGCTGGCCAGCTCCCATATTTGTTTTTGGCGTTTATTCGGCCGCAACCACTTCAAGCACGCAAATCACCCCAGCCTCGGGATAGTGCCAACGCACGTCCACATCCCAGAACCGCACACCATACTCGCGCTCCGGCCCTGGCGTCTGATACGCCGGCCGGGGGTCCTGTGCCAGGCACTGCTCAATCAGCTCCACCAACGGCTCGCCAAGGCGCTGGGCGTGGCCTTGTGCCTGGTGCAGCGCGGTCTTCAGCCACTGCACGGGAATCAGCTGTGGCGCGCTGCTTGCGATGCGGTTGGTGGCCGTGTCGATGATGTCGGCATAAGGCACATACGGCTTGATATCCAAGACCGGCGTGCCATCGAGCAAGTCGATCCCGGAAATCCACAGCCGGCCCGGCTCCACCTTGTCCAGCTTCACCACCGACTGGCCGATGCCATTGGGGCGATGGGTCGCGCGGGTGGCAAATACGCCCATGGACGTGTTGCCACCCAGGCGCGGCGGGCGCACTTTCAAGCGCGGCTTGTCTTCCAGGGCCTGATGAAACAGGAACAGCAGCCACACATGGCTGACCTGCTCCAGGCCCTGTACGGCCTCACCCTGGTCGAACGGCGCCACCAGCTCCAGCACGCCCCTGGCGGCGGGCGCCAGTTGGGGTTGGCGCGGGATGGCGAACTTCTCCTTGAAGCAGGAGCGCACGAAACCTACGGGTGAGACGTTGTAGTTCATGGCTTACGCGCGAACCCGCAGGGTCAGGCCCTTGAGGAAGTTACGCAGCAACTGGTCGCCACACGGGCGATAGTTGGTGTGGCCGAACTTGCGGAACAGTGCGCTCAATTCCGGCTTGGACACCGGGAACTCGGCCGCCTTGAGGATGGCGTGCATGTCGTCTTCCTTGAGCTCGAAGGCCACGCGCAGCTTCTTGAGGATGATGTTGTTGGTCACCGGGGTTTCGATCGGCTGCGGGGGACGGCTTTCGTCCTTGCCGCGCTTGAAGATCACCAGGCCATCGAGGAAGTGCGCCATGACTTCGTCGGGGCAGAACACGAAGCCTTCTTCCTCGTCTTTCTTGAGGTAGGTCAGCAGGTCGTCCTTGGACACTTCCATACCGCCGATCTTGATGATCTCGACCATCTTGTTGTCGCTGATGTCGAGCATGTAGCGCACGCTGCGCAGTACGTCGTTGTGAATCATGGTGGGCAATCCTGGTATTCGACTGTAGACATCGCCCGGGCGGGCGATCTCGAGAAATAGGGTGGCTTAGAACTTTTCCTTGCCGGACATGTAGCGCCATTGGCCGACCGGCACCTTGCCGATGGACACGCCGCCAATGCGGATGCGGCGAATGGCCACAACCTTCAGGCCAATGGCTTCGCAGAACAGGGCGATGATGCCGGGCTGCGGGTTTTTCAGGGCAAAGCGCAGGCGGTTCTCGTTCTGCCAGCTGGCTTTGACCGCCGGCAATTCCTTGCCTTTGTACATCAGGCCATGGGCGAGGCGGTTCAGGCCGTGCTCTGCCACGTCGCCGGAGACCTCAACCACATACTCCTGCTCGATCTTGGCGGCATCGGCCGTCAGCTTGCGCAGGATTTTCCAGTCCTGGGTAAACACCAACAGGCCGCTGGCCTTGGCCTGCAGGTCGGCGCTGGCGGTCAGGCGCAGGAAGTGGCCCTTGAGCGGGCGCTTGCTGAAGCGGTGCTCTTCAGACAGGGTTTCGGCGCTCAGGGACTGCATCGCGCTGTCGACATCCACACCAACCGGTGCATGAAACAGGATAGTCACAGGCTCTGGAGCCGTGGCCTTGGCCTCGGGATCAAGTTCGACTTTTTGTGTCGTGACCTTGAACTGTGGCTCATCAATCACTTCGCCATCTACCGAGACCCAGCCGCCTTCGATGAACAGCTCGGCCTCCCGACGGGAGCAACCGACCAGTTCGATAAGGCGTTTGGAGAGGCGTATGGGGTCAGTCATGACAAGGGCCGTAACAAAAGGGGGCAGCTATTGTACCTGCCTGGAGCCGGTTAATCCCGGCCCCATTTCGCCGCAGTTGCTTTTTGTGGGCGCAGGCAAGCCAGCGCCAACATTTGATTTGGGCTGTGTCAGCCGCTGCGTGTTTGCTGCACCTGGCGCAAACGCATATGCAGCAACGGATAGGGCTGGCCCATGCCGTCATGCTCGGTGCGCCCGATCACTTCAAAACCCTGCTTGAGGTAGAAGCCCAGGGCCTGGGGGTTTTGTTCGTTGACGTCCAGTTCATCGGCATTCATCGACGTAACCGCATACTGCAGCAACTGCTGCCCCAGGCCCTGGCCCCGGTAGTGCGGGTCGATAAACAGCATTTCCACCTTGCCCGCCGCAACGCCGGCAAATCCGGTGATCCGTTGGCGCGCGTCCTTGGTGCAGATCAACATCACGGCATCCAGGTAGCGCGTCAGCACCAGGTGTCTCAGGCGCTCGATGTAGCTATCCGGCAGGAAGTCATGGGTGGCTCGCACCGAGGCCTCCCAGATCCGGGTCAATTCCGGGTAGTCGCTGGTTTTCGGGGTGTGGATAACCGAGTGCTGGCCCATGCCCGCTGCTCCTTGCTGCTTGTTGGCGGTGATGGGGCAAACGATAGACCTAAAAAAGCCCCGCATCTTGTCCAGAAGCAGGGCTTTTTCAATTTTTTACCGCTTAGTCGCGTTTTTGCGCCCAGAGGTCGTACTCGTCGGCGTCGGTGACCGTGCACCAGACCTTGTCGCCGGGCTTGAGGCCGCTGGCATCGTCGATAAATACATTACCGTCGATTTCCGGCGCGTCGAAGAAGCAGCGGCCGACCGCGCCTTGCTCGTCCACTTCGTCGATCAGCACTTCGATTTCCTTGCCGATGCGCAGTTGCAGGCGGGCCGAGCTGATGGCTTGTTGATGGGCCATGAAACGCTCCCAACGGTCCTGCTTGACGTCATCCGGCACCACCGCCAGGTCCAGCAGGTTGGCCGGGGCGCCTTCCACCGGCGAGTACTGGAAGCAGCCGACGCGGTCCAGTTGGGCTTCGGTGAGCCAGTCCAGCAGGTACTGGAAGTCTTCTTCGGTTTCGCCGGGGAAGCCCACGATAAAGGTCGAGCGGATGATCAGGTCCGGGCAGATCTCGCGCCAGTTCTTGATCCGCGCCAGGGTCTTGTCTTCGAAGGCCGGGCGTTTCATGGCCTTGAGCACTTTGGGGCTGGCGTGCTGGAACGGGATGTCCAGGTACGGCAGGATCTTGCCGGCGGCCATCAACGGGATCAGTTCGTCGACGTGCGGGTACGGGTACACGTAGTGCAGGCGCACCCACACACCCAGGCTGCTCAGGGCTTCGCACAGTTCGGTCATGCGGGTTTTCACCGGCGCGCCGTTCCAGAAACCGGTGCGGTACTTCACGTCGACGCCGTAGGCACTGGTGTCCTGGGAGATCACCAGCAGCTCTTTGACCCCGGACTTGACCAGACGCTGGGCCTCGTCCAGTACATCGCCCACCGGGCGGCTGACCAGCTTGCCGCGCATCGACGGGATGATGCAGAAGCTGCAACTGTGGTTGCAGCCTTCGGAAATCTTCAGGTACGCATAGTGACGCGGGGTCAGCTTGATGCCCTGGGGTGGCACCAGGTCGATCAGCGGGTTGTGGTCCTGGCGCGGCGGCACCACATCGTGCACGGCGTTGACCACCTGCTCGTACTGCTGCGGACCGGTCACCGCCAGCACGCTTGGGTGCACGTTGCGGATATTGCCTTCTTCCACGCCCATGCAGCCGGTGACGATGACCTTGCCGTTTTCCTTGATGGCTTCGCCGATCACTTCCAGGGACTCTGCCTTGGCCGAGTCAATGAAGCCACAGGTGTTGACCACCACCACGTCAGCGTCCTGGTAGGTGGACACAACGTCGTAGCCTTCCATGCGCAGTTGCGTGAGGATGCGCTCGGAGTCGACCAGAGCCTTCGGGCAACCCAGGGAAACAAAGCCAACCTTTGGGTTGGCTTTTGCGATGGTGGTGGACATGTCTAACCTCGGTATTGAATGACGCCGCCAGTCGGGCACGACAGGGCAACGGATGGGCACTTGATGTGCCTCTGATCAAAAAGTGCGCAATTCTAGCGACGGGAAACGCGCTTGACCAGCTTTATGCAGGGAAATACGACGAGTGCTGCGTTATGCTGCGCGCCGTTGCATCGAGGTAGATCGGTAGTCAACAAATAATCTGTTACTAGAAGTACAGCAGTACACGCTGTGTATAGCTTGGCGTTGGGCTTAAGTGTATAGCTGTGCTGCTTATAGAAGACCTCAGGTCAAAAGGGCGGGAGTGGTTGATGGGTCAGGTAAATAGTCAGGCGGCAGGTGCCGGGCACTCCAGCGCAAAGCCAATCGGCATGTTGGTGGCCGCGGTCGGGGTGGTTTATGGCGATATCGGCACCAGCCCGCTCTACACCCTTAAAGAGGTGTTTTCCGGCAATTACGGGGTCCAGGTCAATCATGACGGCGTGCTGGGGATCCTGGCGCTGATTTTCTGGTCGCTGATCTGGGTGGTGTCCATCAAGTACATGTTGTTCGTGCTGCGCGCCGACAACCAGGGCGAGGGCGGCATCATGGCTCTGACGGCGCTGGCCCGACGGGCGGCGGGCAATCACCCGCGGCTGCGCAGTTTCCTGGTGGTGTGCGGCCTGTGCGGTGCGGCGTTGTTCTATGGCGACAGCATGATCACCCCGGCGATTTCCGTGTTGTCGGCCATCGAGGGCCTGGAACTGGCGTTCGACGGCCTGAAGCATTGGGTCGTGCCCGTGGCGCTGGTGGTGCTGGTGGGGCTGTTCCTGATCCAGAAACATGGCACCGACCGCATCGGCAAGCTGTTCGGGCCGGTGATGGTCACCTGGTTTTTGGTGCTGGGTGGCCTGGGTATCTATGGCATCGTCCAGCACCCTGAAGTGCTCAACGCGATGAACCCGATGTGGGGCGTGCGCTTCTTCATGGTCCACCCGGGTATCGGCGTGGCGATCCTCGGCGCCGTGGTGCTGGCCTTGACCGGTGCCGAAGCGCTGTATGCCGACATGGGCCATTTCGGCCGCAAACCCATTGCCCGCGCCTGGTTTATCCTGGTGCTGCCGGCCCTGGTGCTCAACTATTTTGGCCAGGGCGCGATGCTGCTGGGTGACCCCGAGGCCGCGCGCAACCCGTTCTACCTGCTGGCGCCAAGCTGGGCACTGCTGCCGCTGGTGGGCTTGTCCACCCTGGCCACGGTGATTGCTTCCCAGGCGGTGATTTCCGGTGCGTTCTCGTTGACGCGCCAGGCAATCCAGCTTGGTTACATCCCGCGCATGCATATCCAGCACACCTCCAGCGCCGAGCAAGGCCAGATCTACATTGGCGCGGTGAACTGGTCGCTGATGGTTGGCGTGATCCTGCTGGTGCTGGGCTTCGAGTCTTCGGGCGCCCTGGCCTCGGCCTACGGGGTGGCCGTGACCGGAACCATGCTGATGACCACGATCCTCGTCTCCGCGGTGATGCTGCTGCTGTGGAAATGGCCGCCGGTCCTGGCAGTCCCGGTGTTGCTGGGCTTTTTGCTGGTGGATGGCCTGTTCTTTGCGGCCAACGTGCCGAAGGTAGTGCAGGGCGGTGCGTTCCCGGTATTGGCGGGGATCGTGCTGTTTGTGCTGATGACCACCTGGAAGCGCGGCAAGCAATTACTGGTAGAGCGCCTGGACGAGGGCGGGCTGCCGCTGCCGATCTTTATCAGCAGCATCCGCGTCCAGCCGCCCCATCGCGTGCAGGGCACGGCGGTGTTCCTCACCGCCCGTCCGGACGCGGTGCCCCACGCCTTGCTGCATAACCTGTTGCATAACCAGGTGCTGCACGAGCAGGTGGTGCTGCTGACGGTGGTCTATGAAGATATCCCGCGCGTCCCGGCCCAGCGCCGCTTCGAGGTGGATTCCTATGGCGACGGTTTCTTCCGCGTGATCCTGCACTTTGGCTTTACCGATGAGCCGGACGTGCCCGAAGCCCTGAAGCTGTGCCATCTGGACGACCTGGACTTCAGCCCTATGCGCACCACCTACTTCCTCAGCCGCGAGACGGTCATCGCCTCCAAGCTCGAAGGCATGGCGCGCTGGCGCGAAGGGTTGTTTGCTTTCATGCTGAAGAACGCCAACGGCAACCTGCGCTTCTTCAAGCTGCCGGTGAACCGGGTGATTGAGTTGGGCACCCAGGTAGAAATGTAGGCCGTGTTGAAAACAGAACCGCGATGGGCTGTATGCCATCGCGGTTTTTTTTGGCCTGTCGATCCTTGGTTGAATCATCGCCTTTTAAAGCCTGGGGGGTGTGCTAACGTCTTTTTATCCAAGTTTGTCGTCTGGCCCATGAGGATCCACTTACTAGGGAAAGCCAAAGATGAAGCGCACGCTCTCAGGATTGGTGTCAGGCATCACGCTTTTAGTTGTAGGTTGTTCGTCCAGCAGCATTGATATACCGCCCGTCGTCCCCCAGGCTTTGCCCTTTGCCGACGCTCACTTCCACCCTTCCAATTACGCCTATCAGGGCGTTTCGTTGAAAACCCTACTGTCAGACTATTTATCGGCCAGTGTGGTCCGTTCGGTGGTGATGCCGCTGCCGTTGCAGCAGCGCTGGGACAGTTTTGAACACTATCAGGTGATGGACCCTTCCGGTCGTTTGTATGGCGCCAACTACTACATCGGCCCCAAGGCGGACTTGTACTATTACGCCTTCGCGGACGCGATGTATGCCAGGGAGTACCTGCAGTTGTCAGCGGCGGATCAGGGGCGGCTGGACCTTATGATTACCGGCTTCAACCCCATGGACCGGTATGGGGCCCAGCACATCAAGCGGGTGCTGCTGACCTTTCCGGGGGCGTTTGCCGGTATCGGTGAGTTCACGGTGCACAAGGAGTTGGTGTCACGCAAGATCGCCGGCGAGACCATCCGCAGCACTGCCACCGTGCCGCTACCCGCTGACCTCGATAAGAAAGGCACGATGTCGCTGTATGCCCAGTCCCTGGTAGATCTGCTGAAGGTGGCCGAAGAGACCGGTCTGGTCGTGACGCTACACAACGACTTGTACCAGACCGAAGTCAACTACGACGGTACGGTGGAGGATGTCTTCCCTGGCCGGACCTATGAGGCGGCCCTCAAGCATTTGTGCAGCGCGGCCCCCAGTGCTTCGGTGATCTGGGCGCACACCGGGCTGGGGCGCTATGTAAAACCGACGTCCACCCACTTGAAGACCGTTGCTCGTATTCTCGACAGCTGCCCGGCATGGGTAGTGGATATTTCCTGGGATCTGGTCCAGAAAAATATTATTCACCCCGGACCTGGCATGCCGCCCGTCAATGAGTGGATCGGCTTTTTCAATCAGTACAGCAGCCGGGTGTTATGGGGCTCCGATACCGTGATGTTCAGCAAGAACACGCTAGAGTTGCCGGACAAGGTGGTACCTGGCCAGCGCCTCACGGTCGAGCAATACCTGGCGCTTCCCGAGTTGATCCGACCGCTGTTCAGTCGACTGCCACCTGATGTCGCGGAAAAAATCAGTCACGGCAACTACGTGCGTCTGTTTGATGAAGCGCGGCGCAAGGTGCGAGCCTGGGAGGCCAGTCACGCGCAGGATGATGTGTGGGATCTTTCCGGACCGTCGGCAGCGGTGCGCTGAGGCCCACTAAAAAGCCCTCGTTACCGTGAGGCAGCGAGGGCTTTTTGTTGTACGGCGATTAACCTGCAATGGGATCTACGGTAGGAGCAGACGTTACTCTGCCTTGACCTGACGCTTCTCGATGATATCCACCAGGCGCTTGGCCAATGCCGGGTAGTTCTCGTCGAAGTGATGGCCGCCCGGTAGCTTCATGGCTTCGCCCACGGCGGTCTTGTCGGTGCAGCCGCTCTCATCGACTTCTTCCTCACCGTAGATGCACACCACTTTGGCCGCTGGCAGCTTGGCCATTTCCGGGCCGGTGGCGGCTTCCTTGCCGGCGTTGCCCAGCCAGCCTTCCACTTCGATCTCGAAGCTGCCGGTGCGGGCAAAGGCCAGCAGGATAATGGCGTCGACCCGCTGCTGTTCGGCTTCCGGCAGGCGGTTGTAGATAGCTGGCAGTACATCGGCACCGAACGAGTAACCCGTCAGCACAAAGCGTTTGGTGCCCCATTTCTGCCGGTAGTGCTGCATCAGTTCGGTCAGGTCTTTGGCGCTCTGTTCCGGGCTTTTGTGCTGCCAGTAGTAGCGCAGGGTGTCGACGCCGACCACCGGGTAGCCGATCTTCGCCATCTCGCCGGCCACGTCGCGGTCCAGGTCGCGCCAGCCGCCGTCGCCGGAGAGGAACAGGGTCACGGTGTCCTTGGCCTGGCCGGCCGGTACTTCGACCACCGGGATCGCCAGGCCGCCATTGTCCGAGCCCACCAGTTGCTTGCGCAGTTCATTGTTCAGCACTTGCGGGTAGTTGATGTCGTAGTCGCTGATGCTGGTGGTGGCACGCGGGGTGTCGCGTACGAAACTGGCGCTTTCGTCGTCGGGGTTGTCGTTCCAGGCCACCAGCCAGTTGCCGTGGGCGGCGGTCTTGGGCAGTGGGTCCGTGCAACCTTCCTGGACCAGGGCAAAGCCCACCGAGATGGCGTTGGCCTTGTCGTCGTTCTGCGTCGCCAGCCAGCGCCAGGCCAGGCCGGCGCCAGGGCCGATGCCGCTGACCAGGGTGGCCGGGCCCTTGAGTTGGCCCAGCGCCGCTTGCAGGGCTTGTTCCTGCAGTTTGCAGTCTTCCTTGGGCAGGATCACTTGCACGATCTGCGCGCTGCCGCCCTGGCTCAAGGCAATCAGTTGATTATCGGTCAGGCTGGCGTCGGCCATCACGGCGACCGCTACGCGGGCCTTGGTGGGGGTACCCGGTGTTACGCGGGTCATGCTCGAGCCGTCGGCCTGGGGCAACTGTTCCAGGGTCGGTTGGGGGGCAGGGCGATTCCAGTACCAGTAGCCGCCACCGAGGATCAGGGCCAGCACCACCAGACCTGCCAATACATACCGCCAGGAGCGTCGAATCATCAGCGTTTCACCAATCCAGTCAAGCCGCCTGCGATCAGGGCGGCGGTATCGGCCAGTGCCACCAGCGGATCAAGTCCTGCGGGCACGGCCATGTAGCGAGGTTCCCAGTCAGGCTGGAACTTGTCTTTGAAGCGGCGCAAACCTTGGAAGTTATACAGTTGCTCGCCACGGCGGAATACCATCGAGCCCAGGCGCTGGGTCAGCGGTGCGCCACGACGCGGTTGCAGGCCCGACAACGGCACCATGCCGAGGCTGAAGCGTGCATAGTTGTGGCTTTTATAATGCTGGATCAAGCCGACCATCATGAACTCCATGGTCAGCTTTGGTGCGTCGGGGTGCGCGCGCATCAGGTCCAGGCTGGCCAGGTCATGGCTGTAGGTCTCCAGCAGGTTGGCGAAGGCCACCGGCTGCCCCTCGAAGCGAATCACCGCGATGCGAAAATGCTTGAGGTATTCATCGCTGAAACGGCCGAGGGAGAAGCCCTTTTCCCGCACGTTCTTGCCGGTCAGCCAGGCATCGGAAATGACTTTCAGCGCGTCCATGGGCGCCTGCCCCGGCTCGAAGATTTCCAGAGACAGGCCGTCCCGCGTCCCGCGGTTCCAGGTGTAGCGCAGGTCCTTCATCTCCTTGCCCTTGGCTTCCAGGTCAAAGCGCTTGAGATCGACCCGGGCTTCTTCGCCCAGCTTGATCGCCGTCAGGCCGATATCCATATAGAAGGGCAGGTTCTCTGCGCGCACCTGGTAGAACACCGGGCGGGCGTGATGGATATCGCACAGGTCGCGGAACTGCCAGATCATCTCGGCCCTTGGCTGGGTCGGGCCGATCGGGTCGTACAGCGCCACCAGGCTACGGCCACGGCGGGCATACATCAGGAAGGCTTCGTCGTTGGGGTGGAACAGTAGGGCCTTGTCGCCGGTCAGGGCCAGGCCGCCGTCGGGTTGCGACGAGGCCATCAGGATCTTGGTGGCCCGCTCCAGCTCATCGGCGCTCGGCAGGTGGATCACCGGGCGTGCGGTGCGCAACAGCCAGGTCAGCGAGACAATCACCAACAGGATTGCGGCGCCCAGCAGCGAGCGCAGGCCACGCGGGGCGTTGGCGTCGAGGGTGAACTGCCACCACAGTTGATGGCTATAAGGCACATCCTGATAGGCAAACAGCAGCAGCCAGATCGACGCACCGAGCACGCAGACGCTGGCCACCAGATACAGCGGCGAGAACGGCAACTCGGTCAGGCGGCTGGCGCGGTAGAACGAGCGCCGGAAGATCGCCAGCAGCACGGCGGTGGTGGTCATCAGGCTGGCTTCTTCCCAGTCGAAGCCTTTGAGCAGTGAGAGCAGGGCGCCCACCAGCAGCAGCACCATGGTCAGCATCCAGGCTGCCGACAGGCGTCGACGCAGGCCCTGGGCCAGCAACAGGCACAGCACGCCGATCAGGCTGGCGCCAAAGTGCGAGGCGTCAATCAGGCGGTGGGGAATCAGGAAGCCGATGTTTTCCAGGCGTGAGTCGATTTCCGGGGTGGCGCCGGAGAACAGCAGCACCACCCCGGACAAAAAAACCAGCACGGCCAACACCGGTGCCGCGAGGCCCGAGGCCACCCGCAGGCTCTGCTGGGTCTGGAACAGACGCTGAGCCTCGCTGATCAGTAGGAAGATGCATGCGATCAACAGCGGCAGCACCACGTAGATCATGCGGTACAGCAGCAGTGCGGCGGCCAGCGGCGCGGCGCCGAGCGTGTCGGCAAATGCGGCCAGCAGGATCGCTTCGAATACCCCGACGCCGCCTGGTACATGGCTCAGGACACCGGCGGCAAGCGCCAGCAGGTAAACCAGCAGGAACGGACCGAATGGCGGCGCTTCTGGCAGCAGCAGATAAAGCACGGTAGCGGCAGCGGCGACGTCCAGGGCGGTGATGATCAATTGCAGGAAGGTCAGTCGGCGCCCTGGCAGGCGCAAGGTGCGGCGGCCGACTCTGACTAGCAGGTTGTCGGGGTAGGGTTGTTCTGGCGTTCGACGGCGATAAATCCCGATACACAGTACGACCGAGAGTAATAGCACCGCACCGGCGATTGCGCCGAGCAACGTTGCGGGCAAGTGCAGGGCATTGGAGGCGGCGGGCAGGTTGCTCAGGGTGGCCAGGGCTGCGAGCGGCGGTAGGGCGCAGCCCAGGGCCAGGCTGGCAAACACCGTCATCCGGGCAACTTCCGAAGCCCCGATGCCATGCCGTGCATATAAGCGGTAGCGCACCGAGCCGCCGGACAGCATCGACAGGCCAATCGCATTGCCAATGGCGAACGCGGTAAAGCCGCCATAGGCCAAAGTCTTGGCCGGCAGTTTTACCCCGGCGTAGCGTGCGCCGGAAAATTCGTAGCCCAATAGAATGATGAAACCGGCGATCGCGGCGGCGAAGGCGCCCAGCAAGGCGGGCTGCGGCACCTCCAGGATCGAGTCGTGGAGGGCGTAAAGATCCAGCTCCAGGAGCAAGTGGCGGCAAGCGATCAAGGCAATGGTAAACAGCAGCAAAGTGACTGCCAGCCCAATGGGTTGACGATACTTGCTCAACCGATCCAGCCAGCGCAGACGGGTGGGGGTGATCGGTTGTGTGGCTGTGACAGTGTCTTGTGGTTCAGACGAATTGGCGCGCATCAATCACCTCGTGGATTGTGCGCGACAGGATGGGGGTATCCAGCCAAGTTACCAATCCCTATGTACAAAATAATTACAAATAGTAACGCGGATCACCGGGGCCGGCGACAGCGTCCATTGGTCGCGCAAGGGTGTGCTCGGCACTCGAGCATGGCCTGCAATTGGATGGAGTCCGAAACCCATGAGCGGTTTCCTGAAAGATGCCATGCCATTGTTTCAAAAGAACTTTTCAGTCAGACACAAAAAAGGCCACTCTTTCGAGTAGCCTTTCTTGATGTTTGGTTGCGGGAGCCGGATTTGAACCGACGACCTTCGGGTTATGAGCCCGACGAGCTACCAGACTGCTCCATCCCGCGTCTGTGGGCGGCATTCTACAGCGCAACGACGAGGTGTCAACCGTTAATGGCATAAAGGGCCAAATAACTGCAAATTAGCCTAAGTGCTCGATTGAGCACGACTTTTCACTACGTCGGCATATTGCATCAGGCGGCAGGGCAAAAACCTGCGCGCACAAAAAAGGCCACTCTTTCGAGTAGCCTTTCTTGATGTTTGGTTGCGGGAGCCGGATTTGAACCGACGACCTTCGGGTTATGAGCCCGACGAGCTACCAGACTGCTCCATCCCGCGTCTGTGTGTCGGCATTCTACAGAGGAATGACACTGTGTCAACCACGGATTCAAAGAAAAGCGCTTGTGCTTCAATCGCTTAGCTCTCCAAATCAACTGCTGGAAGGGTTTGCGGCCAGTCAGACCGTGGCTTCCAGCTCTATTGGAGCGTGTTCTTCGATTGAGAAAATAAATTCATCCGGGCTTTTTCCTACCGCTTTGTCAGATGATTCAAAGTACTGGTGCTATATACAGGTGTGAATGCGATACTGGCGATCCGTCCACTTTATGTCCTGATCACGCCTCTCTTTATATGACGCAGCGCAAAATCATCCACGTCGACTGTGACTGCTTCTACGCTGCCATCGAAATGCGGGATAACCCGAGCCTGGCGCAAAAGCCCCTGGCGGTAGGTGGCTCGGCGGACCGGCGCGGGGTGATCGCCACCTGCAATTACGAGGCGCGGGCCTACGGCGTGCGGTCGGCCATGTCCTCGCGCCATGCGTTGAAACTGTGCCCCGACCTGACCATCGTCAAGCCGCGTATGGATGCCTATAAAGAAGCATCGAAAGAAATCCACACGATTTTCCGTGACTACACCGATCTGATCGAGCCGTTGTCGCTGGACGAAGCCTATCTGGATGTTTCCGATTGCGCGCATTTCGGCGGCAGCGCCACGCGTATTGCCCAGGATATCCGTCGGCGGGTCTCCAATCAGTTGCATATCACGGTTTCTGCGGGGGTGGCGCCGAACAAGTTCCTGGCCAAGATCGCCAGCGACTGGAAAAAGCCCAATGGACTGTTTGTGATCACCCCGGATCAGGTGGAGGACTTTGTTTCGGCGCTGCCCGTGAGCAAGTTGCATGGCGTCGGCAAGGTCACTGCTGAAAAACTGGCGCGGCTGGGAATAGAGGACTGCCTGCAACTGCGCGAGTGGAACAAGTTGGCGCTGGTGCGGGAATTCGGCAGTTTCGGTGAGCGGTTATGGAGTTTGGCGCGTGGGATTGATGACCGGGCGGTGCATAACGACAGCCGCCGGCAATCCATCAGCGTAGAGAATACCTACGATGTCGATCTACCGGACCTGCCCAGTTGCCTGGAAAAACTCCCTGAGCTGATGGAGACCCTGGCCGGGCGCATGCAGCGTATCGACAGCAGTTATCGGCCGGGTAAACCCTTTGTCAAAGTGAAGTTCCATGATTTTACCCAGACCACCCTGGAACAGGCGGGGGCAGGGCGGGACCTGGAGAGTTACCGGCAGTTGCTGACCCAGGCGTTCAATCGCGGGGGTAAGCCGGTGCGATTGCTGGGGATTGGTGTGCGCTTGCTCGATTTGAGCATGGGCAATGAACAGCTGGAGCTGTCCTGGTAGACGGCTGAAGGTGGGCCTTATGTGGGAGCGGGCTTGCCCGCGATGGCAGTGGGTCAGTCGAATAAATCTAACCTGACACTCCGCTATCGCGGGCAAGCCCGCTCCCACACAAGCCCGCTCCTACATTGAGTGCTGCCTCAGCGGGTACCCGGGTCAGCCACCAGACGGCCGCCATCCTGGGTCAGCGCCTTGAGAAATTCCTGCTGCAACTCCGGATCATTGCGCGTCAGTTCAATCAGGCTCTGTTCCAGTTCGCTGGCTTCTTCTTCCAGGCCCAGCTCCGACAAGCGCTTGACCCGATGCACCCATTGGCTGACTTCGTCATCCTCCAGGTCGTCGTAGATCAAGGCATGGGCTTCCAGCAGCTTGCCGCGCAAAGTGGTGCTGATGGCCAGGGATGAGTCCGAGTGCACGTCGTCCTGGGCATCTTCAATGCTGATCCGCAAGGTGCGGACCTGGCTCAGGTCCTGCTCGGCAAACGGGCTGTCCAGCAGGTTCAGGCGCAGGACGCCATTGCGGTCGGTAGTCATCTCGTGGGTCTGCTTGCCGGCCTTGACCTGCACCGGTCGCTCGCTCCACGGCAGGCTGGTGTATTCCAGGCGGCGGTCACGCTGGATTTCGTCGATGCCTGCCAGGTTCTGCTGCGCCCGGCCGTGTGACTGCACGTTCATGAACGGGTTGAGCCCGGCCACGCCGTAGCTGATCCAGTCATGGGTCATGCTGTCGGGCAGGTTGCCCAGGGCAAAGATGTTCGCCACATTGGCCCCGGCGCCCGCGACCACTGCCACGGCACCCAGCGGGATCTCATAGAGTTCGCGCCAGGGCTGGTAGGGCGTGTAGCGATCATAGTGGCGCGTGACTTCAAACTCAGTGACTTCGAAAGTCCGCTGTTCATGAATACGCACGCGGCGTTGCGGCAGCTCAAGTACTTTGGGTTCGCCGACATCAATCTGCAGGCTGTGGTCGAGCAATTTGCGCTCGATCCGTTCCTCGTGCTCGCTACGCTGCGACATGTGATTGGCGCAGCCGCTGACCAGCAGGGCGCCGCACAAGGCGGCGCCCCCCAGGGCTTTGGTGTTTCGCTTGAACATGACTTCTCTTGATCTGGTTTTCAGCGACGAATACGCGCCTGAAGGAAGGGCAGCACGTCAGCCACCGGCAACGGTTGGGCTTCGGCTTCGGTCCGGCTCTTGTATTCCAGATTGCCATCGGCCAGGCCGCGGTCACTGACCACGATCCGGTGAGGGATGCCAATCAGTTCCATGTCGGCAAACTTGATGCCCGGGCTGGTCTTCTTGTCGCGATCATCCAGCAGCACTTCGAAACCGGCGGCCGTCAGTTCGGCATACAGTTTGTCGGTGGCTTCGCGAACCTGCTCGGTTTCGTAGCGCAGCGGTACCAGGGCGATCTGGAACGGCGCCAGGGTGTCGCTCCAGATAATGCCTTTGTCGTCATGGTTCTGCTCGATGGCAGCGGCCACCACGCGGGAAACGCCAATGCCATAGCAGCCCATTTCCAGGGTCACCGGCTTGCCGTTTTCGCCCAGCACTTCGCACTTCATCGCCTTGCTGTACTTGTTGCCCAGTTGGAAGATGTGCCCCACTTCGATACCGCGCTTGATTTCCAGGGTGCCCTTGCCGTCCGGGCTTGGATCACCGGCCACCACGTTGCGCAGGTCGGCCACGGTTGGAACCGGCAGGTCACGCTCCCAGTTGACGCCGAAGTAGTGCTTGTCATCGATGTTGGCACCGATACCGAAGTCGCTCATCAGCTCGACCGAGCGGTCGATGATGATCGGCAATGGCAGGTTCAGTGGGCCCAGGGAGCCGGCGCCGGCGCCAATGGCGTCACGCAGTTCGGCGTCCGAGGCCATGACCAGCGGGCTGGCGACGCCAGGTTGCTGGGCAGCCTTGATTTCGTTGAGTTCGTGGTCGCCACGGATCACCAGAGCGATCAACTTGCCTTCTTCCTCGGCATGCACGATCAGGGTCTTGATGGTCTTTTCAATCGGCAGATTGAATTTTTCGACCAGGGCCGCAATGGTCTTGGTGTCTGGGGTATCGACCAGGCGCAGTTCTTCAGCCGGCGCAGGACGGGAAGTTTCCCGCGGCACCGCTTCGGCTTTCTCGATGTTGGCTGCGTAGTCGGAGCCGTCGCTGAAGACGATATCGTCTTCGCCGGACTCTGCCAGCACGTGGAACTCATGGGAGCCCGCGCCGCCGATGGAACCGTTGTCCGCTTCGACCGGGCGGAATTTCAGGCCCAGGCGGGTGAACACGTTGCAATAGGCCTGATGCATGCGGTCATAGGTGACCTGCAGCGAAGGCTGATCGGCGTGGAACGAATAGGCGTCCTTCATGATGAACTCGCGGCCACGCATCAAGCCGAAGCGTGGGCGGATTTCGTCACGGAACTTGGTCTGGATCTGATACAGGTTGAGGGGCAGCTGTTTGTAGCTGCTCAACTCGTTGCGCATCAGGTCGGTGATCACTTCTTCATGGGTCGGGCCTGCGCAGAAGTCGCGGCCATGACGATCCTTGAAGCGCAGCAACTCAGGGCCGTACTCTTCCCAGCGCCCGGATTCCTGCCACAGTTCAGCCGGCTGAGTGCTCGGCATCAATACTTCCAGAGAGCCGGCGGCGTTCATTTCTTCGCGAACGATCGCTTCGACCTTGCGCATCACCTTCAAGCCCATGGGCAGCCAGGTGTACAGGCCAGAGGCCAGTTTGCGGATCATACCGGCGCGCAGCATCAGCTGGTGGCTGATCACGACCGCGTCGGAAGGCGTTTCTTTCTGTGTGGCGAGCAAATATTGACTGGTGCGCATGGTAGGCCGTTGTCGGTTGCTTGGACTTGAAGTGACCTGGGATTGTACGGGCGGTCGCCGCCAGAGTACAGGCATCAGGTGGTGACTGGATTTCTGTGGGGCGCTGGCTTCACGTGGGAGCGGGCCAACCCCCACAGGTATCAGCCTTCTTCGGGCGGGTTCAAACGGATCCGCCGGCTTTCCTGGTACCAGTGCAAGGCAATCAGCAGCAGTGTCGGCACACCGAGCATCGCGGTGATCAGGAAGAAGTTGTGATAGCCGAACTTTTCCACCATGACCCCCGAGTAACCACCGATCAGTCGTGGCAACAGCAACATGATCGAGCTGAGCAGGGCGTATTGGGTGGCGGAGAACTTCAGGTTGGTCAGGCTCGACAGGTAGGCGACGAACGCCGAGGTCGCCAGGCCCGAGCTGAAGTTGTCCAGGGAAATGGTGAAGATCAGCATCTGCAGGTCGGCGCCCATGTCGGCGAGCATCAGGAACAGCAAGTTGGTGCCGGCCGAGGTGATACCACCGATAAACAGGATCGGCAGGATGCCGAATCGCACGATCAACAGGCCACCCATGCCGGCGCCGACCAGGGTCATGATCAGGCCGAAGATCTTGCTGACACTGGCGATCTGGTCCTTGGTGAACCCCTGGTCGATATAGAACACGTTGGCCATCACGCCCATCACCGTGTCCGACATGCGGTAGGTGGCGATCAGCCCCAGCAGCAACAGGGCCTGCCAGCGGTAGCGCAGGATAAAGTCGTTGACCGGCGTCAGCACCGGCGCCAGGCCTCGACGGCCCATGGCCGAGAGGCACAGGGCGGTGAGGGTGATATAGAGGATGGCGCGCAGGAAGGCGCGGTCTTCCAGCAGCAGGTCGAGCAGGCTTACGCCTTCGAACAGTACGCTGGCGAAATCGGTGTTGTACAACTGGGTGAACATCGCCGGGACCGACACCAGCAGGACGATCAGCACAAACACCGACATCAGTTGGTGGGCAAACGTGTAGCGCCCGGCCTGCAACTGGGTGCGCAGGGGCACGTCGGGTTCACGCATGAAAAAGCTGGTGAGCAGGGCAGGGATCATCAACACGCCGAACAGCACGTAGGTGCCGGTCCACGCCGAATGCTTATAGTTGAAGCCGGTGGAACCAAAGCCTTCGGCAAAGAACAGCGCGCCCGCCGTGGCCAGCAGGGCGGCGATGCGGTAGCCGGACATATAGCTGGCGGCCAGCGCGGCCTGGCGGCTGTCATCGGCGATTTCCAGGCGATAGGCGTCAACTGCGATGTCTTGGGTTGCGGAGGCGAATGCGACGATAACGGCAATGGCGATCAGCCAGGACAGGTGTTTCTGCGGGTCGCAGAAGCCCATACCGATCAAGCCGAGAATTACCAGGGATTGGGACAGCACCAACCAGGAACGACGACGACCCAACTTGCCCAATAGCGGCAGGCGCCATTGGTCCAGCAGGGGTGACCAGACCCACTTGAACGCATATGCCAGGCCGATCAGGCTCGCATAGCCAATGGTCTCGCGTGCCACACCGGCTTCGCGCAACCAGACTGAGAGCGTCGAGAACACCAACATGTAAGGCAGACCGGCGGCAAAGCCGAGCAATAACAGCACTAACGTCGAGGGGCTGGCATAGGCAGCGAGCGCGGCGCGCCAGGTTTTACGGGGCATGGGCTGGAGTCTGCCTCAGATTTACGGAAACAAAGCGCGCACTCTAACCGCTGTGCTCTACCGGGCGCCAGCCATGGCGCTGAATATCAACGCGATTGTTCAGGATACTGACACCTTCGCTGCGCAAACGCGCACGTTGTTCATCACCTGAAGCGCTGCCCGCCGGCAGACTTATCCGACCGCCGGCGGCGACCACCCGGTGCCAGGGCAATTTCGAACCCTCTGGTAGCTGGCTCAGGGTGCGGCCTACGAAGCGTGCGGCACGCCCCAGTCCAGCCAGGTGCGCCAGTTCGCCATAACTCACCACGCAGCCTTCGGGCACTTGGGCCAAGGTCAGGTACAGCGCAGTACGGCGCATTTCGGACGGGGTTTGCGGCGTTTCGGCGGGCTCGTTCACTGTTCTGGCTGGCTCGGTTGAAATCAGTCGTTTCTATGTAAGAAACATCTGTAAAGATGGCGTTGAGAATTGAACTCAATAGAAAACCTTGAGTCAGTCCTTGCTAAGACTTCAGCTACGCCGATAATGCCCCTTTTTTCGCCAAACTTGAGCCCCGTAAACGCTTATGTTGTCCAGAACCCTGCTGTGCCTCGCTGTTTTTACTGCCTCTACCCCTGTGCTGGCCGATACCATCTGGTTGAAAAACGGTGATCGCCTGACCGGCAAGATCAAGGTTTTCGACGGCGGCAAGCTGTTGATCCAGACTGAATACGCCGGGGCGATCCCGGTGGACTGGAAACAGGTGAAAACCCTGGAAAGCGACCAGGAACTGCTGGTCAAGCAAGACGCCTACACCGGCGAGAAGGCCAAGTCCCTGCACCCGGCCGAGGACGGCAAGGTGATCCTGGCCAACGGCGAGGCTCCCAAGACGGTGGAGTTGGCCAGCATCCAGCAGATCATCAAGCCAAAGCCGGTGATCGAGGATCTGGTGTGGAAGGGCAATGTCGACGTGGCGCTGGACTACAAGCGTGCGGAAAAAGACACCGACGACTACGACATCGACTTCAAGACCACCGCCCGTCACGGCAAGTGGCGGCATATTGCCGAAGGCGAATACAACCGCGAATTCCAGAACGATGTGGTCACCACCGACAACTGGAGCGCCGAGTACGCGCTGGACCGCTTTATTACCGACCAGTGGTTCTGGCAGGGGCGCTTGACCTACAAGCACGACAAGGTTGAAGACCTGCGTCGCCAGCGCACCGTCGGTACCGGTCCGGGTTATCAGTTCTGGGACGATGAACTGGGAGCGTTCTCCCTGGGCTCGCTGCTCAACCGCACTGACTATGAGTACCAGGACGGCGGCAAGGACAACTTCTATTCCCTGGCCATGAAGTGGGACTACAACCGCTACCTGATCGGCAAGACCGTGGAGTTCTTCACCAACGGCGAAGTGGGCAAACCCCTGGCCGGTCCGGCCGACTACGCCCTCGATGCCGAAATGGGCCTGCGCTACAAAGTCACCGAATGGGCCTCGCTCAATCTCAAGGCCGAGCGCGACATCATCAGTGGCGGCTCGGACAGCGACCTGAGCAAGACCCGTTACACCGCAGGGTTTGGCGTGACCTGGTAACTGGAATGTAGGCGCTGGCTTGCCTGCGATAGCGCCACCGCGGTTTCTCAGTATTACCGAGGCGATGCTATCGCAGGCAAGCCAGCTCCCCCACAAGCCGCCCTACATGGGATTTCGCGGTGTCAGTTACAACCGCAGCCCACCATCCAACTCCAGGATGCGCCCGGTGTAATAGTCGTTCTCGAAGATGTACGCCGCCGAATGGGCGATTTCTTCCGGGCGGCCCATGCGCTTGAGCGGGATCCCCGAAGTCATCTTTTCCAGCGCTTCAGGCTTCATGCCCAGTGTCATCTCGGTCTCGATAAAGCCCGGCGCAATACCCGCCACGCGAATGCCATAGCGCGCCAGTTCCTTGGCCCAGGTCACCGTCGCCGCGGCCACGCCGGCCTTGGCCGCCGAATAGTTGGTCTGGCCCACGTTACCCGCGCGGGAGATCGACGAGATGTTGATAATGGCGCCCTGGTTGTTCAGCTCCACCATTTTTGCTGCCACTTCGCGGGTGCAGAGGAACACGCCGGTCAGGTTGACGTCGATCACCGCCTGCCACTGGGCCAGGCTCATCTTGGTCATCTCGCCGTCCTTGACCTTGAGCAGCAGGCCATCACGCAGGATCCCGGCGTTGTTGATCAAACCGTGGATCGCGCCGAAATCCTCGGCGATCTGCGCTACGGTATGAGTCACCTGGTCTTCATCTGCCACATTGCACAGATAGCTGCGCGCGGTGACACCATGGGACTGGCAGGCAGCCACGACCGCATCGAGCTTTTCCTGATTGAGGTCCACCAGTGCCAGATGGGCACCTTTGCTTGCAAAATACTCGGCCATGGAGCGGCCCAGGCCCTGGCAACCGCCGGTGATAATGATTACTTTGTCGTTGAGATGCATTCGCATGTCCTATGAGCAGATTTGAGCGGTTGCCCCAGTCCGTTTTCTGACGGAATTTATCGAAGGAGTCATAAGTTGAGCGTCCACGTTGCCAAGAATGCACGAGAACTACTGCTCAAGGAATACCGTGGGGCGCTGGCCACCCACTCCAAGGCCATGCCCGGCTTCCCCTTTGGTTCGGTGGTGCCTTATTGCCTGGATGCCGAAGGCCGGCCGCTGATCCTGATCAGCCGTATTGCCCAGCACACCCACAACCTGCAAAAAGACCCCAAGTGCTCGCTGTTGGTGGGCGAGCGCGAGGCTGATGATGTGCAAGCTGTCGGGCGCCTGACCTATCTCGCCGAAGCCGAAAAGCTCGAGGACGAGGCGGCCATTGCCGCCGCCGCCGAACGCTACTACCGGTATTTCCCGGACTCGGCCAACTACCACAAGGCCCATGACTTCGATTTCTGGGTGCTCAAGCCGGTGCGGCATCGCTACATCGGCGGTTTTGGGGCGATCCACTGGGTCGATCAGTTGACCCTGGCCAACCCGTTCGCCGGCAAGGCCGAGTTGAGCATGATCGAGCACATGAACAGCGATCACACCAAGGCCATCGCCCACTATGTCGAACTGGCCGGCCTGCCGACGTCCGAGCCGGCGCAACTGGCCGGTATCGACAGCGAAGGCATGCACCTGTGCATCGGTCAGGGCCTGCACTGGTTGCCCTTTGCGGATACTTGCAACACGCCGACACAAGTGCGCGAGGCCTTGGTTTTCCTGGCTCACGCCGAGGCTTGGCCGAAAAAAGCCACCTCGCAAGCTTGAATTCACGAAAGGGCGACGTCATCTAGGGTCTAGTAGCAAGGCATTCTTGCGTTGAGGAACCATTTGATGCGCCCTTTTTTATTGCTCTTTCTGCTGTTTCCGGTGCTGGAGCTGTTCGTATTCGTCAAGGTCAGCGGTGCTATAGGGTTTTTCCCGGCGCTGCTGCTGATTATTCTCGGCTCGATGCTCGGCGTGTTCGTGCTGCGTATCGCCGGCCTGGCCACAGCACTGCGTGCCCGTGAAAGCCTGAATCGCGGCGAGTTGCCGGCCCAGACCATGCTTGAAGGCTTGATGATGGCTTTGGCCGGTGGCCTGTTGATCGTGCCGGGTTTTGTCAGCGATGTGCTGGGTTTGATCCTGCTGCTGCCATTCACCCGGCGCTTGCTGGCAGGCAAGCTGCGCCAGCGTGCCGAAGAAGCGGCGATCCGCCAGCGTGCGTTTGCCGATGACCTGCAGCCTCGTGGTGGCCCGGCACCTCGCCAGCCGTTGGGGCGTGAAGGTGATGTGATCGAAGGTGAGTTCGAGCACCGCGACTCCAAGTAACGCCATCCCTGGCAGGGCACCTTCGGGTGCCCTGCTGACACAAAAATTTTCATCTGCGGCCCTTGTAATAAGCATATACGCCCTTATGTAACGGTCACCGCAAGGTTTCTGGTGGCGACACCAGACAGACTTCCGCGTTTCGCTTGGCGAACCGCGACCGGCACCGCCGGAATACCACCCGCCGGTACTGATACCGGCCGATGAAACTTACAATTAGGAGAGATCGACAATGAGCAAGCTTCGTCCTCTGCACGACCGCGTCGTTATCCGTCGCAGCGAAGAAGAAAAGAAAACCGCTGGCGGTATCGTTCTGCCAGGTTCGGCTGCTGAAAAAGCCAACCACGGTGTGATCGTCGCTGCAGGCCCAGGCAAGACTCTGGAAAACGGTGAAGTGCGTGCGCTGGCCGTTAAAGTCGGTGACAAGGTTGTATTCGGTCCTTACTCCGGCAGCAACACTGTGAAAGTCGACGGCGAAGACCTGCTGGTTATGGCTGAGAACGAGATTCTCGCTGTACTGGAAGGCTGATTCCCCGCTCATTTTCCCGTTACTACAAAGTATTTAAGGAATATCGATCATGGCTGCTAAAGAAGTTAAATTCGGCGATTCCGCCCGTAAGAAAATGCTCACCGGTGTCAACATCCTGGCTGACGCAGTAAAAGCGACCCTGGGCCCGAAAGGCCGTAACGTGATCATCGAGAAGAGCTTCGGCGCTCCGACCATCACCAAGGACGGCGTTTCGGTCGCCAAAGAAATCGAACTGGAAGACCGTTTCGAAAACATGGGCGCGCAGCTGGTCAAAGACGTTGCCTCCCGTGCCAACGATGACGCCGGCGACGGCACCACCACCGCCACCGTTCTGGCTCAGGCCATCGTCAACGAAGGCTACAAAGCCGTCGCTGCCGGCATGAACCCGATGGACCTCAAGCGCGGCATCGACAAGGCGACCATCGCCATCGTTGCTGAGCTGAAAAACCTGTCCAAGCCATGCGCTGACACCAAGGCTATCGCTCAGGTAGGTACCATCTCTGCCAACTCCGACAGCTCCATCGGCGACATCATTGCCGAAGCCATGGAAAAAGTCGGTAAAGAAGGCGTGATCACCGTTGAAGAAGGCACTGGCCTGGAAAACGAACTGTCGGTTGTAGAAGGCATGCAGTTCGACCGTGGCTACCTGTCCCCGTACTTCGTCAACAAACCAGAGACCATGGTTGCCGAGCTGGACAGCCCGCTGATCCTGCTGGTCGACAAAAAGATCTCGAACATCCGCGAAATGCTGCCAGTACTGGAAGCCGTTGCCAAAGCCGGCCGTCCACTGCTGATCGTTTCCGAAGACGTTGAAGGCGAAGCCCTGGCGACTCTGGTTGTGAACAACATGCGCGGTATCGTTAAAGTCGCAGCCGTCAAGGCTCCAGGCTTCGGCGATCGTCGCAAGGCCATGCTGCAGGACATCGCCGTCCTGACCGGCGGTACCGTAATCTCCGAAGAGATCGGCCTGAGCCTGGAAAGCGCCACCCTGGAAAACCTGGGTAGCGCCAAGCGCGTGACCATCTCCAAAGAAAACACCATCATCGTTGACGGTGCTGGCGTTGAGCAGGACATCCAGGCGCGCATCACCCAGATCCGTGCCCAGGTTGCCGAGACTTCCTCGGACTACGACCGTGAAAAACTGCAAGAGCGCCTGGCCAAGCTGTCTGGCGGCGTTGCAGTGATCAAGGTTGGCGCTGGTTCCGAAGTTGAAATGAAAGAGAAGAAAGCCCGCGTTGAAGACGCCCTGCACGCAACCCGTGCGGCCGTTGAAGAAGGCGTGGTACCTGGCGGTGGCGTTGCGCTGATCCGTGCTCTGGAAGCCCTGACCAACCTGACCGGCGACAACGCTGACCAGAACGTCGGTATCGCTGTGCTGCGTCGTGCTGTTGAAGCACCGCTGCGCCAGATCGCTGCCAACTCCGGCGACGAGCCAAGCGTTGTAGTCAACGAAGTCAAGAACGGCAAAGGTAACTACGGTTACAACGCTGCGACTGGCGTCTACGGCGACATGATCGAAATGGGCATCCTGGACCCTACCAAGGTGACTCGTTCCGCGCTGCAGGCTGCAGCCTCCATCGGTGGCCTGATCCTGACCACCGAAGCTGCAATCGCTGACAAGCCGAAAGCAGAAGGCTCGGCTGGCGGCGGTATGCCAGACATGGGCGGTATGGGTGGCATGGGCGGCATGATGTAAGCCAGCCTTACCCCCGATGCATAAAAGCCCCGCCTGAGTGATCAGGCGGGGCTTTTTTATCGATTGAAAACAGTAATCGGTTGACCGTTCAGGCCTAGCGGTAAGCCATACTTGGCCTTAAGCTGCGCGAGCCAACACGGCTGTTACCGCGTACGGAGACACTGCCCATGCGAATTTTATTGGTTGAAGACAACCGCGATATTCTGGCCAACCTGGCGGATTACCTCGGACTCAAGGGCTATACCGTGGACTGTGCGCAGGACGGTTTGTCTGGCCTGCACCTGGCGGCCACCGAGCATTACGACCTGATCGTGCTCGATATCATGCTGCCTGGGATTGATGGCTACACCCTGTGCAAACGCCTGCGTGAAGACGCGCGCCGCGACACACCGGTGATCATGCTCACCGCCCGCGACCAATTGGACGACCGCCTGCAAGGCTTCAAGTCGGGGGCCGATGACTATCTGCTCAAGCCGTTTGCCCTGTCGGAACTGGCCGCACGTATCGAAGCCGTGCTGCGTCGCGCCCAGGGTGGCGGCCGGCGCGAGCTGCAAGTCGGCGATCTGTCCTACGACCTCGACACCCTGGAAGTGACCCGCGAAGGACGCCTGCTCAAGCTCAACCCTGTCGGCCTGAAACTGCTCGCGGTGTTGATGCAGAAAAGCCCGCATGTCCTGCGCCGCGAAGTGCTTGAAGAGGCCCTGTGGGGCGATGACTGCCCGGACAGCGACAGCCTGCGCAGCCATGTCCACCAACTGCGCCAAGTGATCGACAAGCCATTTGCCAAACCCTTGCTGCAAACCGTGCATGGCGTGGGTTATCGCTTGGCCGAGGGTCGTGATGGAGTTTAAGCAAAGCCTTGCCCAGCGGATCATCATTGCCTTTGCGCTGATGAGCGCGCTGGTGGCGGGGGCCTTCGCCATGGGCATCGTCGCCACGGTGCACCTGGTGGAAGAAAAACTGATTTCGGCGGGGCTGGGCGGCGACCTGCAGCGTCTGCTGTTGATGGACAGTGTCGAAGACTGGCGCCACCGTCCCGAGCCGGACCAGCTGTTCTATTTCAGCGGCGGACGCGGGGATTTCCAACTGCCCAAGGACTTGCGGCATCTGGACGCCGGCTTTCACGAAGTATTTCGCGATGCGCTTTCCTACCATGCCATGGTCGAGATCGTCGACGGCCGGCGTTATGTCCTGCTGCAAGACCAGAGCGATTTCGAAGAGCGCGAGCGCGTGTTGTTTGCAGTGGTGCTGGTAGGGTTTGTACTCAGCCTGGCACTGGCGGTATTCCTCGGCTGGGTCCTTGCCCGTAAGGTGATGGCACCGGTGGTGCGCCTGGCGCGCCAGGTGCGGCATCGTGACCAATTACTGGGGCTGGCGCCGCCGCTGGCGCCGGACTATGCGGCCGACGAAGTGGGCGAACTGGCAGTGGCCTTCGACGCCACCCTTGGCCGTCTGCGCCAGGCCCTGACCCGTGAGCGCCTGTTCACCAGCGATGTCAGCCATGAACTGCGCACGCCCTTGATGGTGCTGGCCAGTTCCTGCGAACTGCTGCTGGAAAACCCGGCGATTGATTCACGGGGGCGTAAACAGGTCGAGCGTATCGCCCGGGCCTGCGAGGAAATGCGCGAGCTGGTGCAGACCTTCCTGATGCTGGCCAGAGCCCAGCATGACGACACCACGATGTCGCCCCAGGTCAGCCTCTCCGAGGTTGCGGAGGGCTTGCTGGGGATCTGGCGCGAACCTATCGAGCGCAAGGGCATCGAGTTGTTCTACCTGCCGGGCAACCCTCTCGACACCCGCTACAACGCCACCTTCCTGCATGCGGTCATGGGCAACCTGCTGCGCAACGCCCTGCACTACACCGAACACGGGTTTATCCGCCTGACCCTGGAGCCTACTGGCTTTGTAGTGGAAGACAGCGGGGTGGGGATTCCCGAAGACAAGCGCGAGGCTATGTTCGAGCCGTTTGTACGCGGTAACGAAAAACGCGGTGACGGCCTGGGCCTGGGTTTGTCACTGGTCCAGCGCATCTGCGAGAGCCAGGGCTGGGTGGTCAGCCTCAGTACCATGGAGCCCAGTGGTTGTCGCTTCCATGTTGAATTGAACCAGGTCAAATCCTGAGCCCTTTCCTGCCCCTTCCCAAGGGGCAGATTCCCGCCTGTTCGGCGAAGATGGCTTCATGCCATGCTTTTTCCCTGTAAAACCTTGTAATTCTTTAGGGTTAGACGGGACGTTTTTTTCACAAAGGGTTGACCTGCGGATGACGTGCGACTGCTTAAGGTTGCAGGCATCAGTCTAGGAGATCCGTGGATGGCTACCCCTATCAAACTTGAATTTTCCGCCAAGTACGACGACCGGCACGCTCAACAATATCTGCTTAAACATCAGGGCAAGTTGGCGCGGCGGCTGTCGCACAAACGGGATGAGCAATTGGCCCGCGGTGCGCTGGCGATGGCCGGTGAGCCTGGTCTGGTGTTGGATTTGCCATGCGGTGCCGGGCGCTTCTGGCCACTGCTGGCAGAAAAGCCCAACCGGGTGATTATCGGCGCGGACAATTCCGAGGCCATGTTAAGCATCGCCACTGCGTCGCAACCGGCGGATGTGCTCAAGCGGGTACGGCCCTTGCAGACATCAGCGTTTGATATCGACCTGCCAGACAACGCAGTGGACAGCATTTTCTGCATGCGTCTGCTGCACCACATCGGCGACCCGGCGCATCGGCTGGCGTTATTGAAAGAATTTCAAAGGGTTACCCGCGATAGCGTGATCATTTCGTTGTGGGTGGATGGCAACTTCAAGGCCTGGAAACGCAAGCGCCTGGAAATGCAGCGCCGCAACAAAAGTGAGCAGGAGAGTTACCGAAATCGTTTTGTGTTACCGGCTGCTACTGTTGAAGCTGAGTTTGAGCAAGCTGGTTTCCGCGTCCAGGAGTATTTGGACTTCATACCGCTGTACGCCATGTGGCGAGTGTATGTATTGCGCAAGAGGTAGCAGGATGGCAGTTGAGTACGTAGCAGGCAGTCACGTAGCTCCCGAAGAGCGCTTCGATTACTTCTGGCGGCAGCAGGGCGAGTGGGTCGAGGAGCCCAATCGGCGTCGAGGGGGCGAAAGCGGTGTACAGCGGGTAATCGGCACCAATGGGCGCTTGCTCTACAGCAAGCGCCAGACAGGTCACACTTATCGCAGCTGGCTGCATCCTTTTGGGCGGCCCACGGTGTTGCGCGAGCGCGATGCGCTCAGGGGCCTGCGCTTGCTCGATGTGGGGGTTCCGGAACTGGTGTTCTGTGGCGCCCGTCGTGATCCGGACCAACAGTGGAAGGCTTTGCTGGTGACGGCGGCTTTGGATGGCTTTGTGGATATCGACAGCTGGTACGCCGCCGGTGGCCGTGCGCAATGTGGGGAACTGGTGCATGAGCGCCTGCTAGCTGAGTTGGCGCAAACCCTGGCGCGCATGCACAAGGGGCGCTGGCAGCATGGCTGCCTGTACAGCAAGCATATTTTTGTGCGGGTCAGCGGGGCGGCAGAGGGCGCGACGGTCGAAGTGGCGCTGCTGGATCTCGAGAAGAGTCGCCAACGCTTGACCGCCCGCCGGGCCGCTGACCATGACATGCAGCAGTTGCGGCGCCATTCGTCGTGGAATGCCGCCGACTGGCAAAAACTCAGCTACTTTTACGAAGCGGCGTTTGGCAGCGCTATCAAGGGTTTAACCTAATGAAGCTAGAAATAGCACGAGGTTTGTTTCTGTTGGGGGCCTTGGGCATCGCCTCCCTGGCCCTGGCTGCCTGGGAGCAGCCCCGCACAGAAGTCCTCAGCGCGGCGCACAACGGCGGGCAATGCCCGGTGCCGCGGATCGCCAAGACCACGGGGGTTACGCAGCCTGATCATCAGCTTTTGCTGTTTATGTTTGGGATGTCCCAAGGGATGAGGCCTGCGAGTTGAAGAGATTGACGCCCCTGTAAAAGGCCCCGCAGTGCGGGGCCTTTTGTTTTTTGCGTGTTGCTGCGTTCTTGGTCTGGGATGGCGGCTATACGCTCAGCCCTGGCGGGGCGCCTCAGATCAAGATCAAAAGCAGAGCCACAGTAGAACCGGAGCGCGAAGCCGCTTTCCCTGGTGGGTGTGGGAGCTGGCTTGCCAGCGATGGCGCCGGCACTGCTAGCCTTTATGTTGTCTGACACACCGCTATCGCAGCCTCGCAGGGCGAGACAGCTCCCACAGGGGCCGCAGAAACGGATAGGTACTCAATCAATCCACCGCCGCCAAGACCTCACGCTTAGCCAACAACGTATAAACACACGGCAACACAAACAGCGTAAACAACGTACCCACAGACATCCCCGTAGCAATCACCATCCCGATATCAAACCGACTGACCGCCCCGGCCCCTGTGGCAAAGATCAACGGCACCATGCCAAACACCATCGCTGCCGTGGTCATCAACACCGGGCGCAGGCGAATCGCCGCCGCTTCTTCCACTGCTTCACGGGGCGTCAGGCCCTTGTCCTTGCGCAACTGGTTGGCAAACTCGACGATCAGGATCCCGTGCTTGCTGATCAGCCCGATCAACGTCACCAACCCCACCTGGGTGTAGATGTTCATGCTCGACCAACCCAGGAACAAGGGGATCAACGCGCCGCAGATCGACAGCGGCACCGTCACCAGGATCACCAGCGGGTCACGGAAGCTTTCGAACTGTGCCGCCAGCACCAGGAAGATGATGGCCAACGCCAGGCCAAAGGTGACCCACAGCGCGCTGCCTTCCTGGATGAACTGGCGTGAGGCGCCGCTGTAGTCGAAGGCGTAGCCGGCCGGGGTTTCTTCGATGGCGATCTGACGCACGGTGTCGATGGCCTCGCCCATGCTGACAATCGGGAAGCCCGAGATCAGCGCCGAGTTGAGTTGCTGGAACTGGTTCAGTTGGCGCGGGCGCGCGCGGTCACTGATGCTGATCAGGGTCGACAGCGGCAACAACTCGCCCTGGGTGTTTTTCACGTAGTAACTGTTCAGCCACTCGGGGTTGTCCCGGTAGGCCCGCTCGACCTGGGCGATGACCTTGTAGCTGCGCCCATCAATGGTGAACCGGTTGATTTCCGCCTCCGCCAGCAAGGTCGCCAGTGTGCTGCCCAGATCCTGCATCGACACCCCCATCTGCGCCGCCTTGGCGCGGTCGATGTCCACCACCACCTCGGGTTTGTCGAATGCCAGGTCGATATCGACAAAGGCGAACTTGCCCGACTCCATGGCCCGTTTCTTCACGCGGTCGGCCACTTGCAGCAACGACTCATAGTCATTGGGTGTGTTGATCACAAAACCGAAGGGCAGGCCTTCGCCGGTACCGGGCAGTGATGGCAGGTTGAAGCCGAATACCTGCAAGCCGGGGATCTGCTCCAGGCGTTTCTGCACCTCAGGCAGGATCTGCATCTGCGTGCGGTCGCGCTCGTTCCACGGTTTGAGCAGGAAGCCGCCGATGCCCGATTGCACCCCGTTGAACCCATTGATCTGGAACGAGGAGTAGTACTCCGGGAAGTCCTTGAAGATCGTGATGAACTCGTCGGTGTAGGTGTTCAGGTAGTCCAGGTTGGTCGGCTGTGGTGCGCTGGCCATCATAAAGATGATGCCCTGGTCTTCATCCGGGGCCAGTTGCGACTGGGTGAATTTGAGGAAAACCGGGATCAGGCACAGCACGATCAGGGCAAACACGATCACCACCGGCCGGGTGTTCAATGTGCCGTGCAGCATTGTCTGGTAGCGGCGCTTGAGGCCTTCGAAGATGCGGTCCAGGCGATGGGCCAGGCCCGTGGGGTTTTCGTCGTGGCGCAACAGCAGGGCGCACATCATCGGTGACAGGGTCAGGGCGACGATGCCGGAAATCACCACCGCACCGGCCAGGGTCAGGGCGAACTCCTTGAACAACGCCCCGGTCAGCCCCTCGAGGAAACCGATGGGCGCATACACCGCCGCCAGGGTGATGGTCATCGACACCACCGGCACGGCAATCTCCCGCGCGCCTTCCAGCGCAGCGTCCAGTGGCGTCTTGCCTTCTTCAATATGGCGGTGGATGTTCTCCACCACCACAATGGCATCATCCACCACCAGGCCGATGGCCAGCACCATCGCCAGCAGTGTCAGCAGGTTGATGGAGTAGCCCATCAGTTGCATGAAAAACAGCACGCCAATCATCGACAGCGGGATGGTCACCACCGGGATCACCACCGAGCGCAGCGCCCCGAGAAACAGGAACACCACGACGATCACGATCAGCACCGCTTCAAACAGGGTCTTGACCACTTCGTTGATGGACGCCTGGATAAACAGCGTGGCGTCGTAGGCGATTTCTGCCTTGAGATTGGGCGGCAACTGGGATTCCAGCTCCGGCATCAGCTTGCGTACTTCTTTGATCACATCCAGCGGGTTGGCACTGGGCGTGGCCTTGATGCCGATGTACACCGAAGGCGTACCGCCAAAGGAACTGATGGCGTTGTAGTTTTCCGCGCCCATTTCCACCCGGGCCACGTCGCCCAGCAGCACCCGGCTGTCGCCATCGGTCTTCACGGTGATGGCGGCGAAGGCCTCGGCGGTCTTCAAATCGGTGTTGGCGTTGATGCTGGTGACCACATACTCACCCTTCACTTCGCCGGCGGCGGAGAGGAAGTTGTAGTGGCGCACGGCGTCGGTGACGTCACTGGCGCTCAGGCCAAAGCCCGCGAGCTTGACCGGGTCCAGCCACAGGCGCATGGCAAATACCTGGTTGCCGAGGATCTCGGCTTCGGCCATGCCGGGCAGGGTCGCCAGCTTGGGCTGGATCACCCGCGACAGGTAGTCGGTGATCTGCGGGTTGCTCAGTTGCTGGCTGGAGAAGCTGATGTACATCAGCGCCGAGGCATCTGCGGCCTCCTTGCTCAACACCGGGTCTTCGGCGTCCTGGGGCAGTTTGTTCTTGACCTCGTTGGCCTTGGCCAGCAGCTCGGTGAACAGCCGGTCGCTGTTGGCGCCGATCCGCGCATAGATGGAAATCACCGAGAAGTTCTGGCGACTGACCGAGGTCATGTAGTCGATACCTTCGGCACTTGCCAGGCTTTGCTGCAACGGCTGGGTGATGTAGCCCTGGATCGTCTCGGCATTGGCCCCGGGGTAAGCGGTAGTCACCGTGATCAGGGCATTTTCCATGGATGGGTATTGGCGCAGTGGCAGTTTGCTGTAGGCCTGGAAACCCAGGAGCACGATCAGCAGGCTGACCACCATGGCCAGCACCGGGCGGCGGATAAACGTGTCGGTAAACGCCATGGCTCAGTTCCTTGAACCGTCGTTGCGCGGAGGTTGGCCAGGGGCGGCCGGCAGGTTTTTATCCGCAGTGATGGCGATATGCGCACCGGTGTCGAGCTTGATCTGCCCGGCGCTGACCACTTGCTCGCCACTGCTCAGGCCTTTGGTGATCAGCACCAGGCCATCGCGCCGTTCGCCGGTTTCGATAAAGCGCCGTTCGGCGATCAGGATCGGTTGACCGTTGGCATCTTTTTCGAGGCTGCCGTCCTCGGTCTTTTTCTGTGTTACCACGTAGGCTGAGTTGCCGTAGAGGGTGTAAGTAATGGCACTTTCCGGTATCACCACCTGCGCTTGCGGGTCGGGCAACAGCACTTGCAGGCTGCTGAACATGCCCGGTAGCAGTTTATTGTCCGGGTTGGCCAGGGTCGCTCGAACCAGCACGTTACGGGTGCTGCTCTCGACTTTCGGGTTGATCGCACTGAGGGTGCCGGGGAAGGTCAGTTTCGGGTAGGCCGAGACTTGCACCTGTACCCCCTGGCCCACGGCCAGCTTGGGCACCGACTGCTCGGGCACATAAAAGTCCACATAGAGGCTGCTCAGGTCCTGCAAGGTGGCAATCACCGTGCCGCTGGCCAGATAGTCGCCCACATCGACCTGACGAATGCCGATAGTGCCGCTGAACGGCGCGACGATGTGTTTCTTGGCCAGGGACGCTTTGAGCTGGTTGACCGTGGCCTTGTTTTTTTGCAGTTGCGCCGAGAGCCGGTCGAACTCGCCCTTGGAGATCGCCTGGCTGCCCACCAGTTGGCTGCCGCGCCCGTAATCGAGCTGGGCCAGACCCAGGTCGGCCTGGGCGGTTTGCAGCAGGGCGTCTTCCACCGCACTGTCGAGTTGCACCAGCGGCTGCCCGGCCTTGACCTTCTGCCCCGACTCGAACTGCACGTCCTTGACCGTGCCTGCAATCTCCAGGGCGAGGTTCACCCCCTGCAAGGCCTTGAGCGTACCCACCGCCGGCAGGCGCTGTTGCCACGGTTGTTCGACCGCGGTGGCCACCGCCACGCTGATCGGCGGTTTGGGCGCGGAAAAGACCTGGATCTGCTGATAGATGGAAAAGGCTTTATAGCCCCCCAGCAGCAGGACGATGAGCAGCACAACGGCCAACATGATCAGCATGCGACGACGCAGCATATTCCGGTTCCTTGGAAAAAACTGAGGCAGACGAAGACGAACGATTCGGCACATTACTCCGAGTTTCGGGGGGATTCCAACTGGTAAATTTCAGCGTTCGCGGGCAGGCTCAAGCGCAATGGTTTTGAGGCGTAGGGGAATAGGGAAAGGGGTGTCAGGCCTTTCCCATATGAGGTCAGGGGGCGGGCATGTCACGCTTGGCCAGCGCCGTATACACCGACGGCAGGACGAACAAAGTGAACAAGGTCCCGATCGACATCCCGGTGGCGATCACCATGCCGATATCAAACCGGCTGACCGCGCCGGCACCGCTGGAAAACACCAGCGGGATCACCCCCAGCACGGTAGCGATGGTGGTCATCAGCACCGGCCGCAAGCGGATCGCGGCGGCTTCTTCGATGGCGGCACGCGCCGACAGCCCCTGCTCCTTGCGCAACTGGTTGGCGAACTCGACGATCAGGATGCCGTGCTTGCTGATCAGGCCGATCAGCGTGACCAGGCCGATTTGTGTGTAAATGTTCAGGGTCGACCAGCCGAGGAACAGCGCAATCAATGCCCCGCAGATCGACAGCGGCACCGTCACCAGGATCACCAGCGGGTCACGCAGGCTTTCAAACTGGGCCGCCAGCACCAGGCCGATGATCGCCAACGCCAGGCCGAACGTACCCCACAGCGCATTGCCCTCCTGCACAAACTGGCGCGTGGCGTTGCTGTAGTCGAAGGTGTAGCCCGCCGGAGCCTCTTCCTGGGCGATGGCTTGTACGGTCTCCAGGGCGTTGCTCATACCGACAATCGGGTAAGCCGAGACCAGCACCGAATTGAGCTGCTGGAACTGGTTCAACTGTCGCGGGCGTACCTGTTGGCTGGAGACGGTGATCAACGTCGACAGGGGCAGTAATTGGCCCTTGGCATTTTTGACGTTGTAGTGACTCAGCCAGTCCGGGTTGTCGCGGTAGGTGCGCTCGACCTGGGCAATGACCTTGTACAGATTGCCATCAATCCTGAAGCGGTTGATTTCCGTTTCAGCCAGCAGGGTCGCCAGGGTAAGGCTCAGGTCCTGCATGGACACGCCCATTTGCGCGGCCTTGGCCCGGTCAATGTCGATCACTACTTCGGGCCGGTCGAAGGCCAGGTCGATATCCACGTAGGCAAACTTCCCGGAGTCGATGGCCCGCTGTTTGACGCGCTCGGCCACCGCCAGCATCGACTTGTGGTCCTGCTGGGAACTGATGACAAAACCAAAAGGCAGGCCTTCGCCCGTACCCGGCAAGGACGGCAGGTTAAAGGCAAATACTTGCAGGCCGGGGATGCTGTCGAGCTTTTTGCGCAGCGGCGCCAGCACCTCCATCTGCGTGCGCTCGCGCTGGTCCCACGGGCGCAGTTGGAAACCGCCCACCCCCGAATGCACGCCATCGAGGCCATTGATCTGGAACGAGGCCTGGTACTCGGGCAGGGTCTTGAACAGCGCGATGAAGTCCTGGGTGTAACGGTTGAGGTAGGCCAGGTTGCTCGGCTGCGGTGCGCTGGCGAGGATAAAGATCAGGCCCTGGTCCTCATCGGGGGCCAGCTCGGAGAGGGTGAAGGTGAGCATGGCGGGAATCAGGCCGAGGATCAGCAGGGCGAACACGATGACCACCGACTGCGCCTCCATGATCTGATGCAGGCGGCGCTGGTAACGCTGCTTCAGATGGTTGAACAGCCGGTCCAGGACCAGGGACAGGCCCCGTGGCTGTTCTTCAGGGCGCAATAACAGGGCGCACATCATCGGTGACAGGGTCAGCGCAACGATACCGGAAATCACCACGGCCCCGGCCAGGGTCAGGGCAAACTCCTTGAACAGCGCCCCGGTCAACCCCTGCAGGAAACCGATGGGCGCATACACCGCGGCCAGGGTAATGGTCATCGAAATCACCGGCACGCACACCTCCCGCGCGCCTTTGATCGCGGCCTCAAGGGGCGACTTGCCTCGTTCGATATGCCGATGAATGTTCTCCATCATCACAATGGCGTCATCCACCACCAGGCCAATGGCAAGGACCATGGCCAGCAGCGTCAGGACGTTGATCGAGTAGCCCATCAGTTGCATGAAGAACAGCGTGCCGACCAGCGACAGGGGAATGGTGATGACGGGAATCACCACGGCGCGCAAAGAGCCCAGAAACAGGAACACCACCAGCACCACAATCAGGATGGCTTCCAGCAGGCTCGACAGCACATGGTCGATAGAGGCGTTGATATACAACGTCGAGTCGTAGGCGATATCGGCTTGCAGATGAGGCGGTAACTGCGCCTGCAGCAGGGGCATCAGTTCGCGTACGCGCTTGCCCAGCTCCAGCGGGTTGGCGTCGGGGGTCGGCTTGATGCTGATGTAGGTCGCGGGCAGGCCATTGAATGAACTGAAGCTGTCGTAGTTCTGCGCACCCAGCTCCACCCGCGCCACATCCCCGAGGCGGACCTGGCTGTCGCCGTTGGTTTTCAAGGTGATGGTCCGGAAGCCTTCAACCGACTGCAGTTCGGTATTGGCCGTGACACTGGTAACGACTAATTCACCTGTGGCGTCGCCGGCAATGGACTGTACGTTGTAGCGCTTGATGGCCTGGGTCACATCGCTGGCGCTCAAACCAAAGCCTGCGAGTTTCAGCGGATCAAGCCAGATACGCATGGCAAAGCTTTGGTTGCCGATGATCTGGGCCTCGGCCATGCCCGGCAGAGTCACCAGGCGAGGCTGGATCACACGCAGCAGGACGTCGGTGATTTGCGCATTGTTCATGGTGTCGCTGGAAAAACCCAGGTACATCAGCGCGGTGTTATCCGCCGCGACCTTGTTCAGCACCGGATCCTCTATGTCCCGGGGCAGTTGGTTCCTTACTTCATTGGTCTTGGCCAACAGCTCGGTGAACAACCGGTCGCTGTCGGCCCCGACCCGCCCGTAGATGGAAATAATCGACACATTCTGCCGGCTGGTGGAGCGCATGTAGTCGATGCCTTGCGCGCTTGCCAGGCTTTTCTGCAGAGGTTGTGTGATGTAGCTCTGCACGGTCTCGGCACTGGCGCCTGGAGAGACCGTGGTCACCGTGACCAGCGCACTTTCCATCTGCGGGAATTGGCGCAATGGTAATTGCCCAAACGCCTGCCAGCCCAGCAACACGATCAACAGGCTGACCACCAGGGCCAGTACGGGGCGGCGGATAAACAGGTCGGTGAACGTCATTTTTCGTTCTCCCGTTGGGCCGCCAGTGGACGCTCATCAGTTTGGTTCCGGTGGATGCTGATGCGCACTGAGGTACCGTTTTGCAATTTGATCTGGCCGGCAGTAACGACCTGTTCGCCCTTGGCCAGCCCTTTGGCAATTACGATGGTGCCGTCGCGTCGCTCGCCCGTTTCGACCAGGCGTTGTTCGGCGATCAGCAGCGGCTTGCCCTCGGCATCCAGCTCGTCACGGCCTTCGCTGTTTTTGCGCGGGGCTACGACGTACACATACTGGCCATAGGGGCTGTAGGCGATTGCGCTCTCCTCGATCACGATATGCAAACCCGGGTTCGCCAGCAGCACCTGCAAGTGGGCGAACATTCCCGGCAACAGGTCGGCGGGCGGATGAGTCAGGGTGGCGCGTACCAACACATTTCGCGTGTGGGTGTCGACGATGGGGTCGATGGCGCTAATGGTGGCGAGACTGGAAAGTCCTGGGCGTGCCGAGACTTCAATGCGCACGGACTGGCCGATCTTGATCAGTTGAACGGCGTGCTCGGGGATGTGGAAATCGACGTAAAGGCTATTGGCGTCCTGCAGGCTGGCGATCACGGTGGCGCTTTGCAGGTAGTCACCGATGTTGACTTGGCGGATGCCAAGGGTGCCGTTGAACGGGGCGACGATGCGTTTTTTGTCCAGCGCCGTGCGGCGTTGTGCAACGACGGCATTGTTGCGGTTGAACTCGGCGGACAGTCGGTCGAACTCCTCTTGGGAGATGGCGTTGATCGCCACCAGTTCGCGGCCGCGCTGGAAGTTCTGCCGGGCCAGGCTGCGGTCCGCCAGGGCGACGTCCAGCGCGGCCTGCTCGGCCTGATTCTCAAGTTGCAGCAGGGTTTGCCCTTGCTTGACCACTTGCCCGGAGTCGAAGTGCAACTGGGTGACGACGCCGGGCACCTCGATACTCAGGTTGATGCCCTGCAATGCCTTGAGGGTGCCAGCGGCGGGCAACTGGCGCTGCCAGGGTTGTTCGAGGGCGGTTGCCACCGCCACGCTGACGGGCGGCTTTGGCGCATGCAGCAGCTGCAGCTGTTGGTAAACCCAGAACGCTTTATAGCTGGCGAGCATCAGCACGACCAGCAGTACGATGCTGAGCATGGTAATCATCCGGCGGCCCGGCATAGTTGCTTCCTTGTGAAGGTGACAGGGTGCGGAGGGCGCGCGCAGGGGCGCTCGCTGGCACGATGAGCCAGGCAGTCTTCATCAGAAAGGCGAGTGCTATAAGGCGGAAAGTCGGACGTGTCTGTGAGATGAGTAGTCCCCGTGGCGGGGTTTTTTCACAGGTTGCGTAGGGTTTTTCTGGTGAGTCGGCTCCCAGGTGTGGGCCCGGGAGCGCGACAGTGGCTTTAGATCAGATGCAGGTGGTTATCCCAGAACCCAGCTGGCAGATCCAGTGGCTTGGCCACCAGTTGGGGCTGCCGGCAATCGTAGAAACGGCAACGACCCTGGCCAGAGGTCACGACAAACCCGTCGGCCACTGCGCCGACGCCGGCGCAGTCAGGCAACGGCCCGTCCAGGCGCAGTTCGCCACTGTCCATGTCCCAGATAAAGAAGCGATTGCCCCGTGGCGCGGTCAGTGCCACCAGACGCAACTCGCTGTGTACGGCCACGCTGGCGGTGTAGTGCCCCATGGCCTGCAATTGCTCATCGGCCACCGGGAACGCCACGAACGGTTGCCCTGGACGCTTGATCGCCAACAGTTCGGAACGCTCCTGGGAAGGCCCCATAAACTGTTGCCCGGTGAGGATCGTGCCATCGCTGGCGATCCCCATATGGCGCACGCTGTTCATTGGCTGGCTCAGGGTTTCCTTGCTCAGCAGGGTGCCGTCGCGCTGCATCAGCACCAGGCTCGGCTCCATGGCGTTGAGGTTCATCTCGACCCGGCTTTCGGCCTCGGTGCGAATGCCACCATTGGCCACGATCAGAGTCTCGCCATCGGGCATCCACGACACCTGGTGCGGGCCGATGCCGTGGGTGGACATCTCCCCGCTGTGTACCAGGCGCTCACCTTCGAACCTGTACACGCCCAGTAGGCCGCGACCGGGGTCGGTGGTGTCGTTTTCCGTGGCGTATAGCCAGTCGCCGCTCTTGTGAATGACCGCATGCCCATAAAAGTGCCGGTTGGCCTGGGACGTCACGGTTTGCAGCAGCGTGCCGTCGCGCAGGTCCACCAGGTAGCTCTCGGTGCCGGGGCGGCGCGCCACGAACAAGGCGATGGGCAGGCTCGGGTGGTTGATGATGTCGTGGCAACGCTGGCCAACCTGGGTGGCGAACACCTGGCTGCCGTCCAGGCGATAGCCCACGGCGTAGTGCTTGCCGTCGGCATCATCCCGGGCCGACAGCAACAGCGGGCTGTCGCCCTTGCGCTTGAACAGCGTCCAGCCGCCCAGGGTGATTGCACTGAGCAGCACGCTGCCGATGGCCAAAGCCTGTCGCCTGAGCATCATCAGTCACCGTCGTTGGCATTGAAGCCCAGTTGGATGCCCAGCGCCTTGGCCAGTTCGCCTTCATGCAGGCGGTGGACCACGTTGAGGCTGTCGTAGATAGCGTTGAGTTGCTCGCGCCCGGCGTCGTCGGCCAGCAGTTCATTGAGCGAACGCTGGTTGCTGTCGAACAGCTTCAGGGCGGCGGCGTAGGCGGCGTCGATCTTTTCGGCCAGAGGTTTCTGGTCGGCAGGCAGCAGGCCGCGCAGGCCTTTGTTGTCGACCCCGACCCACACGGTCTGGGCCGCCGCGAGGCTGGCTCGCAAGCCTTGCAGGGACGACTGGCTGCGCCACGCATCGGCCTGGAATGGCTGCGGGATGCCCTTGGACAGGCGACCCATCGGTGTGCCGAGCTTTTTCTTCAGGGTATCCAGGGCCGTGACCTGCACGCGCAGCAGTTCGGCGATGGCTTCGTGGGAATCGGCGTAGCGCTGGTTAGGAAACTTGGTCATCTGCGCGAGCATGCCGTCGGTGCTGTTCCAACTGGCCAGAATCTCTTCGGCCAATTGCTTCTGGCGCTCGCCGATGGCCATCAGCAGCGGGCAGTAGCGGGCTTTCTGGGCGTCGTTGGCGATGTCGGTCTTGGCGTCATACAGGATGTATTCGTAGGCCGACAGGCCTTGCACTACCACGCTGGACTTGGCCAGGGCGGCGGCGTCGATCTGTGGCTGGGCGGTGGCCAGTTGCTCGACCTGGCGGCCGACGAGGTTTTTCTTGTCGGGCCAGAACTGCACCTGCCAGGCGCGATTGCCTTCAGCCAGCGGGCCGATCAGCAGCGGTTGCAACTCGGCCCAGGCTTTTTGCGCGTGGAGGAAGTCGGCGCGGGCGGTCTCCAGGGATTCCTTGCCTTGGCAGTAAGCCAGGGCGCTGACGGCCAACTGCCGGTCAGCTTCGACCCAGCGGCTGTAGGTCGGCAGGATCACTTGCTTGGCGATGGCTGCCGAGGTGACCGCTTGCGGATCCTGCGGCGAGCAGGCGCCAAGGGCCAGGGCGGCCAGGCTGGTGAACAATAACTTGGGACGGAACATGTCGAGCTCCCTTCAATAATTGGGGCAAAGCTTATAGAGAATTCAGGAACGCGAGCAATGCTGCTCGCTGCTGCGCATTAAAAGACAACACCTGTTGCTGCGCCGCCTGGGCCTCACCGCCGTGCCACAGCACGGCTTCGAGCAGGTTGCGGGCACGGCCGTCATGCAGGAACTGGGTGTGGCCACTGACGTTTTGCGTCAGGCCAATGCCCCACAACGGCGGCGTGCGCCAGTCGCGGCCACCGGCCTTGAACTCGCTGCGGTTATCGGCCAGGCCCTCGCCCATGTCGTGCAGCAGCAAATCGCTGTACGGTCGGATGACCTGGTTGGCCAGCTCCGGTTCGGCGGCATTGCTGGCGGTGGTGAACTTCGGTGTGTGGCATGCCTGGCAACCGGCCTGGAAGAACAGGTTCTTGCCGTCCAGCACTTGTTGCGCGTTGACGTCGCGTCGGGCGGGCACGGCCAGGTTCCGGGTGTAGAACAGCACCAGGCGCAGGATGTTATCGCTGACTTCCTGCTCGCCATTTTCGCCGTTGCCGTTGGGCGCCTGCTTACAGGCAACCTGTGCGTCGGTGCAGTCGTCCATGGGCCGCAGGCTGGTGGTCAGGCCCATATCACCAGAGAACGCGTGAACATTTTGTTGATTGAGGTTCGGCTGCCCGGCTTTCCAGCCAAAGCGCCCGAGCACGGTTTTTTGCTGGGCATCGTCCCAGACCCAGTTCGGGCGGCCGAGCACGCCGTTTTTGTCCGGGCGTTTGCTGGCGTTTTGCAGGATGTCCGCGTCGCTGATGGCTTCGAGCAGGCCCAGGCCGATCATCGGCGGTGCTACACGGGCGGAAAACCGCGTATCCGGGTGCATCGGCCCGTAGCCGAGCTGGGTGATCTGCAGGCTCGGCTTGCGCAACTCCACCACCGTACCGTCATTGAACGTGACGTTGACCGGTGTGTAGTCGACCCGCACCTTGCCTTCCGGGACGACACCGGGCACGGCCATGTCCTGCAACTGCCCGCCATACACCGGCTCGGGCACGATCCCCAACTGTTCGATGACCTTGGCATAGGGCGGCGAATCCGGGATCGACAGGCGTACCAGCATCGACACCGCATTGTTGGCCTCAGGCGCGGGCGGATGGCCGCGCCCGTCCTTGATATGGCAGTTCTGGCAAGCATTGGTGTTGAACAGCGGCCCCAGCCCGTCGCGGGCGGTGGTGGTGGCCGGGGCGATCACCCATGGATTGCGGAAAAAACTGTTGCCGACGCTGAAGTCCAGGCGGCGGGTTGGTGCCAGGTTGGCCGACGGCAGCGAAAAGGCATTCTGGTCGGTCTTGCGCACCGTGGTGCTGCCCCCCGAACGGGCTTCACCGGGCTCGGCCTGGGTAAACGTCGGCGGCGGGGCGTCATCGCAGGCACTCAGACTCACGGCCATCAAGAGTGCAGACAGGCGAAGAAGCAAACGGGGCATCAAGAATCCTGGAAGACGGGCGAGGGTGGATGAAATTCAGGGGCAAAGTCTAACAGGGCGGGGCGGATTGAATAAGAGCAATTATCGTTTGCTCCAATCTGATGCATTCCCGCTAGAATGACCGCACATTTTTTTTGGAGGTGGCCAATGCAGGCTCTCGACGCTTTGCTCAACCGTGTTTCCGTACCGCGCCTGCTGGAACCGGCCCCTACTGCCGAGCAGCGCGAAGTGCTGTTCGCGGCAGCCATGCGTGCGCCGGACCACGGCCAACTGCGGCCGTGGCGCTTCCTCACCGTGGAAGGCGCAGCCCGCGAGCAAATGGGCACCCTGCTGGCCGAAGCGGCCCGCCTGCAAGACCCCGAGGCCCCGCAAGCGGTGATCGACAAGGCGCAGAATGGCCCGTTGCGTGCGCCGTTGGTGGTGGTGGTGATTGCCCGTCTGCAGGAGCACTTCAAGGTGCCCAAGTCCGAGCAATTGCTGGCGGCGGCCTGTGCGGCCCACGGTATTTTGCTGGCGGCGTATGCCCAGGGCATTGGTGCGGTGTGGCGGACCGGGGATTTGTCGTATTCGGCGCATGTGGCCAAGGGGTTGGGGCTGAGTGCGGGTGAGGAAGTGATTGGCTTCCTTTATTTGGGCACTGCGCAAAACCCGCCGCGGACGGCGGCGAAAGAAGACATCACGGCGTTTGTCAGCGCCTGGACCGGTGTTTGACTCACTGCAAATCTGCTGGTGCTGTATGTGGGAGCGGGCTTGCCCGCGATAGCGCAGTGTCAGTCGCCGGATTTATTGACGGGTCCACCGCTATCGCGAGCAAGCCCGCTCCCACATGGGGTATTTCATCGTTTTCCGGACCTGGGTCTACACCCGGAACTGATCCATCAGTTTCATCTGCTGGTTGGCCAATGCATTCAACTGGCTGCTGATCGCCGCCGATTCAGTGGCCTGACCGGTCAAGGTCTCGGTCACGGTACGGATCGCCGAAACGTTGCGGTTGACCTCTTCGGCCACGGCGCTCTGTTCTTCGGCAGCGCTGGCGATTTGCAGGTTCATGTCGCTGATCACCGTCACCGCATCGCTGATCTTGCCCAGGGCCTGGACCGCCTGCTGGATCTGCCCGGCGTTGTTCTGCGCCTGGCTCTGGCTCGAATGCATGGTGGTCACTACCCCACGGGTAGCGCTCTGGATACGTTCTATGACCAGGCGGATTTCTTCCACTGAGTCCTGGGTGCGTCGCGCCAGGTTGCGCACTTCGTCTGCCACTACCGCAAAACCCCGTCCGCTTTCCCCGGCGCGTGCCGCTTCAATCGCCGCGTTGAGCGCCAGCAGGTTGGTCTGCTCGGCAATGCTGCGGATCACCTCCAGCACCGAGCCGATCTGCTCACTGTTGACCGCCAGGGCTTCGACCTCGGTCACCGCCTTGCTGACTTCTTCGGCGAGGGTGGTGATATCGCGGGTACTGCGCTCGATAATCGCCATGCCTTCACGGGCCGATTGATCGGCGCCGCGTGCTGCACTGGCCGCATTTGAGGCGCTGTTGGCCACCTCATGGGCGGTGGCGCTCATCTCGTTGGAGGCGGTGGCCACCTGGTCGATCTCGCGAAATTGCACCTGCATGCCTTCGCTGGTCTGGCGCGCGATTTCCGAGGACTGATCCGCGGTGCCACGGGCTTCAGTGATGCTCTGCTTGATCTGGGCGATGGTCGGCTGCAGCTTGTCGAGGAAGCGATTGAACCAACTGACCAGCTCCCCCAGTTCGTCTTTTTTCGTGTAAGTCAGGCGCTGGGTCAGGTCGCCGTCGCCGCTGGCAATATCCTTGAGCATCGCCGCCACGCTGTTGATCGGGCGAGTCACCCCCGTCGCGGTCAGCCATATCAGCAGCAGGCCCAGCAGGCCAGCCACGGCGCCCACCAGCAACGCCTGGAGTGTGCCGCGGGCTTGGGCGTCGTCGAGCACGCCTTGCAACTTGACCGAATCGGCCAGCAGCACGTCCTTGGGCAGCTTGATCAACACGCCCCAGGGCTTGGCACCGGCAATCGGCTTGAGCGGATATACCGCGCGGATCGTGTCGTCCTGCTCGCGGACCTTGCGCGTTTCACTGGCCAGCAGTTGCACGATCTCTTTGCCTTCGCCGCCAAGCATATCGACGATGCTCTTGCCGACCTTGTCCGGCTCGCCACTGTAGCCGGCGATCAGGCCACTGCTGGAGAGGATTTCCATGATTCCGGCGCCGTCGAACAGCTCTTTTTGCGCAGTATTGGCCGCCGCTTGCAGGGCGTCCAAGGCAATGTCGATGCCGATCACCCCAATCACCTTGCCGTCGGCCAGCAGCGGCAGGGAGATGGTGGTCATCAGCATCGACTTGCCGGCCACTTCGTCGGCGTACGGGTCCAGCAGGCAAACGCTGCGGGTATCCCGTGGGCAGGTGTACCAGATGTTGTAGGGCGTGCCGCTGAGATTGAGGGTGGTCTTGGTCAGGTCCGCTTCCACCATGATCGTGTTCAGGCCTTCACCGCCGGCCCGGCTCCAATAGCTGGAAAAACGCCCGGCTTCGTTGGAGGCGCGCAGCTTGTCGTCGATAAATTCGCTGTCCTTGCCATCCAGGCCGTTGGGTTCAAACGACAACCAGATCCCCAGCACCTTGGTGTTGCGCTCGAAGGCGGTCTTGATCTGCTGATTGAGCTCCTCGCGCACGGCCCCTGCTTCCAGCGAACGCTTGGCGGCCATGTTGCGCAAGTCCTTGACCTGATCGGCGAGGGCGGTGACCACCAACAGGCTCTCGCCGAAGGCTTTCTGTACTTGCACCGCCTGCTCGGCGGCCTTGGCCTGGAGCAGGTTTTCCACGCTGGTGGTGAGCATCTGCGAACTTGAGGCGCTGACCAACTGGTCGTTCTGGTTGGTCTGGTAGATGTTCAGGCTGACGATCAGCGCAATCACCCCCAACAGGCAGAGGCCGGAGAGCAGCACGATTTTCAAGCGGATGGAGAGGGTGTCGAACATGGGCTTACTCGCGATTGGACTTGTTGGTGTGCAAGCAGGGCAACGGCCAAGTCCATTCGGCGCTATGCCCGGAACATCGGCACCGACGGGTAATTCATGAGGAACAGGCGATGAGCGGTAGGGCGCTCAGGCGGGGGTTCGCGCCAGGCGTTCGGGGCGTGACCAGATCCACAGGTTGCCCAGGCTCATGCCGGCGATCGCCAGGTAGATCGGCCACCCGTGATCGAGCATCACCAGCATCAGGCCGGCACACAGCAGCATGCTCACGGTGGCGCTGACCTTGGCCCGGCGCGCGATGATCTTGCCGTTGCGCCAGTTGAACAGGATCGGCCCGAACAGCCGGTGGTTTTCCAGCCACGCGCTCAGGCGCGGCGAGCTCTTGGTGGCAGCCCAGGCGGCCAGCAGGATGAATTCGGTGGTGGGCAGGCCCGGTATGACAATCGCGATCAAGCCGATCCCCAGGCTGACATAGGCCAGCAGGCCGAACAGGATTCGGGCGAGCTTGGAGGAGGAGGGGGCGGGGGCTGTCATAGGTACGATTTGTCTGGGTTTCGAAAAATCTGCAAATGGAGCGCGATCAACATGTGGGGGCTGGCTTGCCTGCGATGCAGACGCTTCGGTGTATCAGTTAGACCGAGGCGATGCTATCGCAGGCAAGCCAGCTCCCACATTCATTGCATGCCAGCAGCGGGTCAGGCCAGTTCTGGGGCGCTAGCGTACGCCTGTTCCAGCAACACGGTGAAGCGTACAAAGGCATCCACTGCACCTTTTTCCGCCGCCGCTTCTTCTTCGGTGCTCAGTTCCAGGCTATCGAGGGTGCGGGTGAAGCGCTTCCAACCTTCGGCACGGCCACCGGCCGGCTCGCCAAGGTGGCGGGCCCCGAAGGTTTCGCTCAGGCCCAGGCCAACGGCACGTTTGATCAGGAATGCCGCGCCCAGCTTGGAGCCTTCGGAGACGAACAGCCAGCCCAGGGCCTCGGCCTTGCTCGGGTTCTGCACGGCACCGGCCACGGGGGCAGGCACTTCGGTTTCCAGGTCGGCCAGGTCCAGCTTGGCGGCGTCGGCGCGGCAGCGCTCGGCCAGGTCGGGCACCAGCTTGATCAGCTCGGGATCGTTGTACAGCGCCACCAGTTCCGACTGGAACAGGTACTGCGCGACCACGAAACGGGCGAAGTTGGCCTGGGTTTCAAACGGGGCGTGAGCCTTGACCAGGGCGTCGAGCTTGGTGTGTGGCTCGTGGGTGATCTGGTTCAGGCGCTGGGAGCGCAGGCTTGCGCGTTCTGTGGTGGTGGAAGCGGTCATTGGATGTCCTTGAGAAGGAAAAGCGCCTTGTTGCCAGGCTGTTATTACTAGACGAACAAGAAGACGCGTCACAGTAAAAAATCCTCACCCCGGCCGGCGATAAAACCGGCGAGGCGGGGTTGCGTGGGTCAGATATCCCAGATCAGGTTGATCGCAAAGTTACGCCCTGGCTGGGTCAGGCGGTCCAGGCTGGCCGGCGAGGTCACGCCGGCTTCGCCCACGCCGTCGTAGCTGCGTACGTCATCCCAGTTCCAGTATTTCTTGTCGGTCAGGTTGTACAGGCCGCCGTTGACGGTCAGCTCGTCGGTGACTTTGTAGAAGCCGGTCAGGTCGACGATGCCAAAGCCCGGGGTCTTGAACGGGCCGTTGGCCTTGATGCCGGTCGGGGTAAAGAACGTGGCGCTGTCCACCCGGTTCTGTTTCTTGACCAGGGTCCAACTGACCAGCGCACCGTAGGTGTCCTGGTCGTAGCCCAGGCCGAATACACCCTTGAGCGGGTTGACGCTGTTCAGCGGCTGGCCGGTTTCGTCGTTGCGGCCATGGGCGTAGGCAATCGCGCCTTTGCTGTACAGGCCTTGCGGTGCGCCGAAGGCGTCCAGGTTCAAACGCCCTTTGACCTCCATGCCCTTGATGGTGGCGCGCTTGATGTTGCCGGGCTGGAAGATGGTACCGGTTGGGCTCAGCGCGGCGTTGTCCTCGTCAATGAAGTCACGGTACTTGTTATAGAACACCGCGACGTCGAAATTGCCTGAGTCGAAGTTGCCACGGATTCCGGTTTCGTAGCTTTTGCTGGTTTCCGGCTTGAGGTTCGAGTTGGGCTCGACGACATAGTTTTCTTCCAGGTTTTCAAAACGGCCATACAGCGCTTTGGCTGATGGCGTGCGGAAACCTTCGGCGTACTGGCCAAACCAGGTGTACTGCTCGGTCAGTGCGTAGGTCACGCCCAGTTTTGGCGAGAAGCGATGCCAGGTTTTGTTCGAGTCGTCGTGGGGGTACTTGCGGTCCGGGTCGGTGGTATTGAGGAACGCTTCGGTCAGTTTGGGTTTGAGCTGGATGTAGTCGTAGCGCAGGCTGGGCAGGAAGGTCCAGTCATTCCAGCTGATCTGATCCTGGGCAAACAGCGCGTAGCTGTTGATGGTCGGATCGGGGAAATCGCTGGCTTTTTTCACGCTGTCGGCAGGGGTTGGGCTCGGTGCGCCGATGGCAGTGCAGCCCGCGCCTACAGCCAGGCAGGTCGCCGCACCTTCGCGCGAACCGGTGACTTTCTGCTGCTTGATCGTGGTGCCGTAGGTCAGCAGGTGATCGGTATCGCCGATGACGAAGGCCTTGTCCAACTGCGCGTCGAACACCCACTGCTTTTCTTCGTAGAGGGTGTCGCGGGTACGCAGCACGCGGCGGCCGGCCTGATAGATTTCGCTGGTGGCCTGGTCGGTCTTGGCGATCTGGTAGTTGAGGCTGGTCTTGATGTGATCGGCAATCGGCGAGTCGAGTGAAAACTTGTTCTCCAGGCCAAAGCGTTCGCGGGTGATGGTGTCGTTACCGCGGCGGTCACGGTACATGTTCGTGCCCTGGCCCTCGAGGAAGATCCCGCCCACCGCACTTTTCTGGTTGATGTCGCGGTCGTCCTTGTACTTCTCGTAGGTCAGGCCCAGGCGGTTGTCTTCGCCGTAGTTCCAGCCCAGCTTGGCCAGCACGTTGGTAGTGCGCACGTCTTCCGGGTTGGCGCCGGTGCGGGCCAGGCCGGTGGCGTTGTTGCCGTTATGAGACTCCATCTCGTGGCCGTTGCGCTGGCTCAGGTGCAGCAAACCGTCGAAGTCCTGCACCCGGCCGGCGACGGTGCCGGAGGTCAGCCAGCTTTCGTCCGCCGAGCTGTAGCCGGTCTTCAGGCGCGCGCCCACATCCTGGCCGGGCTTGATGATGTCATCCGGATCGAGGGTGAAGTAGCTGACGGCGCCGCCGATGGCGCTGCTGCCGTACAGGGCCGAGGCCGGGCCACGGATGATTTCCACGCGCTTGACGATTTCTGGGTCGACATAGTTGCGTCGGGTCTTGGCGTACGGGCCGTTGAAGAAGTTGTCCGGCACCTCTACACCGTCGACCTGGGTGAGGATGCGGTCGCCGTCGATCCCGCGAATGTTGTAGCCGGAGTTACCGGAGCGGGTGCCCGCGCCACCGACCGAGACGCCCGGTTCGTAGCGCACCAGTTCGCGGATGGTGTTGACGTTCTGGCGGTCCAGCTCCTCGCGCTCATGCACGGTGACGGTGCTGGGCACGCTGTCTACCGCTTGTTCCTGACGGGTGGCGCTGATGGTCATTTGCTGCAGGGTGATAGCACTGCCCGCCGTGCGCTTTTCCAGGACGATGTTGTTGTTACCCAGTTTGCGGTAGTTCAGGTTGGTCCCCACCAACAGCCGATCCAGGGCCTTTTCCGGTGTCAGTGAGCCCCGTGCACCGGGGGATGAAACCCCTTGGCCCAGTTCGGCGGGCAGGCCGATCTGCCAGCCGGTGACGGCGGTAAAGGCGTTGAGCGCCGACACCAGGGATTGCTGCTCGATGCTGAAGGTGTAATTGGCGTGGCTGCGCGCAGCGGGTTCGGCGGCAGCGGCCGTCAGGACCGGGCTGCCTGCCAACAGGATCGCGGCGGCCAGCAGGCAAAGCGTGGGCGAAGAGGACCGGCGGTTGAAACGAGAGGACATCGAGAGCGCTCCGAGGTACGAGTCTTATAGTTGCGAGCCTGAATCAAATAGGAATCAGTTGCATTGGCTAAGACGAGACGTACCAGCAGAGGTTATCGAGTAAAAATAATTATTCTCAATTGAGAATGACTAGCGCGGGGAACTCCGAGAGCCTGGCCGAGGTGATATGCGCCAGGGAGCGCACCACGTCCAGGGGCTGGTCCAGGCGGTAATTACCGGTCACCGCGACGCTGGCCAGTTGCTCGTTGGTGTTGACGATCCAGCCCGGGTAATAGCGCCGCAGCTCTGCCAGCACTTCACTCATCGGGCAGTTTTCAAAGACCAGTCGGCCCTGGACCCACGCCAGCTCCTTGGTCGCATCGAGTTTGGAGGGTTGGCCGAAGCCCTCGGGGCCGACGCGGATGCTTTCGCCGGCACTCAGGCGCACCCGGTTGTTGCCGAAGGGGGTACTCAGGTCAACGTCTCCGCGTTGCACCTGAACCTGGGCCTCACCGTTGAGATAACGCACAGCGAATGCCGTATCGCTGACACTGGCGCGCACTGGGCCGGCGTCGATTTGCAGGGGCAGGCCACGGTTGGCCGCGACTTCGAAAAACGCCTCGCCCTGGTACAGGCGGGCGATGCGCTGATGTTCGTCGATGGTGCTGGAAAACGCCGAATTGGTATTGAGCAGCACCTTGGAGCCGTCATCCAGCTGCAGGCGCTGGCGCTCGCCGACCACGGTCAAATGGTCGGCCTGCAGGCGCACCGGCAGGTTGCTGAAGCTGAACAGCCCGAGCAGCAACACCGCCGCCGTGGCCAAGGGCTTCCAGTGCGGCTTGATGCGCCGCCAGGCGCTGGGCTTGCGCGGTGCATTGAGGGCCACGGCGGCGCTGTGTACCGGCGCACCGCCCCAGGCGGCCTGGGCTTTGGCAAAGGCTTGGGCGTGACTCGGGTCGGCGGTGAGCCAGGCCTGGAACTCGGCCTGCTGGCCTGGCTGCGGGCATTGCAAAGCGATCAGCCAGTCGAGGGCTTGGTCCATGGCCGCATGTTGCAACACCTCATGAGCCAGCTCATGGGGGCGCAGTTTGTTCGGGTCCGTCACGGTGTTCCTCGGGTCTTCGCCACGTTTTATTCAGTGTCTTGCGTATTTTTGCGACATTTCTGTCGGCTTGTCCCGACAAAGCTTAAGGGTGATCGAGTCGTTCGGCCACACCTATGCAGATGGCCATGATCAATTTCAGTTCCTTTTGCACGGTGCTCAAGGACACCTGCAACTGGTCGGCAATCTCCTGATAGCTGCAGCCGTGCAGGCGGCTGAGGATAAAAATCTGCTGCTGGCGGGCGCTCAACTGTCCGAGGCTGACACTCAGGTGCTCCAGCAATTGCTCGGCGTGGGCGGCATCTTCGGGCGTCGTGACCGGGGAGGCGACGCTTTGCAGGACATCCAATGGGACATCTTCCTGCAAGGTGCGGGACTGGATCCGACGCGCGCGCAGATGGTCGAGGGCCAGGTTGCGTGCGGTCTGGAACACGAAAGGTTCGAGGTGATCAATCGGTCGCTCGCTGAGCGCCCGGGTGACGCGCAGGTAGGTTTCCTGCAACAGGTCCTCGGCGGTGCTGTGGTTATTCACCATCCGCTGCAAGGTGCGCAGTAGCACCACCCGTTGGGTGAGGAAGACTTGATTGAAGCGAGATAGGCTCACAGTGATACCGGACCAATTGGCAGTTAATGATAATGCTTATCATCAACGCAAATGGCAAGTGGCTATTTCTCTGAACCCACGCAAGACAAATGTGGGAGCGGGCTTGCTCGCGAATGCGGTGGGTCAGTCAATACATTCATTACTGACCCACCGCATTCGCGAGCAAGCCCGCTCCCACAGGGGGGGTTATTCGGCGTTACACAGCGCCAGGCAGTTATCCAGCATACGGTTGGAGAAGCCCCATTCGTTGTCGTACCACGCCAGTACCTTGAGCAGCTTGCCACTGGACTTGGTGTGGTTGGCGTCGAAGATCGACGACAGCGGGTTATGGTTGAAGTCACTGGAAACCAGCGGCAGGGTGTTGTAGCCGAGGATTTTCGAGTGTTGGCTGGCTTCTTTGAGCAGCGCGTTGACCTCATCGGCCGTGGCTTCTTTTTTCAGTTGCACGGTCAGGTCCACCAGCGACACGTTGATCACCGGCACGCGCACCGCCATGCCCGTCAGCTTACCCGCCAGTTCCGGCAGGACCAGGCCCACCGCTTCGGCTGCACCGGTCTTGCTCGGGATCATGTTCTGCGTGGCCGAGCGGGCGCGGTACGGGTCGGTGTGGTAGACGTCGGTCAGGTTCTGGTCGTTGGTGTAAGCGTGGATGGTGGTCATCAGGCCGCTTTCGATACCCAATTCGCGGTGCAGCACCTGGGCCACCGGCGCCAGGCAGTTGGTGGTGCAGGAGGCGTTGGAGATGATCTGGTGGGATTGACGCAAGATGTCATGGTTGACCCCGTAGACCACGGTGGCATCCGCGCCCTTGGCCGGGGCCGAGATGATGACCTTGCGCGCGCCGGCGCTAATATGGGCAGCAGCCTTGTCACGGTCGGTGAACAGACCGGTGCATTCGAACACCACGTCGATCTTGTGCGCAGCCCACGGCAGGTCGGCGGGGTTGCGAATGGCACTCACGGCGATCCGGTCGCCATTGACGGTCAGGCTTTCCTGATCGTGAGCAACCTCTGCATCGAAAGTGCCATGGACGGTGTCGTATTTGAGCAGGTGGGCATTGATCGAACTGTCGCCCAGATCATTGATGGCGACGATCTGCAAATCCTGGCGGTAACCTTGGGTATAAAGTGCACGCAGGACGTTGCGGCCAATACGGCCAAAACCATTGATTGCAATCCGAAGAGTCATTTGAAAGCGCCTGTCGTCGATTTGTTGTAAGAATTACAAGATTATTCGCATAAAAATAGAAAACAAGCCTTTTTAGTGGCAATATTTTGTTCAATCTACAACGAGTGACCTGAATCAACTGGTCCGATGATCCAAACGACTCCCTGCCATCCCATGAGCGGTGGGCGTTTGATCAGCATAGACACTCAGGTCGCCACATCCGTTAGCCTGGAGTTCTACACATGCATCCCCGCGTACTTGAGGTCACCGAACGCCTTATCGCCCGCAGCCGGGCAACCCGTGAGGCGTACCTTGCGCTGATTCGCGGCGCGGCCAGCGACGGGCCGATGCGCGGCAAGCTGCAATGCGCCAACTTTGCCCACGGCGTGGCCGGGTGCGGCACTGAAGATAAAAACAGCCTGCGGATGATGAATGCCGCCAACGTGGCAATTGTTTCGTCATATAACGACATGCTCTCGGCGCACCAGCCGTACGAACATTTCCCGGAACAGATCAAAAAAGCCCTGCGCGAAGTCGGCTCGGTCGGCCAGTTCGCCGGCGGCACCCCGGCCATGTGCGACGGTGTGACCCAGGGCGAGCCGGGCATGGAGCTGAGCCTGCTCAGCCGCGAAGTGATTGCCATGTCCACGGCGGTAGCGCTGTCCCACAACATGTTCGACGCCGCGCTGATGCTGGGGATCTGCGACAAGATCGTCCCGGGCCTGATGATGGGCGCCCTGCGTTATGGCCATCTGCCGATGATCTTCGTGCCCGGCGGGCCGATGCCCTCGGGGATCTCCAACAAACAGAAGGCCGATGTGCGCCAGCGCTATGCCGAAGGCAAGGCCAGCCGCGAAGAGCTGCTGGAATCGGAGATGAAGTCCTACCACAGCCCCGGCACCTGCACCTTCTACGGCACCGCCAACACCAACCAGTTGCTGATGGAAGTGATGGGCCTGCACTTGCCGGGCGCTTCGTTCGTCAACCCGTACACACCGCTGCGCGATGCACTGACCCGCGAGGCTGCGCACCAGGTCACGCGCCTGACCAAGGCCAATGGCAACTTCACACCGATCGGCGAGATCGTCGACGAAAAATCCCTGGTCAACTCCATCGTCGCTCTCAACGCCACCGGCGGCTCGACCAACCACACCCTGCATATGCCGGCCATCGCCATGGCCGCGGGCATCATCCTCACCTGGCAGGACATGGCCGACCTCTCGGAAGTGGTGCCGACCCTGTCCCACGTCTACCCGAACGGTAAAGCTGACATCAACCACTTCCAGGCGGCGGGCGGCATGTCGTTCCTGATCCGCGAGTTGCTGGAAGCCGGCCTGCTCCACGAAGACGTCAACACCGTGGCCGGCCATGGCCTGAGCCGCTACACCCAGGAGCCATTCCTGGTGGATGGCGAACTGGTCTGGCGTGAAGGCCCGATCGAAAGCCTCGACGAAAGCATCCTGCGCCCGGTGGCCCGTGCCTTCTCCCCGGAGGGTGGCTTGCGAGTGATGGAAGGCAACCTCGGCCGTGGGGTGATGAAAGTCTCGGCCGTGGCCCTCGAGCATCAAATCGTCGAAGCGCCGGCCGTGGTGTTCCAGGACCAGCAGGACCTGGCGGACGCGTTCAAGGCCGGCCAGTTGGAGAAGGATTTTGTCGCGGTGATGCGCTTCCAGGGGCCGCGCTCCAATGGCATGCCGGAATTGCACAAGATGACGCCGTTCCTTGGTGTGTTGCAGGACCGGGGTTTCAAAGTCGCATTGGTGACAGACGGGCGCATGTCCGGCGCCTCGGGTAAGATTCCCGCCGCGATTCACGTCAGCCCCGAAGCCCAGTGCGGTGGGGCGCTGGCGCGGGTCAAGGATGGCGATATCATTCGCGTCGATGGCGTCAAAGGCACCCTCGAGCTTAAGGTGGACGCCGAAGAATTTGCAGCGCGCGCGCCTGCCACGGGCCTGTTGGGCAATAACGTGGGGGCCGGTCGCGAGCTGTTTGCATTTATGCGCCTGGCCGCAAGCTCCGCAGAGCAGGGCGCCAGCGCCTTTACCTCTGCCCTGGAGACACTTAAGTGAAACTTGCGCTGGTTGGTGACATCGGCGGTACCAACGCCCGGTTTGCGTTATGGCGGGACCAGGCACTGCATTCGATCCGGGTGCTGGCCACGGCGGATCACGCCAGCCCTGAAGAGGCGATCAAGGTCTACCTCGCCGAGGAAGGCCTGGCGCCGGGTTCCATCGGCGCGGTGTGCCTGTCGGTGGCCGGGCCGGTAAGTGGTGATGAGTTCAAGTTCACCAACAACCATTGGCGCCTGAGCAAGACCGCGTTCTGCAAGGCCCTGCAAGTGGACGAGCTGCTGCTGGTCAATGACTTCTCGGCCATGGCCCTGGGCATGACCCTCCTGCAACCCGATGAGTACCGCGTGGTCTGCGCCGGCACCCCGGAGCCGTGGCGCCCGGCCGTGGTGATCGGCCCAGGCACAGGGCTGGGCGTGGGCACCTTGCTGGACCTGGGCGCCGGCCGCTGGGCCGCGTTGCCGGGCGAGGGCGGGCATGTCGACCTGCCCCTGAGCAGCCCACGGGAAACCCAGTTGTGGCAACACATCTACAACGAGATCGGGCATGTCAGCGCCGAGACCGCCCTGAGCGGTAGCGGTCTGCCACGCCTGTACCGGGCGATCTGCGCGGTGGACGGCCATCCGGCGGTATTGGAAACCCCGGAGGCGATTACTGCGGCAGGGTTGGCTGGCGATCCGGTGGCGATGGAGGTCCTCGACCAGTTCAGCATCTGGCTGGGCCGCGTGGCCGGCAATAACGTGCTGACCACCGGCGCCCGGGGTGGGGTGTATATCGTGGGCGGGGTGATCCCGCGGTTTGCCGAGTTCTTTATCAACAGTGGCTTTGCCAAGAGCTTTGCGGACAAAGGTTGCATGAGCGACTACTTCAAAGGGATCCCGGTGTGGTTGGTGACGGCGCCGTATTCCGGGTTGACCGGGGCGGGTGTGGCGTTGGAGCAGGCATTTGCGTAGGCAGTGATGGCCCCATCGCGGGCAAGCCCACTCCCACATTTGATTGTGTTCACAAATCAAAATGTGGGAGTGGGCTTGCCCGCGAAGAGGCCCTAGAGAGCACCCCATAACAACAAGGAGGCCCCCGTGAGCGTAATCAGTAAATCCATTCTTCTCGTCGATGACGACGAGGAAATCCGCGAGTTGCTGCAAACCTACCTCAGTCGCGCCGGCTTCCAGGTGCGGGGCGTGCCCAATGGCGCAGGGTTTCGCCAAGCCATGGACGAAGCCCCATGCGACCTGGTGATCCTCGACGTCATGCTGCCCGACGAAGACGGCTTCAGCCTCTGCCGCTGGGTACGTCAGCACCCGCGTCAGGCCCAGGTGCCGATCATCATGCTCACCGCCAGTTCCGACGAGGCCGACCGGGTCATTGGTCTGGAGCTGGGTGCCGACGATTACATCGGTAAACCTTTCAGCCCCCGTGAGCTGCAGGCACGCATCAAGGCCCTGTTGCGCCGCTGCCAGTTTGGCCAGGAGCGCAGCGGTGGCGATGTGCTGGTGTTTGATGAGTGGCGGCTGGACATGATCAGCCATCGCTTGTTTCACGTTGATGGCGAGGAAGTCATCCTCTCCGGCGCCGACTTTGCCCTGCTCAAACTGTTCCTCGATCACCCGCAGCAAATCCTTGATCGCGACACCATTGGCAATGCCACCCGTGGCCGTGACCTGATGCCCCTGGACCGCATTGTCGACATGGCCGTCAGCCGCCTGCGACAACGCCTGCGCGACACCGAGAAGCCGCCACGGCTGATCCGCACCGTGCGCGGCAGCGGTTACCAACTGGCGGCCAGTGTGGTTGCCAGCAATGCCCACTGAGCGCCGGCGCATTCCGGTCCCGCGTTCCTTGTTGGGGCGCATGCTGCTGCTGACCCTGTTGGCGGTGCTGTTCGCCCAGGCTTTATCCAGCGTGATCTGGGTCTCGCAGCTGCGCGCCACCCAGCTTGAGGGCCTGGTCACCAGCGCCCGCAGCCTGGCCCATTCGATGACCGCCAGCGTCAGTTATTTCCGTTCCCTGCCGGTGGCTTATCGCCCGCTGGTGCTCGACCAGTTGCGCAGCATGGGCGGCACGCGCTTTGTGGTGACGCTCAACGACAAACCGCTGGATATGCAGATCTTGCCGCAAACCCCGCGCAAACAGGCGGTGCTCGGCGCGGTGGACGAAGTGCTGCGCCAGACCCTGGGCAGTGATGTACATTTTTCGGTGGAATTTGTCAGTGCCAAAGACCTGCGTATCTTCAATGCCGGCCTGAAACTCGATGAGCTGCCACGTTCCTGGGCGCATTACGCGCTGACCCTGGAGCCGGTCAACCCGCCGGTACTGGTGACGCAGATCGAGTTGGGCGCCGGCGAATGGCTGTATATCGCCTCGTTGCTGCCCGAGCCCTACACCAGCCTCGAAGAACAGGGTCTGCCGTCCCAGCAAGTGTGGTTTATCGTGCTGACCAGCGGCTTTCTGTTGTTGTTTATCGGCTTGCTGGTGCACTGGCAAAGCCGGCCGCTCAAGCGCCTGGCGCGGGCGGCGCGGGACCTGTCCCTGGGCGCCGACGTGGAGCCGGTGGCCGAAGGCGGCGGCAGCGAAGTGGTGGAGGTAGGCCGCGCGTTCAATGCCATGCGCGAGCGGATCAGCCGCTACCTGACCGAACGCAGCCAGTTGTTCAGCGCAATTTCCCACGACTTGCGCACACCAATCACACGCCTGCGGCTGCGGGTGGAACTGCTGGAAGACGAAAAGCTGCAAGCCAAGTTCGGCCGTGACCTGGATGAGCTGGAACTGCTGGTCAAGGGCGCGTTGCAGTGCGTCAAGGACACGGACATCCACGAGAACATCGAGCAAGTGGACCTCAACCATGTGCTCGACTGCCTGGTGGAGCCGTATCTGGCGCCCAACGGCAATGGCCGGGTGACCCAGCACGGCCGGGCGTTGACGGCCTATCCGGGCAAGCCGCTGGCGCTCAAGCGCTGCATTGGCAACCTGATCGACAACGCCTTGAAGTACGGGCAGAACGCCCATCTGCGTATCGAGGACGATGGTGCGCAGTTCATCCTGCATGTGGATGACGAGGGGCCCGGTGTACCGGAGCAGCGTCTGGAGCAGGTCTTCGAACCGCACTTTCGCCTGGCCGGGCAGCAGCAGGGTTATGGCCTGGGGCTGGGGATTGCACGCAATATCGCCCATAGCCATGGCGGCGAAGTGAGTTTGCAGAATTTGCGCGAAGGTGGCCTGCGGGTGACCTTGCAACTGCCCCGCACCCCGGACTAAGCAGCGCTGCCGAGCCTATGTGGGGCGGGCTTGCCTGCGATAGCGGTACATCTGACCCACCGCCATCGCAGGCAAGCCAGCTCCCACAGCGGTCCGCAGTAGGTCAGAGGCTCTGGCGCAACCTGGCTAAATCTCTAAGCGGCGGCGCCCCAAACAATCGGCTGTATTCCCGGCTGAACTGCGACGGGCTCTCATACCCCACCCGATACCCCGCCGCCGAGGCTTCCAGGCCTTCGGCGATCATCAGGCGCCGCGCTTCCTGCAAGCGCAGTTGCTTCTGGTACTGCAACGGACTCATGGCCGTGATGGCCTTGAAGCGGTGGTGCAGGGTCGACACGCTGAGATTCACTTCCTTGGCCAGGTCATCAATGCGTAGCGGTTGTTCGTAGTTGCCGTTCAGCCAGGTGATTGCGCGGCTGACCCGATGGCTCTGGCTATTGGCCACGGCAATTTCGTACAGGCGATAGCCCTGTGGCCCACGCAGCAAGCGGTAGAGGATTTCGCGATTGATCAACGGCGCCAACATCGCGATATCTTTGGGCGTATCCAGCAGGCGTGCCAGGCGCAATACGGCGTCGAGCAACTGGGTGTCGATCCGGTCGACATACATACCGCGCGCGGTCGGGCGCGTGGGCACCCCCATCGGGCCGGCTTCCGCAATCAGGGCGGTCAGTTGCGCCGGGTCGATATTGATGCGCACCGACAGGTTGGGGTCTTCGACCGTGGCGTCGATGACTCGCCCGGCCACCGGCATCGCGACCGAGAACACCAGGTAGTTGAGGGGGTCGTAGGCAAAGATTTCGTCGGCCAGGCGCACTTCCTTGCTGCCGTTGGCGAGGATGCACAGGGCAGGTTCCACCAGCACCGGCATGAAGTCGCGCGGCGTATTGTGGCGGTTCAGGTAGAGCGAAGTGATCGCGGTGCCGTAGGAACCGTCCTCCCAAGTGTGCCGGTGCACAATGCTGGCCAGTTCGGCGCGCTGTTTTTCCATCTCGGCATCGAGGGGAATGGACTGCTGTTCGGGCGACGACATGGAGCGTCCTCTGCATGCTTCTTTGATGGGCACAGCTTAGCGGTGGCGTTGCAAGCCGTGTTATGTCGATTCTGCACAATCCTTGCCTGATCCTGCGACGCGTCTGGAATCAGGCAAGCCCCCCGGCCTGTCATCTGCCTGAAACAAGGCGCTTGTCCCTGCAATAAAGCCTGGGGCCGAACCGGGTGTCTACGCTTCTGGCAGGATTGTGCAATAAGCCGGCAGGAATCGACTAACCGCGCAGGGGCCTGCGCCCGTATCTTTGATTGTGTGGCAACACGCCCTCACAGTGCTTGCCGAGCATCACTTCTCAACGGGAGAGTCGAACATGTCCACCCCCATTCCCGCGAGCCATCTGGCCTTTATCCGCGCCCGCAGCGGGTGCAGCACCGAACTGGGTGCACGCTTGAGCAGTTTGATCGAACCGGGCCGTCAGGCTCAGGGTTGCCTGCAATTCTCGTTGCAGCATTCCCAGGTTGACCCCGATGTCTGGTTGGTTTCAGGTTTCTGGAGCAGCGAACAGGCCATGAGTGCCTACTTCAGCTCGCCGGCGCTGGTGCTGTTTACCGAGTTGTTGAACGACAGGGTCGTGCGCAGCATGGACTTCCAGACCTTCACTGACGCCTGCGCCGACAAGGCTTATGGCGAGTACCTGCAACTGGCCGGTTAGGGTTTAGAATGGCCGACTTTCCATTGGCCAGGACCTGCAACATGGCACGTAAAGAATTTGCCCACCACGAAGCTGTTTCCGCCCTAGTGCGCGAAGACCAGGGTGGCTATAGCGCCGCCATTGCCGTCAAGGCACTGGACGGCATGAGCGCACCGCGCTTTCACAAGATCCTCGATGGCCAACTGTTCAAGACTGCCGACGACGCCGACGATGCGGCGGCCCAGCAACTGGAGCGCTTGAGCGATATCGACGAAGAGGGCCAACTGGCCTGGGCAACCGCAACAAACTAAAGAACACCACCGACCCAACTGTGGGCGCGGGGTTTGTGTGGGAGCGGGCTTGCTCGCGAAAGCGGTGGATCAGTTCCAAATTGGCTGGCTGACACGACGCTTTCGCGAGCAAGCCCGCTCCCACACAAGCCGCTCCCACATTTTTAATTGCATTCGATCCAATCAGGGTTTGGTAGCCCCAGGGCGGTACATCTTGAACAGCGCTTCCGGCCCCAGCTGGAAATAATCCGCCGGGCCGCCGCCCCGCAGAATCGGCTCGGCCGCCGCAGTGTCGTACACCCCATCCTTGAGCAACCATTTGGCGATATGCACCGCGACCACTTCGCCAAGCACCAGCCAGCTGGGCACCAGTTCCTTGTCGGCCCGCTGTAGCTGAATGATCTGCGTGACCTTGCACTCGAACGACACCGGGCTTTCGCCGACCCGCGGCACGGCGATCACTTTGGAGGCCACTGGCGTCAGCCCGGCCAATTCAAACTCGTTGACCTCTGGTGACACGGCGGCGCAGCTCTGGTTCATCTGCTCGGCCAGCGGGCGCGTGGCCAGGTTCCAGACAAATTCGCCGGTCTGTTCGATGTTGTTCAGGCTGTCTTTACGCCCGACGCTGGAAAAACCAATGATCGGCGGGATGTAGTTGAAGGCATTGAAAAAACTGTAGGGCGCCAGGTTCAGGCGGCCTTCGCGGTCCTGGGACGAAATCCAGCCAATCGGGCGTGGGCCGACGATGGCGTTGAACGGGTCATGGGGCAGGCCGTGGCCGTTGGCGGGTTCGTAGAAATGGATATCGTCAGGCATGGACGGGGGTTCCTGCGGCGGGGAAAAGCGCAATAGTGCAGGCCCAAGGGCAGGATTTCCACCGGATTGGCGGTGCCGCCTGGAGTTTTCATCCAGCAACCACCTGTTTTTTACCGCCCTGCGGCCAGTCTGCATGCAAGGATCGATGATCCTGCTCGTCTGGTTGCTGGTGATGATCGCCGGTGCCTGGTAGGTACAGCGCAGGGACAGCCGTCAGCCGCTGGCAGAGCTGTCCTGACGGGATGAAAAAAGGGCCATGTCATTGGATGACATGGCCCCTTTTCTACACCTGGCGAACCCTTAGTCCGTGGTGATCCGCGAATGCTTGCGGGTGTCTTTCATAGTGATGTAGACCAGCAGCGACACGGCAATACACGCGGTGACGTACCAGTAGTAGCCGGTTTCCATGCCGATGCTCTTGAACCACAGGGCGATGTATTCAGCGGTACCGCCGAAGATCGACACGGTCAGTGCGTAAGGCAGGCCGACGCCCAGTGCACGGATTTCGGTAGGGAACAGCTCGGCCTTCACCACGGCGTTGATCGAGGTGTAGCCGCTGACGATGATCAGCGCCGCCATGATCAGGAAGAACGCGCCCCACCAGGTCTGGACGGTGTGCAGGGTGGTGAGGATCGGCACGGTGAACAGGGTGCCGAGGATGCCGAAGGCGATCAGGATCGGCCGGCGACCGACCTTGTCCGACAGGCCGCCGACAATCGGTTGCAGGCACATGAACAGGAACAGCGTGGCCGCAGAAATGGTGGTGGAGTCGGAAATGCTCATGCCGACAGTGTTCACCAGGTACTTCTGCATGTAGGTGGTGTAGGTGTAGAAGGCCAGGGTGCCGCCCATGGTCAGGCCGACCACGGTCATCAGTTCCTTGGGGTGGCGCATCAAGGTGCGCATTGCGCTTTCCTTGGCTTTTTCCTTCTTGGTGAACGACTCGGTTTCTTCCATGCCGCGTCGCAGGTACAGGGCTACGACTGCGCACAGTGCGCCGATGGCAAACGGGATACGCCAGCCCCAGGCATACAGCTCTTCGGTGGTGAGGATCTGTTGCAGCACGATCAGCACCGCCAGCGCGATGAGCTGGCCGGAGATCAGGGTCACGTACTGGAAGCTGGAGAAGAAACCGCGACGTTCCTTGGTCGCCATTTCACTCAGGTAGGTGGCCGAGGTGCCGTATTCGCCACCGACCGACAGGCCTTGCAGCAAGCGGGCGAACACCAGCAGGATCGGCGCGCCGACACCAATGGTTTCATAACCGGGGCTCAGGGCGATGATCAGCGAGCCGAAGCACATCAGCAGTACCGACGCCATCAATGCGGCTTTACGGCCTGCGCGGTCGGCGTAGAGGCCCATCAGCCAGCCGCCAATCGGGCGCATCAAAAAGCCCACGGCGAAGATCGCGGCGGTGTTGAGCAGTTGGGCGGTAGTGTCGCCTTTAGGGAAGAAGGCCTTGGCGAAGTACAGCGAGAAAGCAGCGTAGACGTACCAGTCGTACCACTCGACCATATTGCCGACCGATCCGCTGAAGATCGACTTGATGCGGCTGGAGGTGGTGCGTGCTTGCGCCGGCGCAGCCGCCGACCCCAGAGGCAGGGTATTGGAGTTATCCATTGAAGGATCCTTCATGTCATTGTTTTTGTGGAGCGCGCGTCAGCGCAGCCTGGTTGGACCTATAGCAGGAGCTGTGCCAAGCAGGTGAGGGCCCGATCTAGAAGGGTTGGGGGATTATTTTGAGCGGAAAGTCGCTGATCATTTTTTGTTGATGAGCGGAAATCCGCTTATGGCGGCTGTCCTCATCGCAGGCAAGCCAGCTCCCACATTCTGATTTGCGAATACATTCAAGTGTGGGAGCTGGCTTGCCTGCGATGAGGCCCTCAGGGGGCCCTCAATCCATCGACAAAAACATTTCCCGGGTCAGCCCATGGCGCTGCATCTTTTCATTGAAGGTCCGCCGTGGCAGTTGCAGTTCGGCCAGAACCGCCTTGATATCGCCCTTATGCCGAGTCAGCGCGGCTTTCAGGCAATGGGCCTCGAATGCCTCCTGCTGCGCCGCCAGGGATTGCCCGGCCTCGATACCCTCCGGCTCCGGCTCGCCCAGGCCCAGCACCTGGCGTTCGGCGACGTTGGCCAGTTCGCGCACGTTGCCCGGCCAGTCATGGCTCAGCAACTGCCCCAGTTGCGGCCCGTTGAGGGGCACGGTCTCGCGGCCCAGGCGTTCGGCGGCTATCTGGGTAAAGTGGTCGAACAGCAGTGGGATATCTTCGCGGCGTTCGCGTAACGGTGGCAGGCGCAGTTGTGCCACCGTCAGGCGGTAGGCCAGGTCTTCACGAAAACGCCCGGCGCGGGCTTCGTCCAACAGGTCGGGCTTGGTGGCCGCAATGATGCGCAAGTCGACCTTGATGCTCTGGTTGGAACCCAGGCGCTCCAGTTTCTGTTCCTGCAACACCCGCAGCAGCTTCACCTGCTGGGCCAGGGGCATGCTTTCGATTTCGTCGAGAAACAACGTGCCGCCGTTGGCGTACTCCAGCTTGCCGATGCGCTTGCCCTGGGCGCCGGTGAAGGCGCCGCTTTCATGGCCGAACAGTTCGGCTTCAAACAGTTGCTCGGGAATCGCCGCACAGTTGAGCGCGACAAACGGCTTCTTTGCCCGGGGCCCGAAGTCATGCAGGCAACGGGCGACGAGTTCCTTGCCGCTGCCGGTCTCGCCGCGGATCAGCACATTGACCGGCAAACCGGCCAAGTCCAGCACCTGGCGCCGCAGGTTCTGCAGGCTGCGCGACACCCCCAACAGGCTCGACTCCAACTGGGCGCGATGATCGGCCTGTTGGTGCAGGCGGCGGTTTTCCAGGATCAGTCCGCGTTTGTCCAGGGCCCGGCGCAGGCTGGCGAGCAGGGCGTCGGGGCTGAAGGGTTTCTCGAGGAAGTCGTAGGCGCCGTCGCGCATGGCTTCGACGGCCATCGGCACATCGCCATGGCCGGTCAGCAGGATCACTGGCAAATCGGTATCGCGCCGTTGCACCTCGGCCAGCAGCTCCAGGCCGCTGAGGCCCGGCATGCGCACGTCGCTGAGAATCACCCCGGGGAAATCCCTGGGCAGCTTGGCCAGGCAGTCCTCGGCACGGCTGAACAACTGCACCTCGAACCCGGAGAGGCTCAGCCACTGTTCCACGGCCGTGCGGATGCTGGCCTCGTCATCAACCACGATCACCGCGTTCAGCATAGGTCTGGCGCCTCCAGCGCGATGGGCAGGATCAGGGTGAAGACGGCGCCGTCTCCCTGGTTGGCAGCAATCAGGCGCCCTCCCAGTTCATGCACGATAGCGTACGACACCGCCAGCCCAAGTCCGAGCCCGTCCCCCACCGGTTTGGTGGTGAAAAACGGGTCGAACACATTGTTCAGGTGTTCCTCGGCAATCCCACCGCCGCTGTCGCTGACGCTCAGGTGCCACAGTTGTTGATCAGCATGCAGGCGGATTTCCAGGCGCTTGCGTGGCTTGTTGGCCATGGCGTCCAGGGCATTGCGCAGCAGGTTGATCAGTACTTGTTCCAGGCGAATGGCATCGCCGCGCACCCAGGCCGGGCGGGTCAGGTCGAGCACGGTGCCGATGGCTTCGTCCCGCAGGCGTGCGTCGAGCAACTGCAGGGACTGGTCGACCACGGTCGCCAGGTCCAGGCGTTCGCGCAGGCCACTGGGGCTTTTGCGGGCGAAGGTCTTGAGATGGCCGGTGAGGGCGGCCATGCGGGTGAGCATGTCGTCCAACGGCGTCAGGGCCTGGTAGGCGTCGTCGATACGCCCGTGGTCGAGCAGCAGGCGCAAGGTGGCCAGTTGCATGCGCTGGGCAGTCAGTGGCTGGTTGATTTCATGGGCCAGGGCCGCGGACATCTGTCCCAGCGCCGCCAGCTTGGCCGACTGCACCAGGCCATCCTGGGCGGTGCGCAAGGCCCGGGTGCGTTCTTCCACCAGGCTCTCAAGCTCTGCGCGGCTGCGCTGGCGCAAGCGGGCGAGGCGCCAGCGCTGGCTGAGGAACAGCACCAGGAACACCAGGGTCAACCACAGGCCAGCGGCGGCGAGGCCGGCGTTACGTTGGTCTTCAAAGGCGACCTGGGGTTTGCGCAGCAGGTGCAAGGTCCAGCCTTCGGCTTTGAGAGGCAGGGATTCCCAGATGTAGTTGGCATTGCCTTCGGGCCCGGCGACGCGCATCAAGTGACTGTTTTCGTCAAAGCGCTGCAAAGTCTGGGTGTCCAGGGGCTGCAGTTGTTTTTTATCGTATTGGCGCGTGGCTTTGAGCTCGGCCAGATCGTTGGCCGACAGCGGGCGCAGGTTGCGGTAACGCCATCCGGGTTTATTGGCGATAAACACAATGCCCCGGGCATCGCTGACCAATAGCAGGTCGTCGCCCTGGGCCCATTCGCGCTCCAGTTCCGGGAACTCCAGTTTCACCACCATGGCGCCGAGAAACTGCTCCTGCTCATCCAGCACTGCGCTGGACAGGAAATACCCCGGAATCCCGGTGGTCACCCCCACCGCATAAAAGCGCCCGGTGCCCTGGCTGCGGGTCTGGCTGAAATACGGGCGAAACGCATAGTTGTGGCCGACATAGCTACTGGGCAACCGCCAGTTGCTGGCCGCCACGGCCAGGCCGGTGCGGTCCATCAGTTCCAGGGTCGACGACTGCGCGGCACTGTTGATGCGTTCCAGTTTGTGGTTGAGCACGTCCTGGGTTGCCGGATCCAGCGGGCCTTGCAAGGCGCGGATCATTTCCGAATCCAGGGCCAGTACGGCGGGCAGGGCGCGGTAACGTTCAATCAGGGTGTGCAGGGAGTTGGCGTACAGCGCCAGTTGCTGGTTGGCACGGCCGGCATCGTCCACCAGGGACTGGCGTTCAGCCTGGCGCATGGCAAGAGCGGCGGCCAAAACGGCACCGGCAATAATCAGCAGGGAGTAGAAGGTCAGACGCAATGGGCGAGGGATCGCGATCATACGAGAATGAACAGCTGCAGTAGGGGGCGAGCACCATACCATGCAGCAGGACGAGCGCAGTACTTGTGGCGAGCGGGCTTGCCCGCGATTGCATCGACGCGTTCTGCAGCCAGACCGCAGTGCCTGCATCGCGGCCAAGCCCGCTCCCACAAAATCGTCGGTCATAAAAAAGGCGACTGCGGCATGGAGCCACAGTCGCCTTTTATCCTTGCGGGGAGGTGCTTACTGCACCTCTACCGCCAGGCTCTCACTGATCTTTTTCTGCCAGATGGCAGGACCGGTGATGTGTACCGACTCGCCTTTGCTGTCGACGGCAACAGTGACCGGCATGTCCTTGACGTCGAACTCGTAGATCGCTTCCATGCCCAGTTCGGCGAAAGCTACCACGCGCGACTTCTTGATGGCTTGCGCCACCAGGTAAGCAGCGCCGCCGACGGCCATCAGGTACACGGCCTTGTGGTCCTTGATCGCTTCGATGGCGGTCGGGCCGCGCTCGGATTTGCCGATCATGCCCAGCAGGCCGGTTTGTTCGAGGATCTGGCGGGTGAACTTGTCCATCCGCGTGGCGGTGGTCGGGCCAGCCGGGCCAACCACTTCTTCGCGCACCGGATCTACCGGGCCGACGTAGTAGATGAAGCGACCCTTGAGGTCCACCGGCAGGGTTTCACCCTTGTTCAGCATCTCGACCATGCGCTTGTGCGCAGCGTCGCGACCGGTGAGCATCTTGCCGTTGAGCAGTACGGTTTCGCCCGGCTTCCAGCTTTGCACGTCTTCCGGGGTCAGGGTGTCGAGGTTGACGCGACGGGCCGACGGGCCGGCTTCCCAGACGATTTCCGGGTATGCGTCCAGCGGTGGCGCTTCCAGCGAGGCCGGGCCGGAACCGTCGAGCACGAAGTGCGCGTGACGGGTGGCGGCGCAGTTGGGGATCATGCACACCGGCAACGAGGCGGCGTGGGTCGGGTAGTCCATGATCTTCACGTCGAGCACGGTGGTCAGGCCACCCAGGCCCTGGGCGCCGATCCCCAGTTGGTTGACCTTCTCGAACAGCTCCAGGCGCATCTCTTCGATACGGTTGGACGGGCCGCGCTTTTTCAGCTCGTGGATGTCGATGGATTCCATCAACACTTCCTTGGCCATCACTGCGGCTTTCTCGGCGGTACCGCCGATGCCGATGCCGAGCATGCCCGGTGGGCACCAGCCGGCGCCCATGGTCGGAACGGTCTTGAGCACCCAGTCGACAATCGAGTCGGACGGGTTGAGCATGGCCATTTTCGACTTGTTCTCGGAACCACCGCCTTTGGCGGCCACGTCCACTTCCACGGTGTTACCCGGGACGATGGAGTAGTGGATCACTGCCGGAGTGTTGTCCTTGGTGTTTTTGCGCGCACCGGCCGGGTCGGCGAGGATCGAGGCGCGCAGGACGTTTTCCGGCAGGTTGTAGGCGCGACGCACGCCTTCGTTGATCATGTCGTCCAGGCCCATGGTGGCGCCATCCCAACGCACATCCATGCCCACGCGTACGAACACGGTGACGATCCCGGTGTCCTGGCAGATTGGGCGGTGGCCGGTGGCACACATGCGCGAGTTGATCAGGATCTGCGCCATGGAGTCACGGGCTGCCGGCGATTCTTCGCGCAGGTAGGCCTCGTGCATCGCCTGGATGAAGTCAACGGGGTGGTAGTAGGAAATGAATTGCAGGGCGTCGGCAACGCTCTGAATCAGGTCGTCTTGCTTGATCACGGTCATGAGTCGCGCTCCTCTATAAGGGAACATTCAATAAAGGTGGCTTCAGATGGGTGCATCGGTCGCTGAAGCCACCTTTTCCAAGGCACGCCGGGTAGTGCTGGCGCGACGCTAAAAAGGCGCGGCAGTATAACCCGGCGCGATGGCCGATACACCCGACGATGGTCAAACGCTGCCGACCACCCTCCTGGAGGAGCCGACTCCTACAAAAAGCAGTTACAGTGATCGCACATTTTGATGTGAGGCCTTTCATGCATGAACTGCACGTCGGCGAACGCCGCTGGTCGGTCTCCACCGGCAGCAATCTGTTGGATGCCTTGAACCAGGCCGGTGTGGCTGTGCCCTACAGTTGTCGCGCGGGCAGTTGCCATGCGTGTTTGGTGCGCTGCCAGGGCGAGGTTGATGACAAGCAGCCCGATGCCCTGAACCCGGCACAACGCCAGGACGGCTGGCGTCTGGCCTGCCAGTGCCAGGTCGTGGGCGATGTACAGGTCGAGACCTTTGACCCCTTGCGCGACGGCGCGGCGGCAACGGTGCTGAGCGCCGATTGGTTGAGCCCGACAGTGTTGCGCCTGCGCCTGCAAGCGGAACGTGGGTTGCGCTACCGGGCCGGCCAGCACCTGGTGTTGTGGGCGGGCACGGTGGCGCGGCCGTATTCCCTGGCCAGCCTGCCCGAGGAAGATCCGTTCCTGGAGTTCCACCTCGATTGCCGCCTGCCCGGCGAATTCAGCGACCTTGCGCGGCAGTTACAGGCCGGCGATCCATTGCGCCTGGGCGAGTTGCGCGGCGGCGCGTTGCACTACGATCCGGACTGGCAATCCCGGCCGCTGTGGCTGCTGGCATCCGGCACCGGAATGGGCCCGTTGTGGGGCGTGTTGCGTGAGGCGTTGCGCCAGGATCACCAGGGCGCCATTCGCGTGATTCACCTGGCCCATGATGCTGATAGCCATTATCTGGCCGAGCCCCTGAGGCAACTGGCCGCGAGCCATCCCAGCCTCAGTGTGGAGCTGTGGACGGCGGCGCAGTTGACCGAGGCTTTGGCGCAACTGCGGCTTGTTTCCCGGCAAACCCTGGCCTTACTCTGCGGGCACCCCAGCAGTGTCGAGGCCTTTTCCAAGCGCCTGTTCCTGGCTGGCTTGCCGCGCAATCAACTGCTGGCCGATGTGTTCCTGCCCCGTGGTTGAGCGCTGATGTCTATCTGCGAGACTCACCATGACCGACGCCATCCTGCTGCACCGTGACCGTGGGCTGCTGATCCTGCAGCTCAATCGCCCCGACAAGAAAAATGCCCTGACCCGCGCCATGTACAGCCAATTGGCGGCGGCGCTGGAGCAGGCCGATGCCGACACGACGGTCAATGCCGTGCTGATCCAGGGCAGCAGCGACTGCTTTACCGCCGGCAACGACATCGGCGACTTCCTTGAGCAGCCGCCCACAGACCTGGACAGCCCACCCTTTCATTTCATGCAAAGCCTGCTCAACTGCCGTAAACCGGTGATTGCCGGCGTGGCCGGGGCGGCGGTGGGCATTGGCACCACGCTGCTGCTGCATTGCGACCTGGTGTATGTCAGTCGCGATGCCCGGTTGCGCATGCCATTCGTCAACCTGGGGCTGTGCCCTGAGTTTGGCTCCAGCCTGATCCTGCCGCGCTTGCTGGGGCACGCGAAAGCTGCTGAGTTGCTGCTGCTGGGCGAAGGGTTCAGTGGGGAGCAGGCTGCGCAGTGGGGGATCGCCACCGAAGCGTTGGGCAGCGGCGAAGCGGCCCTGGCCAAGGCGCGGGAAGTCGGCGGGCGCTTTGAGACCCTGGCGCCGGGGGCGGTGCAGGTGACCAAGCAATTGATGAAGAGCGTTGACCGCGAGCAATTGCGCCAGGTAATCGAGGAGGAGGGCGCATTGTTTACCCAGCGCTTGAGGTCGCCGGAGGCGATTGCGGCGTTGTCGGGGTTTATTGCCCGGCGCTGAAATCCAAGTGGTTGGACTGGCGTTATCGCGGGCAAGCCCGCTCCCACACTTGAAATGCGCTCCAATGTGGGAGCGGGCTTGCCCGCGATAACGCCAGTCCAGTCACCACATTACCGTGACTTGAAATGCAAAAGGCCCTGTCACTCACGTGCCAGGGCCTTTGCTTTTCAGCGGGTCACTCAGACCATTGGATCGCCAACGTGCAGGATCTTCATGCCGTTGGTGCCACCGATGGTGTGGTAGCTGTCGCCCTTGGTCAGGATCACCCAATCGCCTTTCTCGACTACGCCACGCTTGAGCAGTTCGTCGATGGCAGCCTGGCTGACTTGCTCAGGCGGCAGCGACGCCGGGTCGAACGGTACGGTGTAGACGCCACGGAACATGGCCGCACGGGCCTGGGTTTCGCGGTGCGGGGAGAACGCGTAGATCGGGATCGAGGAACGGATACGCGACATGATCAACGGCGTGTAGCCACTTTCGGTCAGGGCGATGATCGCCTTTACACCCGGGAAGTGGTTGGCGGTGTACATGGCGGCCAGGGCGATGCTCTGGTCGCAGCTTTCGAACACTTTGCCGATGCGGTGGCTGGAGGTTTTGCTGGTCGGGTGTTTTTCAGCGCCGACGCAGATACGCGCCATGGCCTGGACTGCTTCCAGCGGGTACGGGCCGGCAGCACTTTCCGCCGAGAGCATCACGGCGTCGGTGTAGTCGAGCACGGCGTTGGCCACGTCGGACACTTCGGCACGGGTCGGCATCGGGTTCTGGATCATCGACTCCATCATCTGGGTCGCGACGATCACCGCTTTATTGTGGCGGCGTGCGTGCAGGATGATTTTCTTCTGGATGCCGATCAGTTCTGCGTCACCGATTTCTACACCGAGGTCGCCACGGGCAACCATCACTGCATCGGACGCCTTGATCAGGCCGTCGAGGGTTTCGTCGTCGGCCACGGCTTCGGCGCGCTCGATCTTCGCCACCAGCCAGGCGGTACCGCCGGCTTCGTCGCGCAGTTGGCGGGCGTACTCCATGTCGGCAGCGTCACGCGGGAAGGATACGGCGAGGTAGTCCACTTCCATTTCGGCGGCGAGCTTGATGTCAGCCTTGTCTTTTTCGGTCAGGGCCGGTGCAGTCAGGCCACCACCGCGACGGTTGATGCCTTTGTGGTCGGACAGCGGGCCGCCGATGATCACGGTGCAGTTGAGCTCGGTGACGGTGGCGGTGTCGACACGCATGACCACGCGGCCATCGTCCAGCAGCAGTTCGTCGCCGACGCCGCAGTCTTTGACCAGGTCCGGGTAGTCGATACCCACGACCTGCTGGTTGCCTTCGGTCAGCGGATGGCTGGTGGAGAAGGTGAATTTGTCACCAATCTTCAGCTCGATGCGCTTGTTGGCGAATTTGGCGATACGGATCTTCGGCCCTTGCAGGTCACCCAGCAGCGCGACGAAGCGGCCATGCTTGGCGGCGAGGTCACGTACCAGCTTGGCGCGAGCCTTGTGCTCGTCCGGGGTGCCGTGGGAGAAGTTCAGACGGGCAACGTCCAGGCCAGCCAGAATCAGCTGTTCGAGGACTTCCGGCGAGTTACTGGCCGGGCCAAGGGTGGCGACGATTTTGGTACGACGGACGGACATGCACGGACTCCTGAGTTCTAGCGCTGGGGAAGGCTACTATGCTCTTTGGCTGTAGTCATTGTTCGTTTGCACTACTTATTGTCGATTCGCTTGTTTTCACTCGATGACGCCAGACGAACTACCTTGAAGATTTTCGCCCAAGGGTCGATACACTGCTCAAGACAGGAGAACACCCATGCGAGTTTTGATCATTGCAGCCCTGGCCGTCAGTGTTGTCGGCTGTACCCGTTGGTCGATGGACCATCATTTGAACAATGCCTACCGGGCCTACAACGTAGGCGACTGCGAACGGGTTACCCTGGAATTGTCCCAGGTCGACCGTCAAAGCCGGTCCCGTCGCTACGTGCAGCCGGAGGTCTCGATGCTGCGTGGGCAGTGCCTGGAACGGCAGAAGTTGTTCGTGGATGCCGTGCAGACCTATCAGTTCATCATCAGCCAATATCCGTCGAGCGAATACGCATTCCGTGCCCGCGCACGCCTGGATACCCTGCAACAACTGGGGCATTACCCCGGTGCAAGCACTGCACGAGCACGGCCAACCGCCTTGTGATGGCATTTGTAATTTGATAGCTGGCCTCTTGCCAGAGTTGGGCTATTCTTTGGATGTCTGTTTGTACAACTTTCAATCCAAATAGATGTAGCCCCTGATTCGATGGCGTTAAAACGACAGGGCAAAGGCTGCTGTTGTAGCGAAGTCCGGGGGAGAGCGGGGTGCTGCTGGCAGCGCTCCGGTCCGAATCACAGGAACGGCCAGAATCATGGCCATTGGACGGCGATCTCATCATGTTTACCGACCGAAGGATTGAGCGACACCAGTTGCCCTGTTTTTTACAGGTGTTCAACCGCCACACGGATAAACCCATCGGTTACTTGGGTAACATCTCCAGCGACGGGCTGATGTTGGTCAGCCGATTACCCATGATGGTCAACGCGGATTTTGAGCTGCGCTTGAAGATCCCCGGACCTGAGGGGGATGTGCATGCCATTGACTTCACTGCTACCTGCCTGTGGAGCCGTGAGGATATCAATCCCCAGCATTACGATTCGGGGTTCACCCTGCTGCAGGCCCCCGACGAGTACGGGCAATTGATTGCTGCGCTGTTGCAGTACTTCAGCTTTGATCCCTTGCAGGCTTCGGCCTAGCGTCATACGCCATTCATAGCACGCCGGCCTTTTTCCAGCCCAGGTAACGGGTTACCAGGTCTGCGCCGAGGTCCGAGGGTCGGGCGTCCAATACCGCCAGGCCCTGCGCCTTCATGCGGTCATGCAATTCTTCCCGGGCATTGAGGTAGTCGACGCTGCCACAGTAGGCCAGCGCTTCCGGCAAGGTTTGCACAGGCGCCTGGCGCACTTGATCCAGCACTTCTTCGCGCAGGCTCGCGACCAATACCCGGTGCTGGCGGCTGATGCGCTTGACGGCGGTCAGCAGATCCTCGTCGTCCTCATCACGCAGGTTGGTCACGATAATCACCAAGGCCCGGCGTTTCTGGCGGGCCAGCAGTTGGTTGGCCGCAGCCTGGTAGTCGGCCGCGCGCCGGGTGGTGTCCAGGTCGTATACCGCGTTGAGCAACTGGTTCAACTGGCCGCTGCCCTTGACGGGTGCCAGGTAGCGCGGCTGGTCGCAGGCGAAGGTGCACAAGCCCACGGCATCGCCCTGGCGCAGGGCCACATAGCTGAGCAGCAGGCACGCGTTGAGAGCGTGGTCGAAATGCGCCAGCTCGTTGTCCTGGCTGCGCATCCGCCGGCCGCAGTCGAGCATGAACACAATCTGCTGGTCGCGCTCATCCTGATATTCCCGGGCAATCGGCGTGCGTTGCCGGGCCGTGGCCTTCCAGTCGATCTGGCGCAGGCTGTCACCCTCGCGAAATTCCCGCAACTGGTGAAACTCCAGGCCCAGGCCGCGACGCTGGCGCTGGCGTACACCCAGTTGGCTGAGCCAGTTGTCTACCGCCAGTAATTGCGCGCCGTACAGGCGGGCAAAATCCGGATAGACCCGGGTGGCGTCCTTGACCGGTTCCTGGCGCTTGGCAGTCCACAGCCCCAGGAGGCTGGGGAGGTGTACCTCACAGCGCTCAAAACTGAAATGCCCACGGCTCAAGGGGCGCAGGCGGTAGCCCAGTTCGCTCTGTTCCCCGGGGCGCAGGGCGATGGACTGGGGCAGGTTTTGCACGCTCAAACCATCCGGTACGTGATCAAACACCTCCAGGACCAACGGCTGTGGATAGTCATGTTCCAGGGTGATCCGCACCTCGCTCCAACGCCCCAGCGCCAGGCTGCCGGGCATCTGCCGGCGCAGGCGTGGCGAGGGGCGGCGTTTCAGCCGGCCAGCATCGAGCAAGGCCAGCAAGAGCAGCGCCAGGAGCAGGCCCCAGGCGATGGAATGCAGGGCGGCCGGCACGTTGAGTTGCAGGGCCACGGCCGTCCCGAGGGCGATGTTCAGGCCCAGCAACACGGCAAGCCAGGCCAGCAACAGGCGAGTCGGTTTCATGGGCATGTCACTGGCGTGGTGCCGGCACTTGGTCGAGCAACTGGGTCAGCACCTGATCCACCTCCAGGCCTTCGATATCCAGCTCCGGGGCGATGCGTACCCGATGGCGCAACACTGCCAGCGCACAGCTCTTGATGTCGTCCGGCGTGACGAACTCGCCACCTCGCAGCAGGGCGCGAGCACGGGCACCCCGCACCAGGGCGATGGACGCACGCGGGCCCGCGCCCAGGGCCAGACCGGGCCAGGTGCGGGTGGTACGAGCCAGGCGCACGGCGTAGTCGAGTACCTGTTCATCCAGGGCCAGCTCACTGGCGACCTGCTGCAACAGCAACACGTCAGCGGCTTGCAGCACGGTGCGCAGTGGTTGCACGTCGAGCATGTCGGCGCGCGATGAACGGGTCACTTCACGTACCATATCCACCTCTTGCTGCGCTTCGGGGTAGTCCATGCGCACCTTGAGCATGAACCTGTCGAGTTCGGCCTCCGGTAGTGGATAAGTGCCTTCCTGTTCGATGGGGTTCTGGGTGGCCAGCACCATAAAGGGCTGGCCGATAGGCAGGGCTTCGCCTTCGAGGGTGACCTGGCGTTCCTGCATGGCTTCGAGCAGGGCGGCCTGGGTTTTTGCCGGGGCCCGGTTGATCTCGTCCGCCAGCAGCAAGTGGGTGAACAACGGCCCCTTGCGCAGTTTGAACTGCTCGGTGTGCAGGTCGTACACGGCATGCCCGGTTACATCACTGGGCATCAGGTCCGGGGTGAACTGGATACGCGCGAAGTCGCCGTCAAAGCAGCGGGCCAGGGCCCGTACCAGCAGGGTCTTGCCCAGGCCGGGAACCCCTTCGAGCAACACGTGGCCGCCGGCGATCAATGCGGTCAGCACGTCATCAATCACCCCATCCTGGCCAATCACGGCCTTGCGCAACTCGGTGCGCAGCGCCTGGGCCAACTGGGTGGCCCGACCGGTGTCGAGGGTGTTGGGTGAATCCACTGGAGAGTCGCTCATAGGGCATTCCTGAGGGTTTGCAGGCAGGCCACCTGGCGGCTGAAGTCGGCGCTGGAAAGCCGCTTTGCCGGGAGTGGGCCCAGGGCCTGGCTGATAATGGATGGCGGTTGGCGAGTCAGGCGTTCAAGGGCTTGCCATTGCCCGGCAGTGTCCAACTGTTCGAAGCCGGGGTGGCGGCGGCGGGCGGTGCGCAGGATGTCCCGCTGCAGGGCGTGCAACAGGCTGTTTTGCCCGCTGCGGCGCAGCAGGAAATCGGCACTGGCATTCAAGTGCTCCAGCAGTTGCCGGCGCGCCTTGGGCGCGGGTGCCTGGATGGGCCCCTGGCGTATGCCGGCGCGCCACAACCCCAGCACAATCAAGGCGGCGAGTGCCAACAGGGCCTGGGGGAAGTAACGCAGCAACAGGCTGAACAGGTTCTCGACATCCGTGTTGGACAGTAGGGTGACATTGCTGCCCTGGGTCAGGTACCAGAGCAGCCAGGCATTATCGTGCAGGCCTATATCCGGGGTTTTCCACAGTTCGCTGTCGGTGATCACTGTCACACGGCCCTGCCCGAGATCGAGTTGCATCAGGTGGCTGGACTTGGCGCTGTTGGCCGAAAACTGGGCCAGGTGCCTGGGGTCGATCAAGGTGAAGTCGGTGTCGAAACTGAAGAAGGCCGGTGCGGTTTCATTATCGACATACAGGCGTGTCAGGTCCGGTTTCTTGCCCTTGCGAGGTGGGGCTGGCTGGTCGAAGTCATCGCTGAAGGCCTGGCGCAACTGCAGGCGATCGAGCAGCAGGTCGCCGCTGTCCTGGGTTTCTTCATCCCATATAGCTTCGGCCACCAGCAGCAGGTGGCCGCCGGCCTGGGTCCACTCCAGCAACTGGTCAACCTGGCGCGGGGTCATGTTGCTGCGTTCGCTGAGCAACAGCAGGCTGCCGCCCTTGGAGGGCAGGGTAGCCAGGCGTTCCAGGCTGTTGGCGTGCTCGACGGCTATGCCTTGCTGGCGTAGGAAATGCTCCGCCGCCAGGTAGGGATTAGCCTGGGCTTCGGGTGATGGCCCGCGCTCGACCACTTCCTCGTAGGGGATCGCCTTGTGCCAGGCGTAGAAGCCCCCCGCCGTCAGCAGGCAGGCCAGGATCAGCGCGAGCCAGATCAGTGGCCGGTTCATCCCGTGGCCTCGCTGTCGAACAGCGCGCGCCAGTGGGCGCACAGTTGTTGTTGGGCCAGGGCAGGCGGTACGCGATGGCCATAGGCGAGGTTTTGCCAGTGGCGGGTCAGGTCGTCGCTGAATGCCAGCAATTGCGGCTGTTGCAAGTGACGCACACGCTCCAGGACCTGGCCTTCGGTATCGGCGTTTTTCAGGGGCAGGTTGAAGTCATGCAACAGGCGGCTAAGCAGGCCGCGATAGAGCAGGCCAAGCGCTTCACGGGGCTGGGTGGCCCACAGTTGCTCGGCGGTACCGGCGATGTCATCGGGTAATGTTTCCACGCCCATGTCCAGGCCGAACAGTTGTGACGGCACGGGCTGGTCAACGGTGCGGGGGGCGCGGCGATGGCTGACAAAGGCGTGCAGCCAATCACGATAGCGCCAGGCCACCAAGGCAATACCGGCGATCAGCAGGCTCCACAACAGCACCTCCATGACCAGGGCCAGGGACTTGAAGGTGTCGCTGTTGAGGTTGTCGAGCAAGGATTTAAGCCAGGCAGGCAACCGGGCATCCCCTGTGGGCTTGGTCTTGTCGATGGTCTGGTCTTCACCGAAACGGTAGCGGGTCACGGATTCCGGATTCTTGAACGGGGGCTCTTCCAGCAGGCGCTTGATCGCCTGGCTGGCGGCTGGCGTACTCAAGGGTTGTGCAGCCACGGGTTGATCGGCCATGGCCTGGGGTGTTGGCGGGAGCAGCAGCAGGCCGACAGCCAGCAGCAGGACGGCCACCGTTGACCCCAGGCGCTGGCGCAGACGGCGGAACACCAACTCCAGGTCCCAGGCTTCGAGCACGGTACGCCGGTTCAGGTAGAGGCTGAACCCGCAGGCCACATAGATCGGTTCCCAGAGCACCAGGACCAGGGCGTACAAGGCATTGGTCAGGTGTTCCAGCCAGAGCCAGTCCTGGCTGCTGGCCAGCGCCAGTTGTTGCCAGTCCCAGTCGAGCTCGACCTGTTGTGGCAGGAACAGGTAGAACAGCGCCATCAAGCCAACCCACAGTGCTGTTTCCAGGTGAATACCGATCAGCGTCAGCCAGCGCGCTGCGCCGGCATTGCGCTGTTGCAGCACCCCCAGCCGTTGTTGGCGGGCCAGGCCGCCGAGGCCTTCGAGTTGCACCACGGGCATGACGAAGCTGCGACTGAGGCTCAAGCGCCTCCAGGTCAGGCTGGCCAGCAGTTGACCTTTGAGCAGGCGTGGCCATTGGCGCAGCGCCTGCTTGAGGGTAGGCGTTTCGCCAAACAGTGCTGTGGACAGGATATACAGCGGCAGGCGCTCAAAGGCCGGTTTCAACCACCAGAACACCAGTACAGCAACAGATGGGTAGTCCCACAGCGCAAGGCTGATCAGGATAAAGATCGGCAGGCTGACCAGGGCCCAACTGCTCATCAAGAGCACGCGGTGCTTGCGGGCCAGCAATACCCCCAGGTCCATGGCTTCCCACGTAGTGCGGGGGCGGATTACCACGCTGGCGTCACTCAGGCGCATGACGACCCCTGCCGGCAAACAGCAGATAGGCGAGCACCATCGCCCAGAGCGCGGCGCCCACCAGGTACTTGCCCCAAGGTTCCACGGCGGTGGTGGAGGACCAATAGGCCTCTATAAAGGCCGCGATCAGCAGGAATAAAATCACGCCGCAGATCATTTTCACGCTTTTGCGGGCTGCCAGGCGCAGTGCTTCACCCCGGGGCAATGCTCCCGGCGCGATCAAGGCCCAGCCCAGTTGCAGGCCGGCCGCGCCGGCCAGGGCGATGGCCGTCAGTTCAAAGGCGCCGTGGCCGATGACAAAGGACCAGAAGGTCTGCCCATAGCCAATTTCGGTCAGGTGACCGGCGATGGCGCCGATCATCAGGCCATTGAAAAACAGGAAAAACACGCTGCCCAGGCCAAACAGCAGGCCGCCGGCAAAGGTCTGGAAGGCGATGCCGATGTTATGCATGACGTAGTAGCCGAACATCATCCAGTCTTCGCTCGACGCCCGCGCGGCTGCGCGGCCCAGGCGACTGGCGTCGGGGTCGTACATCTCCTGCATCTCGGACACTTGCGGGGCACTGACAATGGTGTAGATCAGTTCGGGGAACAGATAGACCAGCAGCGCAATGCCGATCAGGCTGCCAAAGAACAGCAGGCTGGCGACCAGCACGAAGCGCCATTGTTCGCGAACCGTGCGGGGGAAATCCGCCAGCAGGAAGCCCAGCACCTTGGCACCGAGCTGGCTGCGATGGCGATACAACTGTTGATGGCCGCGCAAGGCCAACTGTTGCAGCGGGTCTATCAGGTAGCTGCTGTAGCCCCGCTCCTGCGCCAGTGCCAGATGTTGGCACAGGCGTCGGTAATCTTGAGGGAAACGCGTCAGATCCTCGGCCTTTGCCTTGCCTTGTTCAAGCAGTGCCAACTGGCTGGCAAATGCCTGCCAGTGCGGCTGGTGACGGGTTTCGAACAGGCTTTGCTTCATGTCGGCCCCAGCAGGCCGCGGGCCACGCCATTGAGCTGTTCCACGGCGCGCGCGGGGGAGACTTGCAGGGGCGTGGCCAGAATCGCCGCCAGCTCGTGGGTCCGTTCGGCGGACAGCTCACCCTGGCGCTCGGCAAAACCCAGGATCGCACGTTGCTCGTCCAGCTCGAGGGCAAAGGGCAGGCGCAATGCCGGGGCCTGGGGCAGGTGAGGGCGGGCCAGGGGCTGTTCGCGATAGATCACCAGGGTACCGGCCGCAATGTCGCCCAGGCGTTTGAAGTGGGGATGTTGCAGGCAACTGATGGCCCCGAGGAAATAGCCGAACGGCAACATATCGACAAACCGCAGCAGGTTGCGGATCAGGGATGCGGACCAGCCAATGGGCGTGCCGTCATCCTGTACCACGCGCAGGCCCATGATCTGTTTGCCCGGTGAACTGCCCTGGTTGAGCACTTCGAACAGCACCATGTACCACCAACTGACGAGGAACAGCAGGATCGAGCCCAGGCCGATGCCCAGGTTGCCGAGAAACGCCAGGGCGATGAACAGGATGCCGAGGATCAGGCCGCGCAGGCCCAGGTCGAAGCCGAATGCCAGTGCCCGGGGCATCAGCCCGGCGGGGCGCAAGGGCAGGTCGATGCCTTCCGGGGTCTCGATCTGATAGCGGGTGTCCAATGGTGCGGTGGGCATTGCATTCCCTGGCAGTGCGGTGTGGCTGGGCATGGGCAACCTCGTCGGGCAGCCGGCAATTCGAGAGGCCGATGCTAGCAGTGTCGTGGACGGAAGTAACACCTGAAAATGCGCCAAGGTTTCACTGAATGTTTATCCAGTGCACACGGCGCTGGCCCCGGGCGGCGTCCAGCGCCTAGACTTTGTCGGTCTTCAGCACAGGAATAGCCCGTGACCTCGATCTTCTGGTACGACTATGAAACCACCGGCATCAACCCACGCAGCGACCGTGCGCTGCAGGTTGCCGGGATTCGCACCGACCATGACCTCAATGAGGTCGGGCCGCCGGTCAACCTCTATTGCCAGCCCAGCGACGATATCCTGCCGCACCCAGCCGCGTGCATGATCACGGGCATTACCCCCGGCCAACTGGCGGAAAAGGGTCTGGCCGAAGCCGACTTCATGACGCGGGTGCATGCCGAGCTGGCCGCCCCCGGCACCTGTGGTGCGGGTTACAACACCCTGCGTTTCGATGACGAAATGACCCGCTACAGTTTGTATCGCAATTTTTTCGACCCTTACGCACGGGAATGGCAGAGCGGGAACAGCCGCTGGGACTTGATCGACGTGATGCGCACGGCCTATGCCCTGCGTCCCGACGGCATTGTCTGGCCCGAGCAGGACGGACGCGTGACCCTCAAGCTGGAGCGCCTGACGGCGGCCAATGGAATTGACCATGGCCAGGCTCACGAGGCTTTGGCTGACGTGCGGGCCACCATCGCCCTGGCGCGGTTGGTCCGGGAAAAACAACCCAAGTTGTACGATTGGTTGTTTCAACTGCGCAGCAAGCAGCGGGTCATGGATCAAATCCGCCTGTTGCAGCCCATGGTGCATATTTCCGGGCGCTTTTCCGCTGAGCGCCATTACCTGGGGGTGGTCCTGCCCCTGGCGTGGCATCCGCGCAATCGCAACGCGTTGATTGTCTGCGACCTGGGGCTCGACCCACAGGCGCTGCTGGACCTGGATGCCGAAACCCTGCGCCAGCGCTTGTATACCCGGCGCGATCAATTGGCCGAGGGTGAGTTGCCGGTCCCGCTCAAACTTGTTCACATCAATCGTTGTCCGGTCGTCGCGCCGCTGAATGTGTTGCGGGCGCAAGACCAGCAGCGATTGAACCTGGACATGCGTGAATATCAGGCCCGGGCACTGCGGCTAACTGACGCACAGGAACTTTGGCGGGATAAATTGCCGGCGATTTATGCCGAGGACGATTTCGCCGCAAGCGCCGACCCGGAGCAACAGCTCTACGATGGTTTTATTGGTGATCGGGATCGACGTTTATGTGAGCAAGTCCGCACTGCTGAACCCGAGCAACTAGCACGCCAGCAGTGGCCTTTTGATGATCATCGTTTGCCGGAATTATTATTTCGCTATCGTGCCCGCAACTTTGCGCACACCTTGGACAGTGAAGAGCAACAACGCTGGAAACTCTTCTGTCAGCAACGCTTGTCAGATGCGGATTACGGCGCGCCAAATACCCTTGAGAGTTTCAATAAGGCCAGGCTTGAATTGGACGCTAGTGCTACATCGTTTCAGCGTCAGGTGCTGGATGAGTGGCAGGAATATGCTGACGCTTTAAGCCAGCGCCTGGACCTGTAATCGGCGTTCGATAAAAAGTAGGCAATAAAAAACGCCAGCGAACTGGCGTTTTTTATTGTGTCGCGAATCAGGTGACGATCTGGCGAACCTTAGTCCAGCAGGGTAGCCCAGCCTTCAACCACGTCACCGCCCCACTTGGCTTTCCACTCTTTCAGAGTCTTGTGGTTGCCACCTTTGGTTTCAATCACTTCGCCGTTGTGCGGGTTTTTGTATTGCTTGACCTTACGCGCGCGCTTGGTACCGGTAACTTTCACGGCGGCGCGTGGTGCTTTAACTTTCGATTCCGGATCCAGCAGCGCGATGATGTCACGCAGGGATTTGGAGTATTCACCCATCAGGGTGCGCAATTTGCCTTCGAATTCCAGCTCGGTTTGCAGTTTGTCGTCTTGGGACAGATTCTTCAAACGTTCTTGCAGCTCTTTGATAGCGGATTCGGTGGCACGGTATTCGTTGATCAGGGACATGAGGACTACCTTATACGGGACGCTGAGGGACAGGGATAGTGGCCTAATAATAGTCAGACAGTTTGCCCAAGTAAACATTTAAGCTCGGTTTTATGTGATTTACTTTGGTTGTTTGTAGCGAAAGGCTCGGAGTGCATTATTTAGTGCGTCCAGCCGGCTAAAGATAATCTCATTAGATCTCGGCTAATTGCGGTAACAGATGCTTGTACTGACATAGTGCCCAGGTAAAAACCATACGCTGTTTAGGGCCGCCGCAAGGAATCGCGCGAATAAGCGCTGAGGAGTACTGCAGTTTTTCTACGGTGTCGCTAGAATGGCGGCCTTTGCGAAGTTCTGGAGTTTGCCCCTAATGCGCACTTTTCGTCTGGTGATTGCTTGCCCGGATCGGGTTGGTATCGTCGCTAAAGTCAGTAACTTTCTGGCCTCCCACAATGGCTGGATCACCGAAGCGAGTCATCACTCGGACAATCTCAGTGGTTGGTTTTTCATGCGCCACGAAATTCGCGCGGACACCCTGCCGTTTGGCCTTGAAGCGTTTCGCGAGGCGTTTGCGCCCATCGCCGAAGAGTTTTCGATGACCTGGCGTATTACCGACACCGAGCAGAAAAAACGCGTGGTGCTGATGGCCAGCCGCGAATCCCACTGTCTGGCGGACTTGCTGCACCGCTGGCACAGCGATGAGCTGGATTGTGAGATCGCCTGTGTGATTTCCAACCACGACGACCTGCGCAGCATGGTGGAGTGGCATGGCATTCCGTACTACCACGTCCCGGTCGACTCGCAGAACAAACAGCCGGCCTTCACCGAAGTCTCGCGTCTGGTCGAGCAGCATCAAGCGGACGTTGTAGTCCTGGCGCGCTATATGCAAATCCTGCCGCCGGAACTGTGCCGCGAATACGCAGGCAAGGTAATCAACATTCACCACAGCTTCCTGCCGTCCTTTGTCGGGGCCAAGCCGTATCACCAGGCGTCGCTGCGTGGCGTGAAGCTGATTGGTGCAACCTGCCACTACGTCACCGAAGAGCTGGACGCAGGTCCCATCATCGAGCAGGACGTGGTCCGCGTCAGCCACAGCGACAGCATTGAAGACATGGTGCGTTTCGGCCGCGACGTCGAGAAGATGGTCCTGGCCCGTGGCCTGCGCTATCACCTGGAAGACCGCGTGCTGGTGCACGGCAACAAGACCGTGGTGTTCTGATCGACTGTTTTGGGTTGAAGCAAAAAGGGCCTGGGCGTTAAATCACCCAGGCCCTTTTTATTAGTGTCAGTTGCGAGGATCGAACCATGAATGATCCCCTGGATAAAGCCACGTCCAAGGCGCCCGCCACCTTGGGGGAGGGCTGTTTGAGCCGCTATGACCCGGATGCCCTGGATGCCGAGGACGGCACGGATTTCCCCGATGCCGCCCGGTTGTGGGAGCAGTTGCAGGAAGAGTCAGGGCCGCACGACAAGCCCGGCCCTGACAAAAACAACGCTGGCTGAATGTAGGCGCTGCTGTGTTGAGGTCTAGATGCGGAAGCTCCCCACCAATTGTTTCAAGCGCGCCGCTTGCTGCTCCAGATCGGAGCAGGCGCGCAAGGTGGACTGCAGGTTTTCCACACCCTCCTGATTGAGCGTGTTGATCTCGGTGATGTCGATATTGATCGACTCCACCACCGAGGTCTGCTCTTCCGTCGCGGTAGCCACTGATTGGTTCATGCCGTCGATTTCACCGATGCGCTGGGTCACGCTGCTCAGGCGCTCGCCTGCCAGGTTGGCGATTTCCACGCTTTCGAGGCTGTGGCGCTGGCTTTCGCTCATGGTGCTGACCGAATCCCGGGCGCCGACCTGCAGCTCCTCGATCATCTTTTGCACCTGTTGCGCCGATTCCTGCGTGCGGTGGGCCAGGTTGCGCACCTCGTCGGCCACCACCGCAAACCCGCGTCCGGCTTCCCCGGCTCGCGCAGCTTCAATGGCTGCGTTGAGTGCCAGGAGGTTGGTTTGCTGGGAAATACTGGTGATCACTTCGAGGATCTGGCCGATATTCACGGTCTTGCTGTTAAGTGCCTCGATATTGCTGCTGGAGGCACTGATCATCTCGGACAGTTGCGTCATGGCCTTGATATTGCGCTCCACCACTTGCTGGCCATCTTCGGCCAGATGGCGTGCGTCGCTGGCCTGGTTCGAGGCCTGGGCGGCGTTGCGGGCAATTTCCTGGGCAGCGGCACCCAACTGGTTGATCGCTGCCGCGACACTGTTGGTGCGGTTGGCCTGTTCGTCGGAGTTGACCATCGACGAGTTGGAGGCGCTTACCACGCGCAGGGCCACTTCATTGACCTGGCCGGTGGCGGAGGACACTTCGCGAATCGAAGTATGAATCCGCTCCACAAAGCGGTTGAAGGCTTTGCCCAGAATGCCGAATTCGTCGTGGTTCTGGATCGTCAGGCGGCGCGTCAGGTCACCTTCGCCATCGGCGATGTCTTCCATGGCCCGGGTCATGACATGCAGCGGTTGCATCAGCACGCGGATCAGCATGCCCAGCAGCGCGATGATGATTGCCACGGCAATCACCGTGGCAATAATGGCCGAGGTGCGGAATTCGCTGAGCATTGCGAAGGATTTGTCTTTATCTACCGACAGACCGATATACCAGTTCACTGACGGCAAACCCTTGATCGGGGCGAAAGTGACGATACGGGTTTTGCCCTCGACCTCGATTTCGCTGAAGTCGGCACTGATCTTGACGGTCTGGTTCGGGTACGCCTCGCCCAGGGTCTTCATCACCAGGTTTTTTTCCGGGTGCACCAGGATCTTGCCGTCGGCACTGACCAGGAACGCGTAGCCCATGCCGCCGAAGTCCAGCGCGCCGATATTGTCCACCAGGGTTTGCAGGCTCAGGTCACCGCCGACCACGCCGACGCTTTGCCCGGCCTTGCTGCTGGGGGTGGCGATGGAAATGATCAACTGGCCGGTGGCGGCGTCGATATAGGGCTCGGTCAGGGTCGAGCCATTGCTGCTCTGGGCACCCTTGTACCAGGGGCGCACGCGTGGATCGAAGCCGTCGGGCATCTTGGCATCGGGGCGAATGGTGAAGCCGCCTTTGCTATCGCCCAGATAGGTTGCCATGAACGAAGATGTCAGGGCTTTCTGCTCTAGCAGGCTGGCGATGACGCTCGGCTCGGGGTTGATGGCGATGTTCTGGGCGGCGTTTTCCACCAGCACAATACGTCCGGCCAACCAGCTCTGGATATTGCTGGCGGTGACATCCCCCATTTCGTGTAGGTAGCTGTCGAGGTCATTGCGAATCGCGTTGCGTTGCAGGTAGTCGTTGTACAGCGTAAACAACGCAAATGCGGCAATGACGATAAGGGCGGCTGCAAGCAGGATTTTGTGGCTGAAGCGCAGATTTTTATTCATGGCTCGTCGTGTCCGCTAGTGTCTTAATGTCCAAGGCGCGTCTTTTATGGCAACGCATAAATGACAGCGTTAAATAAAGTGTGATATTTCCATTTGCTCCTGCAGGAATTATCTGACCTAACTTTTTTAGGCTTTTTGGGTCTCTCGCTTTATCTGTATCGACCGTGCAGGGCTAAAGATTAATCATGGGTGACAAAATGCCAGACTCCTCGCAACTTCTTATTGGTGCAGACCTCGAAGGCCAAGTCATCGCCCAGGCCATGCGCCTGGGTAACCGCCATGGCCTGATAGCCGGCGCTACCGGCACCGGCAAGACCGTGACGTTGCAGCGGCTGGCAGAGGCGTTCAGTGATGCTGGCGTGGCGGTGTTCGCTGCAGATATCAAGGGTGACCTGTGTGGCCTTGGCGCTGCAGGCAATCCCCAGGGCAAGGTGGCCGAGCGGATCGCCGGCATGCCGTTCCTGAATTACGCGCCTAAGGCATATCCGGTAACGCTGTGGGATATCCACGGTCAGTCCGGTCATCCACTTCGTACAACCTTGAGTGAAATGGGCCCACTGTTGCTGGGCAGTCTGCTGGAGCTGACCGACAGCCAGCAGTCGACCTTATATGCAGCGTTTAAAGTGGCCGATCGCGAGGGCTTGTTGCTCTTGGATCTCAAGGACCTCAAGGCCCTGCTCAATCACCTCAAGTTCCACCCCGAATTGCTCGGCGATGATGCGGCCCTGATGACCACGGGCTCCAGCCAGGCTTTGCTGCGGCGCCTGGCCGTGCTGGAACAGCAGGGCGCCGAAGCTCTGTTCGGCGAGCCGGCGCTGCAACTGGAAGATATTCTGCAACCGGCCAGCGATGGGCGAGGGCGTATTCATTTGCTGGATGCCAGCCGCCTGGTGCACGAGTCACCCAAGGTCTATGCGACCTTCCTGCTGTGGTTGCTGGCGGAGCTGTTCGAGCAGTTGCCGGAACGCGGAGATGCCGACAAGCCGCTGCTGGCACTGTTCTTCGACGAAGCGCATTTGCTGTTTGCCGATACGCCCAAGGCCTTGCAGGATCGCCTGGAGCAAGTGGTGCGGTTGATTCGCTCCAAAGGTGTGGGGGTGTATTTTGTCACCCAGTCGCCGGGCGACTTGCCGGATAGCGTACTGGCGCAACTGGGTTTGCGGATCCAGCATGGCCTGCGGGCGTTCACCACCAAGGAGCAAAAATCCCTGCGGGCGGTGGCCGATGGTTTCCGACCAAATCCTGCGTTTGATGCGCTGGCGGTATTGACCGAGCTGGGCACGGGTGAGGCGCTGGTGGGTACGCTGCAGGAAAAAGGCACCCCCGAGGTGGTCCAGCGGGTGCTGGTCGCGCCGCCGCAGTCGCGGATCGGGCCGTTGACTGCCGCCGAGCGGGCAGGGTTGATTGCCGGCTCGCCTCTACAGGGGCGCTATGACAAGCCGATTGATCGTGAATCCGCCTATGAAGTGTTGATGGCACGCAAGGAGCTGGGGCCCGAGGCGAGTGCTGCGCCTGCCGCTGAAGAACCGAGCTTCACCGACAAGGCCGGGGCGTTTCTTGGCACGACCGCGGGCAAGGCCCTGAAATCGGCGATGCAGCAGGCGGCCAACCAGATGGGCCGCCAGTTGGTGCGCGGGCTGTTGGGGTCTTTGCTTGGCGGTAGCAAGCGCAAGTAGCCATCCAGGTCTATGCAACCCAATGTGGGAGCGGGCTTGCCCGCGATTGCGCTGTATCAGTCGATACATGTGCCGACTGGCACACCGCACTCGCGGCTGCCCGCTCTCAGGTCTTGGGCTTGGCGTGACTGGCCAGGCGCTCCAGCGCTGCGCGCAACTTCGGATCTGTAATCCCGTCTGCCGTCGCCTGGATGGTTTCGGCGGCATTCACCGACAAATCCATGGTATGCCCCACCGCACCTTGCTGCACGGTCGGTGGCTGGACCTTGAACTGGATGCGCTGCAGGCTCTCAAATACCTCAAATGCCTGTAGCTGGCGCTGCAAGCGTTTTTGTTGGTAGCGCAGGCGGGTTGCCCAATGCCCATCGGTGACGATCAGCAGCAGCGTACCTTCACGCCACGATGCCACATGACAGTGTTCGCGGGCTGCAGGTTGCAGTTGGCTTTCCAGGAGGCGTTGCAGATGGCCCAGGCGTTGCGCATGGCCAAAGATGGCTTTTAAAGGCTTGGCTTCGCGCAGCAACACGGCGGGAGCACGGGCCGTAAGAGGGCGAAATGCCATGATCTAGACACCTTAGGTAACAGAGCCGCCATGGTAGCAGAAAGCGTGTGCGGCACCGTGGTCATTGCTTTGTCAGCAGTTTATCCATTAAATCAATAAGTAACTTCTCACTCGAATGGGTTGAAGTTCAGCAAAAAGCCCCTATTTTAAACAAGCCCTCTGGGAACGCTGTGCCTGCATCGTGGAACAACGCCACTTTCCTCACCCTCGTTTCCGGGTAGAATGCTCGTTCGCATGCGGCCGTGAGGGCTGCTCGGGCGACTCACGGGGCGCCCCTTCATCCCTAATGTGTGGAAGAACCTGCCGATATGTTTGCGCCTTTGTTAAAGAAACTTTTTGGAAGCAAGAATGAGCGCGAAGTCAAACGCATGCTCAAGACGGTGCAGCTGGTCAATGCCTTCGAAGAGCAGATGGTTGCTTTGTCGGACGAGCAATTGCGCGCCAAGACCGAAGAGTTCAAGGCCCGCATAGCCAAAGGTGAGACCCTCGACAAACTGCTGCCTGAAGCCTTTGCGGTCGCCCGCGAAGCCGGTAAGCGGGTGATGGGCATGCGCCACTTCGACGTCCAGTTGATCGGCGGCATGACCCTGCATGAAGGCATGATTGCCGAAATGCGCACCGGTGAAGGCAAGACCCTGGTGGCAACCCTGGGTGTTTACCTCAACGCACTGTCCGGCAAGGGCGTGCACGTTGTGACGGTGAACGACTACCTGGCCCGCCGGGACGCCAACTGGATGCGTCCGCTGTATGAATTCCTCGGCCTGACCGTCGGCGTCGTGACGCCGTTCCAGCCGCCGGAAGAGAAGCGTGCCGCCTACGCCGCCGACATCACCTACGGCACCAACAACGAATTCGGTTTCGACTACCTGCGCGACAACATGGCGTTCAGCATGGAAGAAAAATTCCAGCGCGAACTCAACTTTGCCGTGATCGACGAAGTCGACTCCATCCTCATCGACGAAGCCCGTACTCCGCTGATCATCTCCGGCCAGGCCGAAGACAGCTCGCGCCTGTACACCGAAATCAACAAGTTGATCCCGCGCCTTGAGCAACATATCGAGGAAGTGGAAGGCGTGGTGACCAAAGAAGGTCATTACTCCATCGACGAGAAGACCCGTCAGGTCGAACTCAACGAAGCCGGTCACCAGTTCGTCGAAGAAATGCTGACCCAGATCGGCCTGCTGGCTGAAGGCGAAAGCCTGTACTCGGCGCACAACCTGGGCCTGTTGACCCACGTGTATGCCGGCCTGCGCGCCCACAAGCTGTTCCATCGCAACGTCGAATACATCGTTCAGGACGGCCAGGTGGTACTGGTCGACGAACACACCGGCCGTACCATGCCCGGTCGTCGTTTGTCCGAAGGCCTGCACCAGGCCATCGAAGCCAAGGAAGAGCTCAATATCCAGGCCGAGAGCCAGACCCTGGCCTCGACCACCTTCCAGAACTACTTCCGCCTGTACAACAAGCTGTCCGGCATGACCGGTACTGCGGATACCGAAGCGTTCGAATTCCACCAGATCTACGGTCTGTCGGTGATGGTTATCCCGCCGAACAAGCCGCTGGCGCGTAAAGACTACAACGACCTGGTGTTCCTGACCGCCGACGAGAAATACGCGGCCATCGTCGCCGACATCAAGGAATGCATGACCCATGGCCGTCCGGTCCTGGTGGGTACTGCCACCATCGAAACCTCCGAGCACATGTCGAACCTGCTCAACAAGGAAGGTATCGAGCACAAGGTCCTCAACGCCAAGTTCCACGAAAAAGAAGCCGAGATCATTGCACAGGCCGGTCGCCCAGGCGCGCTGACCATCGCGACTAACATGGCCGGTCGTGGTACCGACATCCTGTTGGGCGGCAACTGGGAAGTGGAAGTGGCGTCCCTGGACAACCCGACCCCTGAGCAGATCGCCCAGATCAAGGCCGACTGGCAGAAACGCCACCAGGCAGTGCTGGAATCCGGTGGTTTGCAGGTGATCGCGTCCGAGCGTCACGAATCGCGTCGTATCGACAACCAACTGCGTGGCCGTGCCGGTCGCCAGGGTGACGCCGGTTCCAGCCGTTTCTACCTGTCCCTGGAAGACAGCCTGATGCGCATCTTCGCCTCGGATCGGGTGAAGAACTTCATGAAGGCCCTGGGCATGCAGTCCGGCGAAGCCATCGAGCACCGCATGGTGACCAACGCCATCGAAAAGGCCCAGCGCAAGGTCGAAGGTCGTAACTTCGACATTCGTAAGCAACTGCTGGAGTTCGATGACGTCAACAACGAACAGCGTAAAGTGATTTATCACATGCGTAACACGTTGCTGGCCGCCGACAACATTGGCGAAACCATCGCCGACTTCCGTCAGGACGTGCTCAACGCCACCGTCAGCGCCCATATCCCGCCACAGTCCCTGCCTGAGCAGTGGGATGTTGCCGGCCTGGAAGCGGCGTTGAAGAGCGACTTCGGTGTCGATCTGCCGGTCCAGCAATGGCTCGACGAAGACGACCACCTGTACGAAGAAACCCTGCGCGAAAAACTGATGGCCGAACTGCTGGCCGCGTATAACGAGAAAGAAGAGCAAGCCAGTGCCGAAGCACTGCGCACCTTCGAGAAGCAAATCGTTCTGCGCGTGCTGGACGACCTGTGGAAAGACCACCTGTCGACCATGGATCACCTGCGTCACGGTATCCACCTGCGCGGCTACGCCCAGAAGAACCCGAAGCAGGAGTACAAGCGCGAGTCGTTCACGCTGTTCTCCGAGTTGCTGGATTCGATCAAGCGCGATTCGATTCGTGTGCTGTCCCACGTTCAGGTGCGCCGCGAAGACCCGATCGAAGAAGAAGCCCGTCTGCGCCAGGAAGCCGAAGCCCTTGCCGCGCGCATGCAGTTCCAGCATGACGAAGCACCGGGTCTTGAAGCACCTGAAGTGCTGGGCGAAGAAGTCGACGTGGCCCTGGCCCAGGCGCCGGTGCGCAACGAGCAGAAGCTGGGTCGCAACGAGCCGTGCTGGTGCGGTTCGGGCAAGAAGTTCAAACACTGCCACGGCGAAATCAACTAAGATTTTTGCCTGACGCTGCAATACCCTGCGCCGCGACCGGCATCAGCCGTCGCGGCGTTTTGCCATTTAATCACCGTCGACGACGACGGTGTAGACATCGTTAAGGAGCGCATTCATGGCTGTTGGTCTTGGTCCTTTGCCCACGTTGCACCCGGTTGCCGGTTTTGAACTCGGTATCGCTTCGGCCGGCATCAAACGCCCTGGGCGCAAAGACGTGGTGGTGATGCGCTGTGCCGAAGGCTCGACCATCGCCGGTGTTTTCACCCTGAACGCGTTTTGCGCCGCGCCGGTGATTCTCGCCAAGCAACGCGTCGAAGGCCCGGTACGTTACCTGCTGACCAACACCGGCAATGCCAACGCCGGCACCGGCGAACCAGGCCTGGCCGCTGCCGCGCGCACCTGCGCCAAGCTGGCGGAGTTGACCGGCGTGGACGCCAGCCAAGTGCTGCCGTACTCCACCGGGGTGATCGGTGAGCCATTGCCCGTGGAAAAAATCGAAAACGCCCTGCAAGCCGCGCTGGACGACCTGTCGGTGGATAACTGGGCGGCCGCGGCCACCGGGATCATGACCACTGACACCTTGCCCAAGGGCGCCAGCCGCCAGTTTGTGCATGACGGCGTGACCGTCACCGTGACAGGTATCAGCAAAGGCGCGGGCATGATCCGCCCGAACATGGCGACCATGCTCGGCTACATCGCCACCGACGCCAAAGTCTCCCGTGACGTGCTGCAAAACCTGATGCTTGATGGCGCCAACAAGTCGTTCAACCGCATCACCATCGACGGCGATACCTCGACCAACGACTGCTGCATGTTGATTGCCACCGGCAAGGCCGATCTGCCGGAAATCACCTCGTCCAACGGCCCGCTGTTCGCGGCGTTGAAGCAGGCGGTGTTTGAAGTGTGCATGGAAGTGGCCCAGGCCATCGTGCGTGACGGCGAAGGCGCGACCAAGTTCGTTACCGTTGAAGTCAACGGCGGCGGTAATCACCAGGAGTGCCTGGATGTGGGTTACACCGTGGCCCACTCGCCATTGATCAAGACCGCGCTGTTTGCGTCCGACCCGAACTGGGGCCGGATCCTCGCGGCGGTTGGCCGTGCCGGCGTACCGAACCTGGATGTGAGCAAGATCGACGTGTTCCTCGGCGATGTGTGCATCGCCAGCCGTGGTGCCCGTGCCGAGACCTACACCGAAGCCCAGGGCTCGGCGGTGATGCAGCAGGAAGAAATCACCATCCGTATCGAGTTGGGGCGCGGTGAGTGCAGCGAAACCATCTGGACCACCGACCTGTCCCACGAGTACGTGAAGATCAACGCCGAATACCGTACTTGATACCTGCCCGGGGCATTGGCAATGCCCCGGCAGGCGCCGGCTTAGAGGACGTAAAACCGTGAAACGAGTTCATGTAGCAGCCGCAGTCATTCGCGGTACCGATGGCCGGATTCTGTTGGCCCGTCGTGCAGATACCCAGCACCAGGGCGGCCTCTGGGAGTTTCCCGGTGGCAAGGTGGAGGCCGATGAGTCGGTGCTCACCGCACTGGGGCGAGAGCTGCAGGAAGAATTGGGTATCCAGGTCACCACGGCCCGGCCGTTGATCCAGGTACAGCATGATTACCCGGACAAGCAGGTGTTGCTGGATGTCTGGGAGGTCTCGGCGTTTACCGGCGAGCCCCACGGCGCGGAAGGGCAGCCCCTTGAATGGGTGGCGCCACGGGACTTGCAGAACTACGAGTTTCCCGCGGCCAATGCGCCCATCGTGGCTGCTGCCCGTTTGCCCGCCGACTACCTGATCACCCCAGGCGAACTGGAAACCCCGGTGCTGTTGCGCGGTATCCAGAAAGCCGTTGCCGGTGGCATCAAACTGATCCAGTTGCGTGCGCCCAATGGCTACGACCCCAAATACCGCGACCTGGCGGTGGACGCCGTAGGCCTGTGTGCCGGCAAGGCGCAATTGATGCTCAAGGGGCCGTTTGAATGGCTCGGTGATTTCCCGGCTGCTGGCTGGCACATGACCTCGGCGCAACTGCGCAAATACGCGAGCAAGGGCCGACCGTTGCCCAAGGACCGCTGGTTGGCGGCGTCTTGCCACAATGCCGAGGAACTGGCATTGGCCGAACTGATGGACGTGGATTTTGTCACTCTGTCGCCGGTGCAGCCGACCCAGACTCACCCTGATGCGCAGCCTCTGGGTTGGGAAGAGGCGGCGCAGTTGATCAAGGGCTTCAGCAAGCCGGTGTTTCTGTTGGGCGGGGTTGGGCCTGACGAGCGGGAGAAGGCCTGGGAGAGCGGGGCGCAGGGTGTGGCGGGGATTCGGGCGTTCTGGCCTGAGGTGTGAGTTGTCATTGCTGGCCCCATCGCAGGCAAGCCAGCTCCCACATTTGAATGTATTCACAAATCAAAATGTGGGAGCGGGCTTGCCCGCGATGAGGCCCCGCCAAACAATACAAAACCCGCAGAATCTCAGTGCGGCCTAGCCGCCTGCCACAAAATCCCCACATTTGAATGTATTCACAAATCAAAATGTGGGAGCGGGCTTGCCCGCGATGAGGCCCAGTCAAACAATACAAAACCCGCAGAATTTCAGTGCGGCTTAGCGGCCTGCCACAAAATCCCCACATTTGAATGTATTCACAAATCAAAATGTGGGAGCGGGCTTGCCCGCGATGAGGCCCTGCCAAACAATACAAAACCCCGCAGAGTCTCAGTGCGGCTTAGCCGCCGCCTGCCACAAAATCTCCGCAATCCCTTGCCTCCGGGCAATCACCCTTGCTGCCACAAACAGCAAATCCGATAGCCGATTGATATATGCCAACCCCGCCCCTTCCAACGGCTCCAGCGCATTCAGTTGCTGGCAGCGCCGCTCGGCGCTACGGGCCAGGCTGCGGCACACGTGGGCCTGGGCAATCAGCGCCGAACCGCCGGGCAGGATGAAGTTCTCCAAAGGCCCGACTTCTTCATTCCAGCGATCAATCGCGGCTTCCAGGCGGTCCACCTCGCCCGCATTGAGCGCCTTGTAGACCGGCATTGCCAACTCGCCACCCAGGTCAAACAATCGATGCTGGCAGGGTGTCAGTACCTCGATCACATCCTTCAGCGCGGGATGCTGGCCGCTTTGCTCCTCAAGGCCAGCCAACAGCAGGCCCAGTTGGCTGTTGAGGCTGTCCACTTCACCGATCGCCTCCACCCGGGGGTGATCCTTGGGCACGCGGCGGCCGTCACCCAGGCCGGTTTCGCCCTTGTCGCCGGTACGGGTGTAAATTTTCGACAGGCGAAAGCCCATGGTCAGTGCTCCAGTTGAGTCAGTTCGTGGTGGGCAAGCTGGCTACCGGCCAGTGGCAGGCGCAAGGTGAAACAGGTGCCCTGGCCCAGGGTGGAGTGAACCTCCATCTGGCCCTTGTGGTTGTTGGTGATGATGAAGTACGAGACCGACAGGCCCAGCCCCGTGCCCTGGCCGATTTCCTTGGTGGTGAAGAACGGTTCGAACGTGCGTTTGCGCACGTTCTCACTCATGCCGATGCCATTGTCTTCCACCTGGATCTCGGCCCAGGGTGGGTTGAGCCGGGTGCGCAGGATGATGCGCCCCGGCTCGCTGTCGTCTTCGCGCAGGTGGATGGCCTGGGCGGCGTTTTTCAGCAGGTTGAGCAGGACCTGCTCCAATTCGTTGGCGGTGCCCGGCACGGGGCCCAGCAAAGGGTCGAACTGGCGGATGATCGCCTGGCCCTTGAAGTCGAAGCCGATGGTCAGGTCGAAGTCGTTACCGGCAATTTCCACGGCCTGGTCAATCAGGGCCGGCAGGTCGCAAGGCGCCATCTGCCGGTTGCTGCGGCGGCTGAAACTGAGCATATGGGTGACGATTTTCGCTGCACGGGCCCCGGCTTGCTGGATGCCGTCGAGCAACTGCGGCACTTCGCGGCTTTGCAGGTAGCGGTTGACCGTTTCCAGTTCCACGCCCACCTGCTCGGCATGCTCCTGGTTTTTCGGCAGGTCCGCCGACAGGCGTCGCCGAATGTTCTGCACGTTGTGCAGGATTGCCCCCAACGGGTTGTTGATTTCGTGGGCCATGCCTGCGGCGAGCCCTCCGACTGACAGCATTTTCTCCGATTGCACCATCATTTCTTCCAGGGACAGGCGCTGGGTGATGTCGTCGATACGGATCACCACCCCGCGCCCGGCGCCACCCATCAGCGGGTAAAAGGTCAGGGCATAGTGCTTGGGTTCGTCGTCCTTGATCCAGGTAACGCGCTCGATGCGCTCCACCGTGTGCTGCTCCACCGTGGCCTTGAGCTGGGGCAGATAGGGCTTGAGCGGTTCGAAGGCGAGGAAGATCGGCTGGTTCAGGGCTTCATCCAGGCGCGTGCCGGACAGGGCGCTGGCTTCCTGGTTCCATTGGGTGACGTAGAGCTGCTCGTCCAGGGCAATCAGGGCGGAGGGCATGGAGTCGATGATGCTGTTGAGATAGTTCTGAAAGCCGGTGAGTTTTTTCTCGATCTTGCTGCGAACCTGCACTTCCAGTTCCAGCTTGCGGTTGGTATGCCGGGTTTCCTCGGCCAGACCCTGGGCCTGGTCGTAGGCGGCCTGGGAGTCGTCCCGCGCGCGCTTGAGTTGCTGTTCCCGGGCTTCGATACGCGACAGCATGGTATTGAACGCTTCGGCCAGGCTGCCAATTTCGTCATGGTTGCCGCGACCGGCTCGCAGGGCGTAGTTCTCCTCGCGGGTGACCTGGCGCGACAACTCTTCCAACTCGTGGATGGGCCGGGTAATCAGGCGTTTGATCTGCCGGGCGATCACCATCCACAGCAGGATGCTGAAAATCAGGATGCCGAGGCTGGCGGTCAGGGTGCCGGTGTAGAAGGCGACTGGCAGTTCGCTGCTGGCCACCAGCAGCAGATGCCCTGAGGGCAGGCCGGGGCGGGGCAGGGTGATGACTTGATTGCTGCGAAACTCGGTAACCCGCCACGCCTCGATGTCGCGATAGTGCGCCGGCAGTTGCAGGCGATCACCGTGTTGCAGTTGCGCCAGGCGACTACCTTCGCCGTCATACAGGGCCGCCGCCCGCAGTGGCGAATAGCTGGTCAGCTCGTTGAGCAAGGCATCGGCGTTGGCGGGAGAGTCCAGGGCTTGCGCGGCGAGGGCGGGGTTGGAAACCAGCCGGCCAATTGCCTGCAAGGCTTGCGGGGCCATGCTTTCCTGGGAGATCCAATAGGCGGCGCTGATAAAGGTCAGGTTGGCCACCAGCAGCACGGTGGTCAGCAGTACCAGCAGGGCCGCCAGCAGTTTCTGCCCGACGGGGAGGTTTTCGAGACGCTGGCGCAGTGGCATCAGGTGGTTCGCAGGCAAGGATCCAGTTGGCAGGGTAGCGCGTGCCTCAGTCGCTGGGCAATCCGTGTGCGTCCAGGTAGGCGGCCAGGCGTACCTGCAGTTGTTGCAGATGCGGCAGGCTCAAACGATGGCGCAAGGCCGCCTGGCAGGCATGGCCGAGCAGATAGCTGATCTCGGTGCGCCGCCCGTTGGCCACATCCTGGTACATCGACGAGAAGTTGGCCGCTGTCGCCTGGATCACCCGCTCCACTTCGGCCTGCAGATTCTCGGCCGCCGCGGGCTGGCCGCAGCACGTCAGCAGCTCGCCGAGCTCGGCACACAAGGTCGCCACCTCGCAGTGATGCGCCTGCAATCCGCCATTGCGGCATTGATAGAGCACCGTCAGTGGATTGATCGCACAGTTGAGTGCCAGTTTTCGCCAGAGCCGCGTGAGGATGTCGGTGCTCCACTGGTGGGGAATGCCGGCAGCGTGCAGGTCGTCCAGCCACAGCGGCGCCGTGGGATGGCTGGCGTCACCGAGCCAGGTGAAGCCGTGGCCGGCAAATACCACGCTGCCATCACTTTGCCGAAACGCACCCTCGGTGCTGGAGGCGAAGATACAGCGTGCCTGGGGCAATAGGGCGGCAACCGCATCCTGGCTGCCCAAGCCGTTCTGCAGCAGGATTACCTCGGCATTGGGTGTCAGGCGTCGTGCCAGCTGTGCGACAGCGCCAGGAGCATCGTAGGCTTTACACGCGACCAGCAGGCGATCAATTGGCTCGGGGCTGTCGGATGTTTGTGCAACCACCGGATAAGTCTGGGCATGCCCTTGTTCGACCAGGGTCAGCCCGGGAGATGCCTGATAGCGGGTCAGGCGCGCCTGATCGCGCAGGATCAGCGTGACGGGCAGGCCCGCGCGGGCCAGGCGTGTGGCCCATAATGTGCCGAGACTGCCTGCGCCGAGGACATGCCAGGTGGTGGACATCAATTTTGCTCCGTAAGCCGCTGGGTGAGCCAAGCAGCTCAGGGTAAAGAGTCGTTATAATGCCCCGGCATTTTACCCGCAAGCCAGGCGCGCTCCATCTTTACTGAGCCGCGCCCCTTTTTTATTGGAGAAACTACATGCCGTCGTTCGACGTGGTATCTGAACTGGACAAGCACGAAGTCACCAACGCCGTCGAGAACGCCGTCAAGGAGCTGGACCGTCGTTATGACTTGAAAGGCAAAGGCAGCTTTGAGTTCAAGGAAAAAGAACTGACGGTCAACCTGACCGCTGAAGCCGATTTCCAGCTGGAAGCGATGATCGAGATCCTCAAGCTGGCCCTGGTCAAGCGCAAGATTGATGTGCAGTGCCTCGAAGTCAAGGATGCCTACGCTTCGGGCAAGTTGATGAAGCAGGAAGCCGTGCTCAAGGAAGGTATCGACAAGGAGCTGGCGAAGAAAATCGTCGCTCACGTCAAGGACGCCAAGCTCAAGGTCCAGGCCGCGATCCAGGGCGAGCAGGTGCGTATCACCGGCAAGAAGCGTGACGATTTGCAGGATGCGATTGCCGCCCTGCGCGCCAAGACCTTTGATATGCCGCTGCAGTTCAACAACTTCCGCGACTGACCCGGTTCTCGGGAACCCGTGAGGGATTTCGACGTCCCACGCCACAGAACCTGCAGAAACGATTGAGCCCTACGGGGCTCAATTGCTGTGGCGACCTTTATATGCAGTGCTAAACAGGAGAATCTAGATGGACTTGAATGCTGAAGTGGATCAATTGATCAAGGCTTCCCAAGCCTGGGTCCCGATGATCATGGAGTACGGCAGCCGGGTATTGCTGGCGGTGCTGACCCTGGCCATTGGCTGGTGGTTGATCAACAAGTTGACCCACAAGGTAGGGCGCCTGCTGGCCCTGCGCAATGCCGACCTGGCGCTGCAGGGCTTTGTGACCAGCCTGGCGAACATCGTGCTCAAAGTGATGCTGATCGTCAGCGTCGCCTCGATGATCGGTGTCGAAACCACCTCGTTCGTCGCCGCGATCGGTGCCGCGACCCTGGCTATTGGCCTGGCGTTGCAAGGCAGCCTGGCTAACTTTGCCGGTGGCGTGCTGATCCTGCTGTTCCGCCCGTTCCGCATCGGTGACTGGATCGAAGCCCAGGGCACAGCGGGTACCGTCGATAGCATCCAGATCTTCCACACGGTGATCCGCACCGGCGACAACAAGACGGTCATCGTGCCTAACGGCATCTTGTCCAACGGCATCATCACCAACACCAACCGCCAACCGACCCGCAAGGTGGTGTTTGACGTAGGTGTCGACTACGAAGCCGACCTGCAAAAGGCCCGTGAAGTGCTGCTGGAACTGGCCAAGGACCCACGGGTTCTGGCGGACCCGGAGCCGGTTGCCGTGATTTCGACCCTGGGCGACAGTTCGATCACTGTTTCCCTGCGCGTATGGACCAAGACTGCAGATTATTGGGATGTGATGTTCATGTTTAATGAACTGGCGCGGGATCGTTTGAAAGCTGTAGGGATAGATATCCCATTCCCGCAGCGCGTTATTCGCATGATGCAGGAAGCACCTGCCAAGTAATAACGGGAGCAGGGATCGAACTTGGCTGAATGGTCAGGTTTAATCGCAGTAACAAACTAGATAGCTAGCTTGCTAGTTATTTAAGCAGTAGAAATATTAGTGCAATAAAAAGCCGCTCACTGATTAACAGTGAGCGGCTTTTTAATGAGGGGCCGAAGCCCCTGGGCATCTTCGATTACAAGATGTTCAGCGGGTATTGCGCGATCAGACGCAGTTCGTCGATCGACGAAGAACCGTAGTAAACGCCATCAGACGAGCGATAAGTCGCTTGGCGAATACGCAGGCTCAGGTCTTTGGCCGGGCCGCTCTGGATCACGTATTTGGCTTCGAGGTCGCGTTCCCACTCTTTGCCGTTCGAGGTCAGGGCGGTGTTGGCGCCGCTACCGGTGACGTACGAAGCCAGGAAGCTCAGGCCAGGTACACCGAAGGTGGCCATGTCGAGGTCGTAACGGGCCTTGAAGGATTTCTCGCCTTCGGCGTTGAAGTCGGAACGGGCGACGGAGTTGGCCAGGAACACTGTGCCGCCACCGTCAATGCCGTAGCCGTAGTCGCCGTCACCGGTAACCTTCTGGGCAGCCAGGGTGAAGGTGTGTGCACCGATGGTGTAGGCACCCTGCAAGCTGAACGCACGGTTGTCGAGTTTGGTCACGTCGTCTTTGAAAGCGCGTTGCAGGCCGGCACCGTCGCTCTTGGTGTCGTAGATGTTGAAGTCTACAGCCACCGACTGGTCGTCGCTCAGGGCATGGGTCCAGTTGACGTTGGCGTAGTATTTGCGCCAGTAGTCTTCGACTTTCGAGTAGTAGAGGCTGGTGGTGAACTCAGGCGTCCAACCGTAGGTACCACCCACGAAATTGGCTTGCTTGATGCCCCGGGAGGTTTCAGGGAAGTCGATGATACTGTCCCTGTAGGTTTGCGCCTGGGCAACGCTGGAAGTGAAGTGACCGGCTTCAAGCTTGAGGTCTTTGATCTCGTTGCTGACGATCGAGATACCTTGCGGCAGCTCCGGCAGCAAGCGACTGTCGTCGGACGCGAAGACCGGCGCAGTGGTGTACTGGTCGCCGACTTTCAGCACGGTATTGGAGAGACGGAACTTGATAGCGCCGCCGCCCTTGGAGTACTCATCCTCTGAGCGGCCATCCGAGCCTTCCGGGAACAAACCAGTGCCATTCCGGCCTCTGCCGCTGTCCAGTTTCACGCCCAGCAGGCCGATTACGTCAACACCCACACCGATGGTGCCCTGGGTGAAACCCGACTGGTACAAACCGTTGAAGCCCAGGCCGCTTTCCCGGGTGTAGCTTGTACCCGACGTGTTGTTGCGGTTATCCCGGCTGAAGTACAGGGCACGGGTGTTGATGCTGAAGGTGCTGTCTTCGACAAAACCTTTGGCATCATCTTGGGCGGACGCCATTGCGAACTGTGAGGTGCCTGCTGAGACAGCGAGGGCGATCATGCTCCACTTCATCACGCGCATCGTGATTTGCTCCTTTGGTTTTAGGAAGAGTACTGCCGTCCCACCTGTATTTTTGTCTGGGCGGCTCTTTCTTTTTTGTGACAACGCAAACTTATAGCACGCTGGCAATAATTGGCGATACTTGCACATCTGTCCTTTCAGCTTCTTTACGAGGCTGTCGTAAATTGCTAGATCCATGTCGCAAATCTACAGTCTGTTTGTCACCAGACTGACAACTTCAATACTGTCTTTAATACCCTGAGCAGGGGTGCAAAGTACCCTGTTCAAAGTTTTAAAACTTCCTGTAGGTGTATTGACTCACTGTTGTTTTTATCGTGAAACACTGCCTTCCTGGCAAGTGCCGTTGTCGACGATATGGGAGTGAATGCAACAAGCGTGCTCAAACTGCCGGGCGGATGTCATTTTTTCGTGAAAAATGTGTTGGATCTGTGAAAAGCGCCTGGAAACGGGGCTTTTGCGTGGTTTTTTTTGGAATTCGTGGCGCCAGTTGTGCGGGATTTCGAACGCGCAATAATACGTTTCTGTCAGAAATGTTACCGGTCCACCCTGTGGGGTGGGTAATCGGCGGATAAGCCCTGCCCGATGTAGGGCATAAAAGACTCATTTTGGTGCATCTGCCGATTGCCGCAGGTGTCGCGCGGATTGCCCCGTGAAGCAGTCGCCATTCGCAGGTATGCTGGGCGCCTGAAACTGACTAGCCGAACGGAGTGACTGCGGTGTTCGCCTTGGATCCACGTCTGCAAAACGACACCTTGCCCATCGGGGAATTCCCCCTGTGCCGGCTGCTGCTGTCCAATGACTCTAACTACCTCTGGCTTATCCTGGTGCCGCGCATTGCCGGCATCAGCGAAGTGTTCCAGCTCGACGCTGGCGACCAGTCCCGGTTGTGGCGCGAAACCACCACGTTGGCACAGTTGCTCAATGACGGGTTCGGCGCCGATAAAATGAACATCGGTGCGCTGGGTAACGTGGTCAACCAGTTACATGTGCACGTGATTGTGCGCAAACGCGACGATGCGGCTTGGCCTGCACCGGTCTGGGGCAAGCATCCGGCAGTGCCTTATAGCGACGATCAGGTGGCGCTGATTCGTACCCGCCTGCGGGAGCTGCTGCCGCCCGAATTCATTTTTGCCCAGGACTGAACCATGGACCTGCAAGACCGCGTGATGGACCTTGAGAGCCGCCTGGCTTTCCAGGACGACACCATCGAGACATTGAATGACATCCTGGTCGCCCAGCAGCGGGCGGTAGAGCGTCTGCAATTGCAGATGGCGGCCTTGCTCAAGCGTCAGGAAGAAATGGGCGGGCAGTTCGAGTCTTCCGAGGAAGAAGCGCCACCGCCTCATTATTGAGGGCTCGGGAAAAGTCCCGGCGATAAAAAACCGCGATGCAGTGTCAGCTGCATCGCGGTTTTTTTTGGGGCGTGCTCTGGGTTCAGCGACGCGGCAGGGCGGCGATCACGTCTTCAGCTTGCAGGCCTTTGTCGCGGTTCATCACGGAGAACTCCACGCGCTGGCCTTCCACCAGGACGCGATGGCCTTCGCCGCGGATGGCCCGGAAGTGGACGAAGATATCGTCGCCCGAGTCCCGGGAAATAAAGCCGAAGCCTTTAGAGGTGTTGAACCACTTGACGGTCCCGGTATCCCGGTTGGTCATGTCGTAGTTTTGCGAGCTGGCCGGGGCAGACGAACGGTAGAAGCTGATGGCCAGGTGAAGAACGATCGCGACCACCGCAATGGCCAGGCTGAGCAGGATGGCTGGATGGCCGCCGACTTCAGGCATAGGGGCCAGGAGGGTGAGGGTTTGTACCACGACAGCCAGCACCAGCAGGGCGCTGACCAGGTTTTGCAGTTGATGGCGTGTGCCTTTGTTCCAGTAGGGAATCACTGGCGCCAGCGTCAGGTTGAGAAGGCCGAACAGAGCCAGGTACAGCGCGTCGTGTTGTTGCAGGTACGGCAGGCTTTCTGGTTGCAGGCTCGGGATAAAGGACAGCAGCAAAGCTGCAGCGCCCGTTAGCAGGTGGACGATTTTCAACATTTTGATTAACTCACGTTAAGACGGATCACGAAGGAAGAGCTGACTGGCACGGTTCGCTTCTGAACAATGGGAGGCGTTGGGCACGTGCGCGATTATTCAGCCTATGCCGCTTGCCGCAGGAAATAGCGGCGGCGACACGCAGCCTATTTAACAGCAAAGCCTGTGCCTTCTCAAATCAAGCGTTTCAGGGCGTTGCAAAGATCATCGCATTTGTGCGGCAAACCCTTGTCCTAGACAGGTGTGGGTGTTTTTAACCGTGCCAGGCCTTGCCGCCCGTGGTCGAGCGCGATGCAAAGGGGCGATTTGCCGCAGGCCACCTGCGGCAGTAGGGCTGCGCAAGGCGAGGACTCTTGCTAGAGTGGGTAAGCACCTGATCAATGAATTTTCATCAATTGAAGGGAATAGACATGGCAATCGATATCGGTATCAGCGAAGAAGATCGTAAATCCATTGTTGACGGACTTTCACGGCTGCTTTCAGATACCTATGTACTTTATCTGAAAACCCATAACTTTCATTGGAACGTCACGGGGCCACAGTTTCGTACATTGCACTTGATGTTTGAAGAGCAATATAACGAACTGGCGCTGGCGGTTGACTCCATTGCCGAACGTATTCGTGCCCTGGGCTTTCCTGCGCCGGGTGCCTACTCTATCTATGCCCGTCTGTCTTCGATCAAGGAAGAAGAAGGCGTGCCCAGTGCTGAAAACATGATCAAGCAACTTGTCGATGGGCAGGAAGCTGTTACCCGCACCGCACGTGGGATCTTCCCGTTACTTGATAAAGTCAGCGATGAGCCGACTGCGGACTTGCTGACCCAGCGTATGCAGATCCACGAAAAGACCGCCTGGATGCTGCGTTCGCTGCTCGAAGGCAAATAAGCACCGCAGGCCAGTGGTGCCTGGCAGGCGCCACTGGCTTCAGCTGATTGCTTCCTGATACCTGCGTTGGCTTGTCCTACGCACAACAACTCTCCGTCTTCTGGCTGCACTTGCCTGCTTGATGTTTTATAGGCTCAACGGCCAATAACAGCCGTTTGTTCAAGAGCCGTTTGGCAAGGGAGTGTCAGGTGTATGTCGCGTAGTACGGGTAAAGGTGTGCTGGAAACTTCCGGCGTCTACAAGATAAAGATCGACCCTTTCGTCAAAGGGTTCGATATGGCATTGGCACGGCCACTGTCGCGCTCTGTCCGGTTGAATGGTTTTTCAACATGCCTGCGGCTTGAAGAAGTGTATTGGAATATTCTTGGCGAAATCGCCAGGATCAATACCTGTTCGGTCAGTGCGTTGCTGTCCTACGTGGATCGCGAGGTGCACTTGCGTTATGGCGGGGTGAAGAATTTCAGCGGTCTGGTCCGGGTCGTGTGTGTGGTTCATGCGTTGAAAGGGCAGGCTTCAGCCGTCAATCAGGCGGGCCTTATATAGCCGGGTTAGCCGAGACCGGAGCCGCAGGGGTGTTTCTATATAGTGCGTTGCACGTTGCCACGGCTGCACAGCCTCGATTTAACGGATATAATCTCGCCCTTTGCTGCGCAACCGGCTCTACCCGGGCGCAGCGCAGCAATGACGTGATCGCCGAGACATCCCATGCCCATGTACGATTACCAATGCGCTTCCTGTGGTCACCAGTTGGAAGCCATTCAGAAGATCAGCGACGCGCCGTTGGTCGATTGCCCTGCTTGCCAGGCGCCAGAGCTGAAAAAGATGCTGTCCATGCCGGGTTTTCGCCTGAGCGGTAGCGGCTGGTACGAGACCGACTTCAAGACCGGCGCCAAGAAGAATCTGGCGGGCGGCGACAAAGCAGACTGAGTTGAACTCTACGCGCGAGCTCCTGCATTATCCGTGGCCTGACTTAAAAGGTGCGGTGTCCGAGCAGGAACTCCACCGAATTTCGAATTACGAGAAGTGAAACCACTACCATGATGCGCAGCCACTATTGCGGCCAACTGAACGAGACCCTGGAAGGTCAGGAAATCACCCTTTGCGGATGGGTTCACCGTCGCCGCGACCATGGCGGGGTGATTTTCCTCGATATCCGTGATCGTGATGGTCTGGCCCAGGTGGTATTCGACCCGGATCGCGCCGAGAGCTTCGCCGCCGCCGACCGCGTGCGCAGCGAGTACGTCGTGAAAATCACCGGCAAGGTCCGCCTGCGTCCGGCCGGTGCCACCAACGCCAACATGGCGTCGGGCATGATCGAAGTCCTGGGCTACGAGCTGGAAGTGCTGAACGAGTCGGAAACCCCGCCGTTCCCACTCAACGAGTTCTCTGACGTTGGCGAAGAAACCCGCCTGCGTTATCGCTTCCTCGACCTGCGTCGCCCGGAAATGGCCGAGAAGCTGCGCCTGCGTTCGCGCATGACCACCAGCATCCGTCGCTTCCTGGACGAGAACGGCTTCCTCGACGTCGAGACGCCGATCCTGACCCGCGCTACGCCAGAAGGCGCACGTGACTACCTGGTGCCAAGCCGTACCCACGCCGGTAGCTTCTTCGCCTTGCCGCAATCGCCACAGTTGTTCAAGCAACTGCTGATGGTCGCCGGCTTCGACCGTTACTACCAGATCGCCAAGTGCTTCCGCGACGAAGACCTGCGCGCCGACCGCCAGCCGGAATTCACCCAGATCGACATCGAGACCAGTTTCCTCGATGAAAAAGAGATCATGGGCCTGACCGAAGAAATGATCCGCAACCTGTTCAAGGAAGTGCTGGGTCTGGAATTCGGCGAGTTCCCGCACATGACCTTCGAAGAGGCCATGCGCCGCTACGGTTCCGACAAGCCAGACCTGCGTAACCCGCTGGAACTGGTTGACGTTGCCGACCAGCTCAAGGAAGTCGACTTCAAGGTGTTCAGCGGCCCGGCCAACGACCCGAAATGCCGCATCGCCGCACTGCGTGTGCCAGGCGGCGCGAGCATGCCGCGCAAGCAGATCGACGACTACACCAAGTTCGTGGGTATCTACGGTGCCAAGGGCCTGGCGTACATCAAGGTCAACGAGCGCGCCAAGGGTGTTGAAGGCCTGCAGTCGCCAATCGTCAAGAACATCCCGGAAGACAAGCTCAATGTGATCCTCGATCGCGTTGGCGCAGTCGATGGCGATATCGTGTTCTTCGGTGCCGACAAGGCCAAGATCGTCAGCGAAGCCCTGGGCGCGCTGCGGATCAAGCTGGGTCACGACCTCGACCTGCTGACCTGCAAGTGGGCCCCGATGTGGGTTGTCGACTTCCCGATGTTCGAAGAAAACGACGACGGCAGCTTCAGCGCCCTGCACCACCCGTTCACCGCACCCAAGTGCACGCCACAGGAGCTGGAAGCCAACCCGGCCGGCGCGTTGTCCCGTGCCTACGACATGGTGCTCAACGGTACTGAGTTGGGCGGCGGTTCGATCCGTATCCACCGCAAGGAGATGCAACAGTCGGTGTTCCGCCTGCTGGGCATCAACGAAGCGGAACAGGAGGAGAAGTTCGGCTTCCTGCTCGATGCCCTGAAATACGGTGCTCCACCCCACGGTGGCCTGGCCTTCGGCCTTGACCGCCTGGTGATGCTGATGACCGGTGCCCAGTCGATCCGTGAAGTGATTGCCTTCCCGAAAACCCAGAGTGCTGCGGACGTCATGACCCAGGCTCCAGGTGTGGTGGATGCCAAGGCACTGCGCGAGCTGCACATCCGTCTGCGCGAGGCGCCGAAGGCTGAGTAAGGCTGCGGCGTGAAAGCGCGATAACGTTGTACGCAGTCAAAAAGGCGCATCTTCGGATGCGCCTTTGCGTTTAAAAGAGGGAAATCTCGCCTGGGGCGGGATTGAAAGGTTTCTAGAGAATTTCGGAGTTGTGTTATGGCTGGCCATTCCAAGTGGGCGAACATCAAGCACCGCAAAGAGCGTCAGGATGCCAAAAAAGGCAAGATCTTCACCAAGTGGATTCGTGAACTGACGGTTGCTGCCCGCCAGGGTGGCGGTGATCCGGGCTCCAACCCGCGCCTGCGCCTGGCGCTGGACAAGGCCCTGGGCGCCAACATGAGTCGCGACATCATCGACCGTGCCGTGGCCCGTGGCGCCGGTGCGGCGGATACCGACGACATGGTCGAGCTGACCTACGAAGGCTACGGCCCGGGCGGCGTCGCGGTGATGGTCGAGTGCATGACCGACAACCGCAACCGTACTGCGGCAGCCGTGCGCCATGCGTTCAGCAAGTGTGGCGGTAACCTCGGCACGGATGGCTCGGTGGCCTATCTGTTCGAGCGCAAGGGGCAGATTACCTTTGCGCCGGGTACGGATGAAGATGCGCTGATGGAAGCCGCGATGGAGGCGGATGCCGACGACGTGGTGACCAACGAAGACGGCTCCATCGACGTGTTTACCTCGTTTGCCGGCTTCTACGCGGTGCGTAACGCCCTGGAAGCCGCTGGTTTCAAGGGCACCGACGCGGAAATCGTCATGCTGCCGACCACCAGTGCCGAACTGGACCTGGACGGCGCGCAGAAGGTGCTCAAGATGCTGGATATGCTTGAAGACCTGGATGATGTGCAGAACGTCTACTCCAACGCCGACATTCCAGAAGACGTGGCCGCACAGCTAGTCTGAAGGCTGGTGTAGACCAAAATGTGGGAGCGGGTTTGCTCGCGAAAGCGGTCTGTCAGTCAGTCCATGCGTTGACTGAAACACCGCTTCCGCGAGCAAGCCCGCTCCCACATTGGATCTTCGCTGTATCAAAAAATGTGTTTACCCAACCTGCAGGCGTTATGACTTTAATCCTAGGTATCGACCCCGGTTCACGCATCACCGGCTTTGGCGTGGTGCAGCACACCCCGCGTGGCTGCGTCTACGTGGCGTCGGGTTGTATCCGCACCGGCGCCGGCGAGTTGGCCGAGCGTTTGCAGATCGTCTATCGCGGCGTGCGTGAAGTGATCCAGACCTACGGGCCGGTGACCATGGGCATTGAAAAGGTGTTCATGGCCAAAAATGCCGACTCGGCCTTGAAACTGGGCCAGGCCCGGGGCGCTGCGATTGTTGCCGGGGCGGAGGAGGGCATGGAAATCGCCGAATACACCGCGACCCAGGTCAAGCAGGCGGTGGTCGGTACCGGCGCGGCGAATAAAGAGCAGGTGCAGATGATGGTCATGCATATGCTCAAACTCACCTCCAAGCCACAGATCGACGCCTCTGACGCCCTGGCCATTGCCATTTGCCATGCCCATACCCGTTCCAGCCTGCTGCCCCATGGCCTTGGCACGGCACGCAGTCGTGGCGGGCGCCTGCGTCTCTGATAGCATCAGCGCAATCGTTATGGTCGGGCCTCGATCTGACCTCAAGCTTTAAGGATCTGAACCGTGATTGGACGCTTGCGCGGCACCCTGGCTGAGAAACAGCCGCCGCACCTGATTCTGGATGTAAACGGGCTGGGGTATGAGCTGGAAGTGCCCATGACCACCCTGTACCGCCTACCGTCGGTCGGTGAGCCGATAACCTTGCACACCCATCTGGTGGTGCGCGAAGACGCGCAACTACTCTATGGTTTCATCGGCAAGCGTGACCGTGACTTCTTCCGTGAGCTGATCCGCCTCAATGGTGTGGGCCCGAAACTGGCCCTGGCCTTGATGTCGAGCCTGGAAGTGGACGAACTGGTACGTGCCGTTTCGGCCCAGGACACCTCGGCGCTGACCAAGGTGCCGGGGGTCGGTAAGAAAACCGCTGAGCGCCTGTTGGTGGAGCTCAAGGACCGCTTCAAAGCCTGGGAAGTGGTGCCAAGCATGTTTGCCCTGGTGCCGAACCAGCCGGATATGCCGGCGGCCCAGGTCGCCAGTGCCGAAAGCGATGCCGTCAATGCGCTGATCTCCCTGGGCTACAAGCCGCAGGAGGCCAGCAAGGCAGTGTCGGCCATCAAGGACAAGAACCTGAGCGCTGAAGACATGATCCGCCGAGCCCTGAAGGGAATGATTTAAGTGATTGAAGCTGATCGTCTGATTGCGGCCACCGGCCCTCGCGACCGTGAAGAGGTCCAGGACCGGGCCATCCGCCCCCTGAGCCTTGCCGACTACATCGGCCAGCCCACTGTGCGTGAGCAGATGGAGCTGTTCATCCAGGCGGCGCGCGGGCGTGCCGAGTCCCTGGACCATACGTTGATCTTCGGTCCGCCGGGGCTGGGCAAGACCACCCTGGCCAATATCATCGCCCAGGAAATGGGGGTGTCGATCAAGAGCACCTCCGGTCCGGTGCTGGAGCGCCCCGGTGACCTGGCTGCGTTGCTGACCAACCTTGAACCCCATGATGTGCTGTTCATCGACGAAATCCACCGGCTGTCGCCCATCGTCGAAGAAGTGCTGTACCCGGCCATGGAAGATTTCCAGCTGGATATCATGATTGGCGAAGGGCCGGCGGCGCGCTCGATCAAGCTCGACCTGCCACCCTTCACTCTGGTCGGCGCCACCACCCGTGCCGGCATGCTGACCAACCCGTTGCGAGACCGTTTCGGCATTGTTCAACGTCTAGAGTTTTATAGCACTGCCGATCTGGCGACGATTGTCAGTCGTTCGGCTGGGATTCTCGGCTTGCCGCTGGACCCTGAGGGTGCCTTCGAGATTGCCCGTCGGGCGCGTGGCACGCCGCGGATCGCCAACCGCTTACTGCGGCGGGTGCGCGATTTTGCCGAAGTGCGGGCCAAGGGGCATATCACCAAGGCCGTGGCCGACCTGGCGCTGAACCTGCTGGATGTCGATGAACATGGCTTTGACCACCAGGACCGGCGCCTGCTGTTGACCATGATCGAGAAGTTCGATGGCGGGCCAGTGGGCGTGGACAGCCTGGCGGCGGCGATCAGTGAGGAGCGCCATACCATCGAAGATGTGCTGGAGCCGTACCTGATTCAACAGGGTTACATCATGCGCACGCCGAGGGGCCGCGTGGTCACGCGCCATGCGTATTTGCACTTTGGGTTAAACATTCCGTCACGATTGGGGGAGATGCCTGTGGTAGACGAATTCCTCGATGCAGTGGACGATTAAAAAGGTATGGCGGGTCGATTTATTCGACGTTTGTGCTGTCCTAGTGGCTGGCGTCGTCATTCTTTCGTTAGAAATGCTGCAGAGAATGAAAAACAGTTGCCTGGCCGGATTGGCAACCTGAGGAGTAAGCACTAGAGTATGCGCGCGCAAAACGGGGATCAGTCGTTCGCACATCGCTGTCGCGTTTATTACGAGGACACCGATGCGGGCGGCATCGTGTATTACGTCAATTATCTAAAGTTCATGGAGCGGGCTCGAACCGAGCGGCTACGGGAGCTGGGCTTTGCCCAATCCCAGCTGGCAGGGGAGGACCTGTTATTTGTCGTGCATTCCAGCGAGGCCCGTTACTACGCGCCGGCGCGACTGGACGATGAATTGCTGGTCAGCGCGGAAGTAATCGAATTGAACCGTGTCAGCCTGCGCTTTAAACAGCAGGTCAGGCGGGCAACGGATGCAACGCTGCTCTGTGAGGGGCAGTTCCTGGTGGCGTGTGTGCGCACCAACAGTTTGAAACCCAGGGCCATTCCCGAAACTCTACGTGCGGCCTTTGCCAACGTGAGCGGCGCGGGTCAACAATCAAAGCAGGAGATTTAGCGTGGAACCTACCGTCGTCGACCATTCCTCCATGTGGAGCCTGGTCAGCAATGCCAGTGTCGTGGTTCAACTGGTCATGCTGACCCTGGTAGCCGCATCGGTTACCTCATGGGTCATGATTTTTCAGCGCAGCAACCTGCTGCGTGCCGGTCGACGTGCCCTGGAGAGCTTCGAAGAGCGCTTCTGGTCGGGTATCGACCTGTCCAAGCTGTATCGCCAGGCGGGCAGCAACCCGGACCCGGATTCGGGCGTCGAGCAGATCTTCCGCGCCGGCTTCAAGGAATTCTCCCGCCTGCGCCAGCAGTCCGGCGTTGACCCGGAAGCCGTCATGGAAGGCGTGGCCCGTGCGATGCGCGTAGCGATCTCCCGTGAGGAAGAAAAACTCGAGCAGAGTCTGCCATTTCTGGCCACCGTCGGTTCGGTCAGCCCGTATATCGGCCTGTTCGGTACCGTATGGGGCATCATGAACTCCTTCCGTGGCCTGGCAACGGCCCAGCAAGCGACCCTGGCCACCGTGGCCCCGGGTATCGCCGAAGCGCTGATCGCCACTGCCATCGGCCTGTTCGCTGCAATCCCCGCAGTAATCGCCTACAACCGTTTCGCCGCCACCAGCGAAACCCTGATTGGCCGTTACTACACCTTCGCCGATGAATTCCAGGCGATCCTGCACCGTAAAGTGCACACCAGCGAAGAATAAGCAGGTAATTCCCAATGGCTTTAATCGCTCGAGCTCGCAAAAAGCGCAAGCCGGTCGCCGAGATGAACGTAGTGCCTTACATCGACGTGATGCTGGTGCTGCTGGTGATCTTCATGGTGACCGCGCCGATGCTCAATCAGGGGGTGAAAGTTGATCTGCCCAAGGTTTCCAGCGAAGCCTTGCCGCAGGACAACAACACCCAGGTCCTGACCATTTCGATCAAGGCTGACAAGACCTATTACTGGAACCTTGGCAGCGAAGTCGATACCCAGAAGCAGCAGGACAAGGCCATGACCTTGCCGCAAATGACCGACGCCGTGACCAAAATCATCCGCGCCGGCAACGAAGGCGGCAAGCACACCCAGGTGTTCATCCGCGGTGACAAGTCGGTCGACTATGGCTCCGTCATGGGCGCCATGGGCGGGCTGCAGAAAGCCGGGGTCGGTAATGTTGGCTTGATTACCGAGGCGCCCTGATGCAGCAACAGCGAGAGCCGTCCGCCTCGGAAAGCTTCTTCTGGCCTAGCGTCTGGGCAATAGCCCTGCACGTTCTGGTGTTTGGCATGCTGTTTGTCAGCTTTGCCATGACCCCGGAGCTGCCGCCAGCCAAGCCGATCGTGCAGGCGACCCTGTATCAGCTGAAATCGAAAAGTCAGGCCACCACCCAGACCAATCAGAAGATTGCGGGTGAGGCCCAGAAGTCGGCTGCGCGCCAGACTGAAGTCGAACAGATGGAACAGAAGAAGGTCGAGCAGGAAGCGGTGAAGGCTGCTGCGGAACAAAAGAAAGACGAGGCGGCTCAAAAGGCCGAGGAATCGAAAAAGGCTGACGAAGCGAAGAAGGCCGACGAGGCGAAAAAGGCTGATGAAGCCAAGAAAGCCGAGAAAGCTGCCGAAGCCAAAAAAGCCGAAGAGAAACAATTGGCTGATATAGCCAAGAAGAAATCTGAAGAAGAAGCCAAGAAAGCGGCTGAAGAAGAGGCCAAGAAAAAGGCCGCTGAAGAAGCCAAGAAGAAGATAGTCGAAGACGCGAAGAAGAAAGCCGCCGAAGACGCCAAGAAAAAAGCTGAAGCAGACGAGGCGAAGAAGAAAATCGCCGACGACGCGAAGAAGAAAGCTGCCGCCGACGCCTCCAAGAAAAAGGCCCAGGAAGCAGCGCGCAAATCCGCCGAAGATAAAAAGGCCCAGGCCCTGGCAGATTTGCTTTCCGACACGCCGCAACGTCAACAGGCCTTGGCCGATGAACGTGGTGATGAAGTCGCAGGCAGTTTCGACGATCTGATTCGCGCGCGCGCAGCGGAAGGCTGGACACGTCCACCTTCGGCACGCAAAGGCATGACAGTCGTGCTGCAGATCGGCATGTTGCCGGACGGTACGGTGACTTCGGTCAGCGTGGCCAAGTCCAGTGGCGATGGTTCGTTCGACAGTTCGGCGGTTGCAGCGGTCAAGAATATTGGCCGGCTGACCGAGATGCAGGGAATGAAACCAAGCGACTTCGCTCCCTATCGTTCATTCAAGATGACATTCACACCTGAGGATCTAGCCTTGTGAGAAACCTTCTTCGAGGAATGCTTGTCGTTATTTGCTGCATGGCAGGGATAGCGGCGGCGGATGAAAAGAACATCCTGGTAACCAGCGGTAGCGATCGGGCCACTCCGATTGCGGTTGTACCGTTTGGCTGGCAGGGCGGCAGCGTGCTGCCGGACGATATGGCGGAAATCATTGGTAATGACCTGCGCAACTCGGGTTACTACGCGCCAATTCCGAAACAGAACATGATCAGCCAGCCGACCCAAGGCAGCGAAGTGATCTACCGTGACTGGAAAGCCCTGGGCGCCCAGTACCTGATGGTCGGTAGCATCGTTCCAGCAGGCGGTCGCTTGCAGGTGCAATACGCCCTGTTCAACGTGGCCACCGAGCAGCAAGTGCTGACCGGTAGCGTATCGGGCAGCGTCGACCAACTGCGGGACATGGCGCACTACATCGCCGACCAATCGTTCGAGAAACTGGTCGGTATCAAAGGTGCGTTCTCCACCCGCATCCTGTACGTGACGGCTGAGCGTTTCTCGGTGAACAACACCCGCTACACCCTGCAACGTTCGGACTACGACGGTGCCCGTGCAGTGACTCTGTTGCAATCGCGCGAGCCAATCCTGTCGCCGCGTTTTGCCCCGGATGGCAAGCGTATCGCCTACGTGTCGTTTGAACAGAAGCGTCCGCGCATCTTCGTTCAGCACATTGATACCGGTCGCCGTGAGCAGATCACCAACTTCGAGGGCCTGAACGGCGCGCCAGCCTGGTCGCCGGATGGCAATCGCCTGGCATTCGTGCTGTCCAAGGACGGTAACCCGGATATCTACGTGATGAACCTCGGTTCGCGCCAGATCACCCGCGTCACTTCCGGTCCTGGCATCAACACCGAACCGTTCTGGGGCAAGGATGGTTCGACCATCTACTTCACTTCAGACCGTGGCGGCAAACCGCAGATCTATAAGAGCAGTGTTGGCGGTGGCGGTGCGGAGCGTGTGACCTTTATCGGTAACTACAACGCCAATCCGAAGCTTTCGGCTGATGAAAAGACCCTGGTAATGATCCATCGCCAGGATGGTTTCACTAATTTCAAGGTGGCGGCCCAGGATTTGCAGCGCGGAAGCGTAAAAATCCTCACAGATAGCACTCTTGATGAGTCGCCTACTGTTGCGCCCAACGGCACCATGGTAATCTACGCCACCCGCCAGCAGGGCCGGGGAGTCTTGATGCTCGTGTCCATTAATGGACGCGTAAGGCTCCCGCTTCCTACCGCACAAGGCGAAGTCAGAGAACCATCCTGGTCCCCTTACCTGAACTGACGCGGCGCTACAAAAAGAAGTACTTAACACACTGGGGTTCATTAGGAGTTTCACGATGGAAATGCTGAAGTTTGGTAAGTTTGCTGCTCTGGCTCTGGCTCTGTCCGTAGCCGTTGGTTGCTCGTCTAAAGGCGGCGACAATGCCGGTGAAGGCGCAGCTGTTGATCCAAACGCTGGTTACGGCGCTAACACTGGTGCAGTTGACGGCTCCCTGAGCGAAGAAGCTGCTCTGCGCGCAATCACCACTTTCTACTTCGAATACGACAGTTCGGACCTGAAGCCAGAAGCCATGCGCGCTCTGGACGTTCACGCGAAAGACCTGAAAGGTAACGGCGCTCGCGTTGTTCTGGAAGGCAACACCGACGAACGTGGTACTCGTGAGTACAACATGGCACTGGGCGAGCGTCGTGCGAAAGCCGTTCAGCGCTACCTGGTACTGCAAGGTGTTTCCCCAGCTCAGCTGGAACTGGTTTCCTACGGTGAAGAGCGTCCAGTTGCTACCGGCAACGACGAGCAATCCTGGGCTCAAAACCGTCGCGTCGAACTGCGTAAGTAATTCGTCATGCGAACGTGCCGTCGTGTAGTAACCGTATTGGCTCTCAGCCTCGCACCGCTTGCGGTGTGGGCTGCGGTTCCCGTGGAAGATAGCAACTCTGGCTATAACAATAGTGGGAGTAGTTATCCACCAGCAGGTTATGGCACGAACGGCGCCTATGCAGGGGGAGCGGTTACTGCCGCTCCCTCGGCACAGGGCGAGCTGTTCAACCAGCTGCAACGCATGCAGGATCAATTGGCACAGCAACAAGGTGCGATTGAGGTTCTGCAAAATGAAGTGAACCGCCTGAAGCAAGAAGGCCTGGAGCGATACCAGGATCTTGATCGGCGTATAGGAACCGGCGTTACACCTGCCGCGACTCCTGAGAATTCTTCTGCCGGTGGCGCTGCAAGCGCCGCCGGTGGTGCAGCCGCCCAGGCCCCAGCGGCCAGCAGTGAACCGGCTGATCCGGCCAAGGAAAAGCTGTATTACGATGCAGCCTTCGACCTGATCAAAGCCAAGGATTTCGACAGGGCCAGCAAAGCGTTCACCGCTTTCCTGGGACGTTATCCAAACAGCCAGTACGCGGGCAACGCCCAGTACTGGTTGGGTGAGGTCAACCTGGCCAAGGGTGATTTGCAAGGTGCAGGCCAGGCGTTTGCCAAGGTCAGCCAGCTTTACCCCAAGCATGCCAAGGTGCCTGATTCGTTGTACAAACTGGCTGACGTAGAGCGCCGCCTGGGTCATACCGACAAGGTCAAAGGCATTCTGCAGCAAGTAGTGGCCCAATATCCTGGGACCTCTGCTGCCCAGTTGGCTCAGCGCGATTTGCAGCGTTTGTAAGCAGTGCTGTCCCGCTTGGAAGAAACCCGCGCCTGTCGCGGGTTTTTTCGTTAGAATCCACGCCCTTTTATGAAATACGCTTTTTGGGGTTCACGCTTTGCCGGGATCCCATGAAGTGCCTGACGGAGGCGGACAGCCTGTTTAGCTGTTACGCCCGTGGCGACTATGCAAGACACATTACGCATCACCGAAGTTTTTTACTCGTTACAGGGTGAAACGCGCACTGCCGGCCTGCCCACAGTATTTGTGCGCCTCACTGGCTGCCCGCTGCGCTGCCAGTACTGTGACAGCGCCTACGCCTTCAGCGGCGGCACCATTCGTACCCTCGACGACATCCTGGAGCAGGTTGCAGGCTTCCGGCCGCGCTACGTCTGCGTGACAGGCGGCGAGCCCCTGGCCCAGCCCAATGCCATTCCTTTGCTCAAGCAACTGTGTGACGCCGGTTACGAAGTGTCGCTGGAAACCAGTGGTGCCCTGGACATTTCCGCGGTCGATCCTCGCGTCAGCCGAGTGGTTGACTTGAAAACCCCGGACTCCAAGGAGGCGCATCGCAACCGTTATGAGAACATCGAGCTGCTGACGGCCAACGACCAGGTCAAGTTCGTCATTTGTTCGCGGGACGACTATGACTGGGCCAACTCCAAGCTGATCCAGTACGGCCTGGACCGACGCGCCGGCGAGGTGTTGTTCTCTCCAAGCCACCATGACTTGAACGCTCGCGACCTCGCTGATTGGGTGGTTGCGGACAACCTGCCGGTGCGCCTGCAATTGCAGCTGCATAAATACCTTTGGAATGACGAGCCGGGACGCTGAAATGACTGAACAAACGACTGATCAAAAACGTGCGGTAATCCTGCTGTCCGGCGGCCTTGACTCCGCCACCGTGGTGGCGATGGCCCGTGCCGAGGGTTACAGCTGCTACACCATGAGCTTCGACTACGGCCAGCGTTCCCATGCCGAGTTGCACGCCGCCGCCCGGGTTGCCCGCGACCTCGGTGTGGTGGAGCACAAGGTAATCGGCCTGAACCTCAATGGCATTGGCGGCTCGGCCTTGACCGACAACACCATCGACGTGCCTGAGGCGCCCACAGAGGGCATTCCGGTCACCTATGTGCCGGCCCGTAACACCGTGTTCCTCTCGCTGGCCCTGGGCTGGGCAGAAGTGCTCAACGCCCGTGACATCTTTATCGGCGTCAACGCCGTGGACTACTCCGGCTACCCGGACTGCCGCCCAGAGTTCGTCGAATCGTTCGAGCGTATGGCCAACCTGGCGACCAAGGCCGGCGTAGAAGGCCACGGCTTCCGTATCCAGGCGCCGCTGCAAAACCTGAGCAAGGCGGATATCGTGAAGGCGGGTGTAAGGCTGGGTGTCGACTACTCGCTGACTGTTTCCTGCTACCAGGCGGACAATGATGGTCGTGCCTGTAGGAAATGTGACAGCTGCCGCCTGCGCGCTGAAGGCTTCCAAGCGGCCGGAATTACTGACCCAACGCGTTATTTCTGATTTATTTAAAATAAGGTGTTGAATAATCCTTAGAAATCAGTATTATACGCGCCACCACACAGCGGGTCGTTAGCTCAGTTGGTAGAGCAGTTGGCTTTTAACCAATTGGTCGTAGGTTCGAATCCCACACGACCCACCATTTTTGGCGGTTTAGAAAATCCGGAAGGCCCACGCAAGTGAGGATTTCCGGGTTTTTTTTTGCCTGGTGCAAAAGCACGCGCAGGGCTCTCTGGGAGCGTGACGTGCTGCTTGCCGGTTAGACATGCAGCCGTCTGCGGCGACCATTCATTTCGTGGGTGGGTTGATGTCGATTGGCCGAAGATGGGCTTCGGCTGCCCCTGAACCGCGCCCCAATCCTAGGCTCAAAGCTGCTTGGCTCCATTCATCCAAGGGCTGTAGTCCACCTCCACATAACCCTGGGGCAGGCCTTGAGGGTAGTTGGCAAACCCCGGCATCTGTCGCAAGTCCAGTCGTTTGCACTGCGTGACAAGGCGCTGCTGCAACGCGCTATCTACCTTGAAGCCTTGTGAGCGGTACGGGCTTTGATTCAGGTTGACCATGCACTCACTCACTTTGCCCTGGGCATCGGCGATGAAGTGGAAGCTCGCGACGCCAATACTCTGGGGGTCATGCCCGACAAACAATTGCTCACGGAAGAAGCGGATCTGCCGGTAGAGGTCGATGCGCTTTTTCTGCAGTTGTTGCTGTTCTTCCGAAAGCCCAATCAGAGGGGTGAACACCATGGGGGCGATAATCTTTTGGGTGTCCTTGGCATCGGCGAAGACCTTGGGCGAGACTTCGGGAAACAAGGTGGTCCAGCACAGTTCGGTGACCAGTTTGGCCAGCTTGGCCTGGCGCAGGTTGTTCTGGCCCTCGTTGGGCAGCAGGGTTCCGCGTTGGGCTGAGCAGTCCACTACGTGGCTCTGCGCATCGACGGTCAGGATCATATTCATCACCCCCGTCAGTTCCTGTTCATTGGCGGCCAGGGCATAGCCGCGCAATATCGTTTGGAACGTAGTGACGAATTTTTCGTCTTTTTGTTGCAGCTGTGCTGCCGCTAAGGCTGCCGCCTGTTCGGGGGTGTGGCTCTGGCAGCCGGACAGTGACAGCAGGCTTGCACCGAGCAAGGCCAGGAGCCAGCGGGACGAAGAAGGCGCGTTGAATTCCATTTCTTGGGGGCTCGTGCACAAAGAGATTGGGAAGAGGTAGACGGGAACCATTCTCACCCATCAGGCGGTAAAGTGCGATTCGAAATACAAAAACCACACTGCTGATGGTTTTGGTTGTAATCGCTGACGTTTATCCAGCGCTGGTTTGCTCTGTAGACTCATATTGTCTATATTTGAATCTATAGATTAATTCCGAGGTGGCAACCATGAGCCTAGCCCTTCAAGCACAGCCCTTCACCCGGGAGCAATGTGTCGCCGGACTCCGGGCGGCCGTGGGCATCCTGGAAAAATGGCAGGCCAGCAGCGACCAGGCCTGTCGCATCCTGCGTATCTCGCGCAGCACTTATACCCGTGCGCGGCAGCGCGATGCCGCGTGGTCGGTGAGCCTGGATGCCGACCAGATGCAGCGCATCAGCTTTGTGCTGAACATCCACGCCACGCTGCGCATGGTGTTCGATAACCCCGAGAACGTGTACGGCTTTGCGGCGATGGCCAACGACAACGCGTTTTTCAACGGGCGCTCGCCCCTCGAGGTTATGGCCCAGGGCGATATGATTTCCCTGTACGAGACCTTCCGCCGTATTGACGTGTTGCGTGGTGCGCAATGGTGAAGGTGAGCCAGTTGGGCGATTTGCCCAGCGGGCCGTTGCACGCCTATCGCCTGGTCAATTCCAAATTCCCGCCGATTGCGTTGTTTGACGATGTGGCGGATGCCGACGAGTTTGAGGCGCTCTATCAGATCCAGGCCCTGACCAACCCAAGACTGGGCAATGAGGTCGGTCGGATCGAGCTGATACCCCGTAGGGAAATCCCCTTCGGGATTGTGGGATGTTCCTACGCCATTGCCCCGTTCACCCACGTCAATCCGGCCGGATCGCGTTTCAGCGCGGGTGATTTTGGCGTGCTGTACCTGGCGGCCACGGTCGAGACGGCACTGGCAGAAGTGCGTTATCACCAGAACCAGTATTGGTCCGGAGTTCGTGGCCTTAACTATGAGCGCTTTGTTTTTCGTGGGCTGTCTTGCACCTTTGCCGGCGACGCCATGAAGGATGCGACGTCGGTGCCGATGAGCGATCCGATCTACGACCCTGACGACTACAGCCACGCCCAGCGCTTGGGGGGCGCGCTAAAGAAGGCCGGTTGTCCCGGCCTTCGTTACCTGTCGGTGCGCTCAGAAGGCGATCACTGCTGGGCGTTGCTGACACCCAGGCCGGTGTCGTCGATTGTCCAGGCCGCCCATTACGAGATGGTCTGGAATGGACAGATCACCAGTGTCAGCAAAATCAGCGAAGCCTGAGGCTGGCGGGTCAGATCTGCCCGCGCACCAGGATTGACTCATCAATCTGCGCAATCGACGTAACCCCGGTCAGGGTCATGGCCACGCGCATTTCCTTGGCAAAGATATCCAGCAGATTCTCTACACCGCGCTGGCCATCGGCAGCCAGCGCATAGGCAGGCGCTCGTCCCAGCAATACGCCACGGGCGCCGAGGGCGAGCATGCGCACCACGTCCAGCCCCGAACGCACCCCGGAGTCCACCAGCACCGTGAGGTCGCTGCCAACCGCCTGGGCAATCTCAGGCAGAGCCTTGGCGGTGGACAACACGCCATCGAGCTGGCGGCCGCCGTGGTTGGACACGACGATGCCGTCGGCGCCGAAACTCACCGCGTCCTTGGCGTCCTGTGGGTCGAGGATGCCCTTGATGATCATCGGGCCCTTCCAGAACTCGCGGATCCACTCCAGATCTTTCCAACTGATGGAGGGGTCGAAGTTGGTAGCGAGCCAGCCGATGTAGTCTTCAAGGTGGGTCGGCTTGCCCAGGTATTTGGAGATATTGCCCAGGTCGTGGGGGCGGCCCATCAGCCCTACATCAAACGCCCAGGCCGGTTTGGTCACGGCCTGCAACATGCGCCGCTGGGCGGCGTACGGGCCGGACATGCCGGAATGGGCATCACGGTAGCGGGCGCCGGGGGTGGGCATGTCGACGGTAAACACCAGGGTTTTCACCCCGGCGGCTTGCGCACGCTCCAGGGCGTTTTTCATGAAGCCGCGGTCTTTCAATACATACAGTTGAAACCAGATCGACTGCGCCGTCTGCGACGCTACTTCCTCGATCGGGCACACCGACACGGTCGACAGGCAAAACGGCACCCCTTTATTGGCCGCCGCGTTGGCCACCTGGACTTCCCCGCGTCGGGCAAACATGCCGGTCAGGCCCACCGGGCTCATGACCACCGGCATCGCCAGCGGTTGGTCGAACAGCGTGGTCTCCAGGCTCAGGCTCTCGACGTTGCGCAGGACACGCTGGCGCAGGCTGATGTCTGCCAGGTCCGAACTGTTGGCCTTGAGGGTGTGCTCGGCGTACGCGCCACCGTCAATATAGTCGAACAGGAAACGCGGCAGTTTGCGGCGTGCGGCTTCGCGGTAATCCGATGCGGACGAAATGATCATGAACAGTGAGGCCCCGGAATAAAGAAAACGGTGGGTGGAGGATAGTCAAAGGCATTTCATGGTAAAAACAACTTTTACAACTTCATTCAAGTCGCAAATGGAATAGTCATGAACCTGCGAACGCTGCGAGCCTTTGTCGAAGTGGTGCGCCAAGGCAGTTTCTCACAGGCGGCCGAGATGGTTTCGCTTACCCAATCGAGCGTCAGCAAAGCGGTCAAGACCCTTGAAGAAGAGTTGGGCACGCCGTTGTTCAGTCGTATCGGCCATAAGAGCGAACTGACAGCAGCCGGTGAAATTGCCTACCGCCGCGCCCTGGTGTTGCTCGCCGAGCGCAGTGACTTGGTCGCCGAGATCAACGACCTGCTGGGGCTCAAGCGTGGCGTATTGCGTATTGGCTTGCCGCCGGTGGGCAGTGGTGAATTGTTTGCGGCGATGTTTGCAGTGTACCGCCAGCGTTACCCACAGATAGAGATTGAGCTGATCGAGCACGGCAGCAAGAAGCTGGGCGAGTGCCTGCAAGCGGGGGAGGTGGATGTGGCTGCGCTACTGGTGCCGGTGGAGGGCGAGTTTGAGTATCAGGACGTGCGCGTCGAGCCGCTGATGGTCGTCCTGCCCAGCAGCCACCCATTGGCCGGGCGTGAGAGTGTGGATTTTTCCGACCTGTCCGACTCGCCATTCATACTGTTCGAAGCCGGTTTTGCCTTGAACCGCATCATTCTTTCCGCCTGCGAGCGTCGCGGTGTATCGCCGAAGGTTTCGGTGCGCAGCGCCCAGATCGACTTTATCGTCGACCTGGTGGGCGCGGGCCTGGGAGTCGCCTTCCTGCCGCGCATGCTGGCCTACAAACACTTGCATGCCGGCATTGCCCTGATTGCCCTGGATGAGCCTCAGACCGACTGGCATATTGCTTTGACCTGGCGGCGCAATGCTCATCTGCCGCCGGCTGCACGAGCCTGGTTGGACCTGGCCAGGGAAATGGGCAATGTCCCTGCGCCCTAAACGATGCCAATGTCGCGGGATATCACCCGTATGCTCCCGCCGGGTAGGCGTTTTGCGGCATATTAGGCTTTTGAATCCATTCGATATTCTGTAGCCTTGCGCAGCTTCACCTTAACCCGTGCTTGATGAACACAATCACTTCGTCCGGCGGCGCCCGAAGGGCTCCGGAGCCGGTGGTACACTCGACTTTCGCGCAACTGCGCCTGCAGGTCTTGCGAACATGACGCAAATTTCCGAACGCCTTCTGGTCCAAGCCCACCTCGATGCCAAGCAGCCCAAGGTGCTCAGTGCCGAGCAAGAGGCAAGCTTACGTTCTGCCATTGCTGCCGAGCTCAAGGCTCAAGACGCGGTGCTGGTGGCGCACTTCTATTGTGACCCGGTGATTCAGGCCCTGGCCGAAGAAACCGGTGGCTGTGTTTCCGACTCCCTGGAAATGGCCCGCTTCGGCGCCGCCCACCCGGCCAAGACCGTACTGGTCGCCGGCGTGCGCTTTATGGGCGAGACAGCGAAAATCCTCACCCCCGAAAAGCGCATCCTGATGCCGACCCTGGAAGCCACATGCTCCCTGGACCTGGGTTGCCCGGTGGAAGAGTTCTCGGCGTTCTGCGACCAGCATCCGGAACGCACCGTGGTGGTGTATGCCAACACCTCGGCGGCGGTCAAGGCCCGTGCCGATTGGGTGGTGACCTCCAGTTGCGCCCTGGAAATCGTCGAAAGCCTGATGGATAACGGCGAGACCATTATCTGGGGCCCGGACAAGCACCTGGGCACCTATATCCAGCGCCAGACCGGTGCCGACATGCTGCTGTGGGACGGTGCCTGCATCGTCCACGAGGAGTTCAAGTCCAAGCAGTTGGAAGACATGAAGGCGCTGTACCCGGACGCAGCGATCCTGGTACACCCGGAGTCACCGACCTCGGTCATCGAGTTGGCCGATGCCGTGGGTTCCACCAGCCAGTTGATTGCGGCGGCGCAGCGCTTGCCGAACAAGACGTTTATCGTCGCCACTGACCGCGGCATTTTCTACAAGATGCAGCAGTTGTGCCCGGACAAGGTGTTTGTCGAAGCGCCAACCGCCGGCAACGGCGCGGCGTGCCGCAGTTGTGCGCACTGCCCGTGGATGGCGATGAATACCCTGGAGCGCACGTTGCAATGCCTGCGGGAAGGCAGCAACGAGATCTTTGTCGAGCCGTCCTTGATCCCCCATGCCGTGCGCCCACTCAAGCGCATGCTGGACTTTACCCAGGCGGCCCGCCTGAAGCTGGCGGGCAACGCCTGATCCACGGCTGATGCAGCAAAAAATGTGGGAGCGGGCTTGCCCGCGATAGCGGTGGATCAGTCTGCACATGTAGTGACTGACACACCGCCATCGCGGGCAAGTCCGCTCCCACATTTGGATCTTATTGGCCTGGGGCTATTTCTTTTTCTTCGGGATCCGCACCAATTGCGTGTCCGAATAGATGTCATGCCAGGCCCGCTGTTTCTTGTCCACCAGCGACCAGATAAACCCCAGCCCCGCGCACAACCACGACGCAATCGACACCACAAAACGCAACAGCGCCTGCCACAGGCTGATGCGCGAGCCGTCCGCATTCTGCACACGTACGCCCCACACCTGCATGCCCAGGGTCTGTCCGGAATGGGTCCAGAACTTGGCGAAGAAGCCAAACAGCACAAAAAACAGAATCGTCGACAGCAACGGATCACCGTCCAGGGCGCCGGACTCCGAGAGCGTGCGCATCTTCGCTTCACCGACAAAGGCAATCCACACCAGCTTATAGAGGAAGGCGGTGACGATCAGCAGGGCGGTACACAACAGGAAGTCATAGAACATCGCTGCCAGACGACGGCCCAGGCCAACGGCGGGGAATTCGCCTTGGGGGCTTAGCAGGTGTTTCGACATGGCTCGGCTCTCTGGAGGAAAAAAGCCATTTTACGGACAAACGCACATAAAAAAGCCTCTGATGTCACCATCAGAGGCTTTTTGTCGCAGTAAGGATCAGGCTTCTGCTTGTACTTCGTCAGCCTGCATGCCTTTCTGGCCCTGCACGGCGATGAAGGTCACTTTCTGGCCTTCTTTCAGGCTCTTGAAACCGTTGCCCTGGATAGCGCGGAAATGCACGAACAGATCCGCACCGCTTTCTGGAGTGATAAAACCAAAACCTTTCTCGTCGTTAAACCACTTGACGGTACCGCTCTGACGTTCAGCCATTTTCTTATTTCCTTGACGCTAAAAATTAATGACAGCCCCTTTCACCTGAAAGAGTACTGGGCTGGGTTGCAGGAAAGTAAGAGACGTCGAACGGGTTGTAGCAAACTTTGGCTACTGCCCAGGTCCAGGTTCAAAGCGACCCATGCAAACACAGTGGGCAAACTCTACGACAACTAACACAGAAAAAACAAGCCCTCTGCAAGCCACGTATTTACTCGCCTTCATGACACTTCGGTCAACATTGCGGCACTGTGTTATTCGATAGCGTGGGTCACTTGTTATAGGTTAATCGATATAATATTGACTATCGTCAGTGCACTATTTTATGGCGGTTGCGTTACAGATTAGTGCAAATGAACACAACCGCGTTACTTATAGGAACAGTCGATCAGCCACGGTAGTAACGTTGTGGCACGAATGGCATTTTACTTACACGAAGTGGCACCTTTTTCCCACGCACTAATGCAGAGACTTCGCTCTCCAGCGCGGTAAAGGCCGTGTCGAGGTAGCCCATGGCGAGCGGGCCGCCGAGGCTCGGGCCAAAGCCGCCGCTGCACACACGGCCGATCACGGTGCCGTGTTCATCGACAATCTCGGCGCCTTCACGGACCGGGGTGCGTTCCTGGGGCAGCAGGCCAACGCGTTTGCGGCTGACGCCGGTTTGCTGCTGGGTGAAAATCCGATCTGCCCCCGGGAAGCCCCCGGCACGCGCGCCATCGGCGCGACGGGCCTTGGAAATCGCCCACAGCAGGCTGGCTTCAATCGGCGTGGTCTCGGTGTTCATATCGTGGCCATAGAGGCACAGCCCGGCTTCCAGGCGCAGGGAGTCGCGGGCGCCGAGGCCGATAGCTTCGACTTCAGTTTCGGCCAGCAGGCTACGGGCCAGGCTTTCGGCACTGGCCGCAGGCACCGAGATCTCAAAACCGTCTTCGCCGGTATAGCCGGAACGGCTGACGTAGCACTCGACCCCCAGCAGGCGCAGGGGCGCGAACTGCATAAAGGTCATCTTGGTCACTTCCGGCGCCAGGCGCGCCAGTACTTTCACCGCTGCCGGGCCTTGCAGGGCCAGCAGGGCGCGCTCTTCAAACAGTGGCTCGATCTGGCATTGCTCGCCCAGATGCTGGCGCAGGTGCGCCAGGTCCTGATCCTTGCAGGCGGCGTTGACCACCAGAAACAGCTCGTCGTTACCCAGGTTGGCGACCATCAGGTCATCGAGGATGCCGCCCTGGTCGTTAGTGAACATGGCGTAGCGCTGCATGCCCACGGGCAGGTCGATGATATCCACCGGCACCAGGGTTTCCAGGGCCTTGGCGGCGTTGGACCCGGTCAGGCGGATCTGGCCCATGTGCGACACATCAAACAACCCGGCCTGTTCACGGGTGTGCTGGTGTTCTTTCATCACGCCCAGGGGGTATTGCACCGGCATGTCATAACCGGCGAACGGCACCATGCGTGCGCCCAGTTCAAGGTGCAGGGCGTGCAGCGGGGTTTTCAACAGGGTTTCGGTGGACATATTCAGCTCCTGAAAAACGTGCTGGCGCGTTTATAAGCATCAGCACTCGATAATGTTGACGGCCAAACCGCCACGGGCGGTTTCCTTGTATTTGCTTTTCATATCGGCGCCGGTCTGGCGCATGGTGCGGATCACCTTGTCGAGGGACACGAAGTGCTGCCCATCACCGCGCAAGGCCATGCGCACCGCATTGATCGCCTTCACCGAACCCATGGCATTGCGCTCGATGCAGGGCACCTGCACCAGGCCGCCAATCGGGTCGCAGGTCAGGCCGAGGTTATGCTCCATGCCGATTTCGGCGGCGTTCTCCACCTGGGAGACGGTGCCGCCCAGCACTTCACACAAGGCTCCGGCGGCCATGGAACAGGCCACGCCCACTTCGCCCTGGCAGCCGACCTCAGCCCCGGAGATCGAGGCGTTTTCTTTGTAGAGGATGCCGATGGCCGCGGCGGTCAGCAGGAAGCGCACCACCCCGTCCTCATTGGCGCCGGGGATAAAGCGCATGTAGTAATGCAACACCGCCGGCACAATCCCGGCGGCACCGTTGGTGGGCGCCGTGACCACGCGCCCGCCGTTGGCGTTTTCTTCGTTGACCGCCAGGGCATACAGGTTGACCCAATCCAGCACCGACAGCGGGTCGCGCAGCGCCGATTCCGGGTTCTTGCACAACTGGCGATGCAACGCGGCCGCACGGCGCTTGACCTTCAAGCCTCCGGGCAGGATGCCTTCATTGCGACAGCCGGCCGCCACGCAGTCCTGCATGACCTGCCAGATCTTCAGCAGGCCGCTGCGGGTCTCGGCTTCCGGGCGCCAGGCGCTTTCGTTGGTCAGCATCACCTGGCTGATGGACAGCCCGTAGGTGGTGCAATGGCCAAGCAAATCCTTGGCGTGCTTGAAAGGGAAGGTCAGGGGCGTGGCGTCTTCGACGATCCGGTCGGCGCCGGCCGCGTCTTCATCCACCACAAAACCACCGCCCACCGAGTAGTACTCACGGCTGCGGATCTGGATGCCGGCTGCGTCAAACGCACGAAAGATCATGCCGTTGGGGTGGTAGGCGAGGGGTTTGCGAATCATCGCCAGGTGTTCTTTCTCGTTGAACGCAATGCTGTGTTCACCGAGCAGGTTCAAGCGAGCGTCGCCGCGCATCTGCACCAGGCGCGCGGCCACGGTTTCGGTGTCGACGGTGTCCGGGTGTTCACCTTCCAGGCCCAGCAGCACGGCCTTGTCACTGCCGTGGCCTTTGCCGGTGGCGCCGAGTGAACCGTAGAGTTCCACCTTGACGCAGGTGGTGGCGTGCAACAGGTCGTCCCGCTTGAGGCCCTCGGCGAAGCGGGCGGCGGCACGCATCGGGCCAACGGTGTGGGAACTGGAGGGGCCGATGCCAATCTTGAACAGGTCGAACACGCTTAAAGACATGAGTTGTTCTCCGGTTTCTTATTATTGGAAGCAAGCTGTTCTGCGCAATGCGATCACTGTGGGAGCCGGGCTTGTGTAGGCGCTGGCTTGCCTGCGATGCAGACACCTCGGTCTATCAGTAGCTCCGAGGTGAGGCTATCGCAGGCAAGCCAGCTCCTACACAAAGCCAGCTCCTACACTGACTGCGTCTCTTCAGTCAGATCACGCGTAGCTCTCGATCGACGGGCACGCACACACCAGATTGCGATCGCCAAACACGTTGTCGACCCGGCCGACCGGCGGCCAGTACTTGCCTTCGATCAACGACGCTACCGGATACACCGCCTGTTCACGGCTGTACGGGTGGCTCCATTCACCGACGATTTCAGCTGCCGTGTGCGGCGCGTTTTTCAGCGGGTTGTCGTCCTTGTCCAGCGTGCCGTTTTCCACCGCGCGGATTTCCTCGCGGATAGCGATCATGGCGTCGCAGAAGCGGTCCAGTTCTTCCTTGGATTCGCTTTCGGTCGGCTCGATCATCAAGGTGCCGGCCACCGGGAACGACATGGTCGGGGCATGGAAACCAAAGTCGATCAGGCGCTTGGCCACGTCATCCACGCTGATGCCGCTGCTGTCCTTGAGCGGGCGCAGGTCTAGGATGCACTCGTGCGCCACCAGGCCGTTGCTGCCGGTGTACAGCACCGGGTAGTGCTCTTCCAGGCGACGGGAAATGTAGTTGGCATTGAGGATCGCCAGTTGCGAAGCGCGCTTGAGGCCCGCACCACCCATCATGCTGATGTACATCCAGGTGATCGGCAGGATGCTCGCACTGCCAAATGGCGCCGCGCAGACTGCGCCTTCCTTGCGCTGCATGGCCGCGTGGCCGGGCAGGAATGGCGTGAGGTGCGACTTGACGCCAATCGGGCCAACGCCCGGGCCGCCACCGCCGTGGGGGATGCAGAAGGTCTTGTGCAGGTTCAGGTGCGACACGTCGCCGCCGAACTTGCCCGGGGCGCACAGGCCGACCATGGCGTTCATGTTGGCGCCATCGATATACACCTGGCCGCCGTTGTCATGGATGATCCCGCAGATTTCGCGGATGCCTTCCTCGAACACGCCATGGGTCGACGGGTAGGTGATCATCAGCGCGGCGAGGTGCTCGCGGTGCTCGATGGCCTTGGCGCGCAGGTCTTCGATGTCCACGTTGCCACGGGCATCGCACGCGGTGACGACTACGCGCATGCCGGCCATGTTGGCGGTGGCCGGGTTGGTGCCGTGGGCCGACGAAGGAATCAGGCAGATATCGCGGCGTTCTTCACCACGGCTCTGGTGATAGGCACGGATCGCCAAGAGGCCCGCGTACTCGCCCTGGGAACCGGCGTTCGGCTGCAGGGAGATGGCGTCGTAGCCGGTGGCCGCGCAGAGCATGGCTTCCAGTTCAGTGGTCAGTTGCAGGTAGCCGGCGCTTTGCTCGGCCGGGGCGAACGGGTGCAGGGCCCCGAACTCGGCCCAGGTCACCGGGATCATTTCACTGGCGGCGTTGAGCTTCATGGTGCACGAGCCCAGCGGGATCATGGTGCGGTCCAGCGCCAGGTCCTTGTCGGCCAGCTTGCGCAGGTAGCGCATCAGCTCGGTTTCCGAGTGATAGCGGTTGAACACCGGGTGGCTGAGGATCGGCGATTGGCGCAGCAGCGCGGCCGGCAGAGTGCTGTCGACGCTGGCGGCGAGGGCGGCGAAGTCCGGCAGGGCTTTACCGCCTGCGAACACGCTCCACAGGGTTTCGATATCGGCCTGGGTGGTGGTTTCATCCACCGACAGGCCCAGGCGTGCCGCGTCCACGACGCGCAGGTTGATGCGCTGGGCACGGGCCTGGTCGTGCAGGGCCGCAGTGTTGGCGCCGGTGGCCAGGGTCAGGGTGTCGAAGAACGTCTCTTGTTCAACCTTGAAGCCCAGGGCACCCAGGCCTTTGGCGAGGATTGCGGCCAGGTGATGAATGCGCGTGGCGATCTGCACCAGGCCTTTGGGGCCGTGGTACACCGCGTACATGCTGGCAATGTTGGCCAGCAGTACCTGGGCGGTGCAGATGTTGCTGGTGGCCTTTTCGCGGCGGATATGTTGCTCGCGGGTCTGCATGGCCAGGCGCAGGGCCGGCTTGCCGAAACGGTCTACGGACACACCGACCAGACGCCCCGGCATGTCACGCTTGAACGCGTCCTTGGTGGAGAAGTAAGCGGCGTGCGGGCCACCAAAGCCCAGCGGCACGCCGAAGCGCTGCGCACTGCCGATGGCCACGTCGGCACCGAACTCACCCGGTGGGGTCAGCAGGGTCAGGGCCAGCAGGTCGGCGGCCACGGCCACCAGTGCGTTGGCGGCGTGGAAGCGCTCGGTCAATTCACGGTAGTCGAACACATCACCGTTGCTGGCCGGGTATTGCAGCAGGGCGCCGAAGAACGGGCTGACATCCGTCAGTTCACGCTCGTCGCCCACTACCACCTCGATGCCCAGCGGCTCGGCACGGGTGCGCAGCACGTCGAGGGTCTGCGGGTGGCTGTGCACGGAGGCAAAGAACTGGTTGCTGCCCTTGTTCTTGCTCAGACGCTTGCAGAAGGTCATGGCCTCGGCGGCGGCAGTGGCTTCGTCGAGCAGGGATGCGTTGGCGATCGGCAGGCCGGTAAGGTCACTGATCAGGGTCTGGAAGTTCAGCAGCGCTTCCAGGCGGCCTTGGGAGATCTCGGGCTGGTAAGGCGTGTAGGCGGTGTACCAGGCCGGGTTTTCCAGGAGGTTGCGCAGGATCGGCGACGGCGTGTGGCAGTTGTAATAGCCCTGGCCGATGTAGGTCTTGAACAGTTGGTTCTTGGCGGCGATGGCCTTGATCGAGGCCAGTGCATCGGCCTCGCTCAGGCCGTCGCTCAGGCCCAGCACGGCGGTGCCCTTGATGCTTTCCGGGATCACGCTGGCGCTCAAGGCTTCCAGGGAGTCAAAACCCAGCGTCGCGAGCATCTGTTGCTCGTCGTCCTGGCGCGGGCCGATGTGGCGGGCGATAAATTCGTTGGCGGTGCTCAGGTTGATACTCATGGCGCGCTCCTCAAGCTTCAGCGTTGGCTTTGATCAGGCGGTCGTACGCATCCTGATCCAACAGCTTAGCTACTGCATCGGCGTCAGCCGGTTTAAAGCGGAAGAACCAGCCTTCGCCCGTCGGGTCTTCGTTGACCAGTTCCGGGCTTTCGCTGAGCTGGTCGTTGACTTCCAGCACTTCGCCGGTCAGGGGCATGTACACGCCGCTGGCGGCCTTGACCGATTCCACAGTGGAGGCTTCGGCGCCCTGCTCGTAGGCCTGCAGCTCCGGCAGTTGCACGTAAACTACATCACCCAGGGCGTTTTGCGCGAACGCGGTAATACCTACGGTGACGCTGCCGTCAGCTTCGGCACGCAGCCATTCGTGATCTTCAGTAAAACGCAATTCGCTCATGGAAACTCCTCAGGGCCAGAATCGTCTGGTGGACGGGATTGGAATGGGAGAGTCCTTAGCAAAAATGCGGCCAATATAAATTTATTGTTATTAATCAATTGTTTATAGATATGTGGTGGTGAGTGAGGGACACGCCCTGTAGCGAAATCGCTACGGATCGACAGTCGAAAAAAAGCCTATTTGGATCAAAGCCTTGCATGGCGAAGGCGGACCAGACGTGTATTGAAAACGTTCCGCTGTAGCGTTTTCGATACGGCTGCGCGAGATGTATGTAGCGCACGGGCCGGCAGGGTGCGGCTTATTTTGCCGTTATCCAATGATTAGGACGCGCGGCATGAGCCATTCAATAGCGGCATTTCAGGGCACTTCCCAGCTAAACGCATCCCGCGACTTTCTCCGGCGCCTGTTTGCCCAGCGCCCGACGTTGACGCAAGTGGCCGAGTCCATGGTCCAGGACTGGATCGCCGACGGGTTCGCGGCCTCCCGTTTACGGGCCAACATCACCTGGATCGGCGTGAGGCAGCCCGCTCAAGCCGGCGCTGACAGCTATACCCAGCTCACGACCCTGGGTGATGCCTTGATCAGGCGCTGCATGAGCAGCGAAGTGCTGAACTACGTGGCCGGTCATCACTACCTGTTGGTCAGTTCCATAAGCCATGGCCTCGTGCCGATAACCGATGTGGTGTCGGTCGATGATATTGAGTTCATGCTCAACGCCCTGGCCCCCCAGTTGCTCGCCGGTTTTAACGCAAGGCTGGTGGCCTACTGGAACGCGCCTGCCCCCGGCGATGCAGGGCTTAGTCGCTGGGGCGCAGTCGGCACGCAGTTGCGTGAGTGTTTGCTCAGCGCCCGGCAGACTCCGCCCCTGACACCGCAGCAAGCAAGCGCGCTGCTGGGGCTGGGGGACGGGCCGCAGGAACTGTGGGGCCATCAGGTGGACCGGCAAGCGCTGGGCGGGGCCGATGTGCTGCGGATCTATCAAGTCTATGCCGGCCAGGAGGGGCGGCCCGGCGAGTGGCTGCCGTTGTTGGTCTTGCAGCGTCAGGTCGCGCAGCAACAGGTCAACCTGGTTTATGTTCCCGCGATAAGCCTGCTCAAACTGACTGCGTTGGACGAGTTGGGCAGCCTGCTGCCACGCTACATGAGCCACTACACCCCTGGACTGCTCGTCAATTGGGTGCTCAAGGAGCCGCAAGGTGATGTGTTCGATGCACAGGCCCAGACCTTGCTGGAGCGCCAGTTAAGGGCGTTGCAGCAGCTCAATTGGTCGGCCCTGCCCGGCGTCGACAGCTACAAGCGCCTGTTCAGCCAACTCACCGCACCCGAGGTGTGGTTCGAGGGCGATTACCTCCAGCAGCCCCACGAAGAGCAGTTGCCGCTGTGGTTGCAGGTCGCCAGCGGGGCCGACCGGAACACCTACGGCCAATGGCTGGAGCGTCTGGCACACCTGCAAAAACGCACGGGCGGTGCATCGTTTCTCGACGGGCTGGAGCCGATTGACGTGTATGCCCGCCAAGCGCTGCAACGCCAGATGCGCCTGGATTTCCCGCAAGAAGCCGCGATCAATCCGGATGATTACCTGCTGACGTTTGAACGCACCCAAGGCGCCACGGTGGGCTGGACGCAGCGCACCACCAAGACCTTGACCTCATGGTCGTTGGAAAACCCCTTTGCTACCCCCTATGCCAGTGTGCAGATCGCCCATCAGGCGGCGCCGGGGCAGGAGGTTCCCCAGTGGATCAGGCCGGCGTACCTGGAAAAACTGATTGAGACGGTCGATGTGGGGCGGCATTACCCCGCGCTACTCAAGCGGGCGCTGGTGTCGGACCCGGCAGAGTCTGCACGGCGCCGACGCTTGTTTGTCGAGCAGATGGCCTTGCAGCTTCCATTGCGCGCCCTTGAGAACAGCCTGCGCCAACGCAATGGGTTTACCCCGCCCGGCGCAGAGGTGGTGCAAGCCTTGCTGCAGAGCGACCCGCTCAAGCGGGCGGTCGGGAACCAAGTGATCATCGCCCGGCCCTTGGCTTTTCTGACGCATGCCGGGGGAACGGTGCATAAAGCCAGCAACCTGTTTGTCATCGGTCCGCGGGACAACAGCCCGTTGCCCCATATTCTGTACCGGCCTGATCAGGCCGAGGCGCTGCTCCAGCAGTTCGCCAGCCGCCAGGCGCTGCTCGACGAGATCACTCGAACGGGCAGTGACCTGCAGGCGGTGGTGCTTGAGCAACTGTCTGAAAACAGCCGCGCATTGTTTGCCAACGGCGGGTTTTCAAGCCCCCATGTCCAGCGCTTTCTACAGGGGGACGAATACAGCGAGCACGCTGCGGCGAGCCCGGTATTGCTCAGCGACGAGCCAGTACCTGGGGTGTTTCTTGAGACGGTATTTGATGAAAACGCCAGGAGCCTTTGGCAGTCCGCCGAAAAGCGCGCCACCTCTATCGAGGTGCTGCGTTGGACGCTGTTCAAGAATAATCTCTGGCAGATCTTCAATGCCCTGCTGCCCCTGCTCAGGGGATCGGTGGCAGTGGCGGGGTGGTTGTCCCAGGTGTATGTCAGCTTTCGCACGGTGCTGGCTTTGCCGGCCGCAGCCAGTCAGGAAGACACCGCCGGTGCCCTGGTCGATTTGCTCGGCAGCCTGGCCGGCCTGCTGTTGAGCCCGGTGGTCAGTCTTGATCAGCGTTTGCGGTTGAGTGAGACCCGGTCACTGTCTACTGGCGCGATCGAAACCACGGCGGTCAGGCATGTCCAGCAGACGCCGTCGACGTTTGCCTGGCAGCGTTCACTGGCCGATGTCACGGGCATGGACTTTTCCTGGGCCAACGCGCGGTTGCGCCTTGATCCCGCGCAACAGGCACAGCTTGAGACCTTCCGCTGGTCCCCAGGGCAGGGCGAGCAGTGGCCGGGAACGCCCACGGTCAGCTCGCCAGACAGCCCTATACGCGGCCGGGTCGCGGTGCGGCGCGCCGGCGGCACGGTCAGCCATGAAGATTACCTGTTAATTGACAGCCAGCTGTATGGGGGCAAGCAGGTGGATGGGCGTTGGCGCATCGTGGACCTGAGAAATCCCCTGCGCGCCGGCCCCTGGCTCAGGAAAGATTCACGCGGGGTGTGGAAAGTCGACCTGGGCCTGCAATTGCTCGGTGGCCATCCCAAGCTGTCGGCTGCCAGCCGCCGCGCCAATATCCAGCGTCAGAACCAGATGTTTGAACGTCATTATCAAGAGATGACGGAACGCCTGATGGAGGCTGAAAAAGCCGCGGCGGCCGCTGAAGAGCGCTTTGAACACGCCCACGGCGGCGATCAGCAAAAACTCTTTGATCCATCCCTGCAAGCGCTGCGGGCCAGCTATCTGACCGCCCTGGAGAAACAAAGCCGGGCGCAGTTCAACCGGCTGGACGCGTTGATCGCAAAAAATGCCAACAAACCCGTGGAGCGGTTCGAGCCGGAAAAGATCCTGCAGTTGGAGGACCTTGTCCAGACCCTGCGTGTGCAGATGGTGATGCTGATCGCAAACCGCTCGAACGAGGTGTTTCCCGGTGAGCGTCGCAGCCAGTTGGGTGAACAGCTGGAGCATGAAGACGTAGCCGTTGTTCAGGCTGCGCACCACACGCTCGTCGAGTCGATGCAGACAATTATTGGCTACAACGAGCAACTGATCGACTTGAGCATCCTGGAGCGAAACAACTATGCCAGGCTGGCCCAAGTACCCGGGTATGAATCGCGGCCTGAAGCCTTGCTTCCCTCCACACTTGGCACGCCGCTGGACTGGAAGTCGCTGCAGTTGAAGGCATTGGGCGGGGTGATAGTGCGCAGGCCGCCGAAGCCCGAGGAATATGAGGATTTCATCCGGATCGGCTCGTTGGTCGATGAGGCGACCCAATCGGTGCAGTCACAAAAAAACCTGCAGGAGGCAGGCCCCCTGAGTGTGCAACAGCGCATCGACGGCTATGACGCGATTTTGCTCGACTATGACAACACCCAAGCGTCCCTGCGTGAGTACGGCGACATGGATTCCGACCTGCTCTATGAGGGCAGCATCGAGCGCTTGAATCGCATGCTCAACGCCTTGGAGCATGAAGCGCGCGGTTCACTGGCGGCGCTGCTGCGTGAGCGTGAGCAGACTCCTGCACGCGCGCCCGGGCCCGCGCTTGGCTCTGGCAAGCGCCTGATCCGTGACCGCAAGAGCCGCTATCTGGTGGGCCAGGTTCGGGCGCGTACGCCGCAGATGAACGAGCACATTGTCGATGTCATCAACCCGGTCGATCAGAGTGTGGTGGCGAGCTTTCGGCAGGCACCTGGCAGTGATGAGTTTGAGGCAATCACCCAGGCCAGTACGCCGCCAGTGCGCCCGGTGCGCTCCCTGGAAAGGCTCAGGGACGATGGGCGCAAGCTGCTGGCGCGCCAGTCGACTGTGCTTGAGCAGGCGCGTAACGAAGCGCGCCTCTCCAGCCAGCCCGCCAGCGTCGAGGCCCGGTTGTTACGGCATGCCGGGAAAATCAATGGGGTGGCCGATAAGATCCGCAAGGCCCTGGGGCAGGAGCAAAGCCAAACGCAGGAGCCCCTGCTCAAGGAGCTGGGGCAGGCCTCCAGCCGCCTGGCGGAGCACGGCAGGCTGATCCGTATCGAAATGGTCAAGCGTCTGGCGCCTGATGAAGAGGGGATTGCCTACCTCAAGAGCCAGAATGAGGTGCAAATCCTACCGATAGAGGGGCGCATAGCGCTTAAACGGGAGAATGATTTCCTGCAGGAATACCTGGTCAAGGACACTGGCGGCAAGGTACTGGCCTACGCCCATTTTCATTACCGCACACGCGAGGCGGCCAACGCGCCATACAGCGCCGGCCATTTGAAACGGCCGGAACAACGCTTTATGAGCTTTCGCAGCCTGGCCGACAAGACCGACAGCGATGTGATTGCGATCTACTATTCGCGGATCAGCCCAGCCATGGCCCAGCAGCTGTTTTTCAGTGCGACGGGGGCGGTGATCCAGCGTGGACGCAGGGTCCTGTGGTGATCAGGGTTTGCCGGGGATGCCGTATTTGCGCAACCGATGGGCGATAGCGGTGTGAGACGTCTGTAGACGGTTGGCCAACTGACGTGTCGAGGGATAGGTGCTGTAGAGCTTTTCGAGCAGGCTGCGCTCAAAGTCCTCGACGGCCTGCTCCAGGCTGTTCACTTCGCCGTCGCTCTGGCGGGCGACCGAGGTGCCGGCGATATCCAGGTCGCCAATGTCTACCAGGTTGCTTTCGCAAATGGCGGCGGCGCGGAAGATCACGTTCTGCAACTGGCGCACATTACCCGGCCAGCGGTTGCCCAGCAGCGCCGGGTAGGTGCCCGGTGCCAGGCGGCAGACCGGGCGCTGGATCTGCGCGCAGGCCTGCTGCATGAAGTAGCGGGCCAGCAGCAGGATGTCCTGGCCGCGTTCGCGCAGGGGCGGTACTTCCACATTCAGCACATTGAGGCGGTAGAACAGGTCTTCGCGGAAGGTGCCTTCGCTGACCATCTTTTCCAGGTCGCGGTGGGTGGCGCTGAGGATGCGCACATTGACCTTGACCTCGCGGTCGCCGCCGACCCGGCGAAAGCTGCCGTCATTGAGAAAACGCAGCAGCTTGGCCTGCAAGTACGGCGACATCTCGCCGATCTCATCGAGAAACACCGTGCCCTGGTTGGCCAGTTCCATCAGCCCTGGCTTGCCGCCGCGCTGGGCACCGGTAAAGGCGCCGGGGGCGTAGCCGAACAGCTCGCTTTCGGCGAGGTTTTCCGGCAGCGCCGCGCAGTTCAGCGCCAGGAACGGTGAGCTGTGGCGTGCGCTGATGGCATGGCAGGCACGGGCCACCAGCTCTTTGCCGGTGCCGGTCTCGCCCTGGATCAATAGCGGGGCGTCGAGGGCCGCCACCCGTTGCGCACGGGTCTTGAGGGTGCGGATGGCCATGGACTCGCCCAGCAACGCGTCGAAGCCTTCGGCATGGTCATGGTGCAGCGCCGAGAGCCGCTCGCCGATGCGATTGGGTTGGTACAACGTCAGCAGCGCGCCGGCATCGGTAATCGGCGTGGCATCCAGCAGCAAGGTCTGGCCGTTGACGCTGATCTCGCGCAGGGGCAGGCGAAAGCCATGTTCGAGCAAGGCTTCCAGCAGCGCCGGATCGTCAAACAGCTCGGCGATGCTTTCGCCAGCCGGCTCGCGGCCATAGAGGGCGATCAGCGCCGGGTTGGCCAGCAGCACCTTGCCGGCGCTGTCCAGGGCCAGAACCGGGTCGGTCATGGCCGCCAGCAGGGCGTCGAGTTGCAGGTGGCGGCGCTGGCCGGGAAGGATATCCACCACCGTCACCGCCTGTACGCCATGGACGCTGAACAGCGCGTCGCGCAACTCTTCCAGCACCTCCACGCTCAGGGTCGGCGCGTCGATGTAGACGTTGGGCGGGATCATCTCCACCGCATCCAGGTTGAGATTGCGCCCACCGAGCAGGGCCAGGACTTCCTGGGTAATGCCGACGCGGTCGATGAAGCTGACGTGGATACGCATGGGGCGGACTTTGATTCTGCAATGCGGAGGGTGGCCAGTATGCCTGAGCGACGGTGGAGATCAAAAATGTGGGAGTTGGCTTGCCTGCGATAGCCTCATCGAGGTGTGACTGATACATCGAGGTGCCTTCATCGCAGGCAAGCCAGCTCCCACACAAGCTGGCTCCCACATTTGATCTGTTTTGGCCGTGGAGCAGGGGTTATTCCAGGTGTTCAGGCTTGATCGGATCGCCCGGCTTTACATCCAGTTGGTGGCGCACATCCTCGAACATCAAGTCGTACTGTTTATGCATGCCTCCGTTGAGGACCGCGGTTTTCGGCATGCCGTATTTCTGCGCGATGTTCATGGCATGGCGGGCAAAGTCGAAGGCCTGGTCCTTGGGCAGGAAGAATTCTTCCTTGAGCTCTTTGCCCTGCACCGAACCATGCATCTTGAAGAGCATTCCCTTGCCTTCCTTTGGATCCTGGCTGACTTCATAGTCGATGCACAGGTCGTAGCTGTGGTCCTGGGCATTCAAGGCGTGGCGTTCAACATGCAAGTGACCGGGTTCAAAAATGGCCATAGGCGTCTCTCCCTAACAAGGCATTGGAGAAGGGCGGCTGCAACAGCCGCCCGGGGTGTATTTATAAGTAGGTGATGCCAGGTTTTGCCGTGCTGATACGGGTACCGGCGGTGCCCTGGACGATCGCTTCGATGTCCGAGAGTGAACCGATCACTGCGGTTTTGCCAGTGTTGCGGGCGAACTCGCAGGCGGCCTGGACCTTGGGCCCCATGGAGCCGGCGGCGAAGCCGAGTGTTTCCATGTCGTCGGGGTGGGCCTGGGCGATAGCCTTTTGCGTCGGCTTGCCGAAGTCGATAAAGGCGGCGTTGACGTCGGTGGCGATCACCAGCAGGTCGGCTTCCAGTTGCTGGGCCAGCAGCGAGGAGCACAGGTCTTTGTCGATCACGGCCTCGATGCCCTTGAGCTTGCCGTTCTCGTCATACATGGTCGGGATGCCGCCGCCGCCGGCACAGATCACGATGCTGCTCTTTTCCAGCAGCCACTTGATCGGGCGGATCTCAAAGATGCGTTTGGGCCGTGGGCTGGCCACCACCCGGCGGTATTTATCGCCATCGGGGGCAATCGCCCAGCCTTTTTCGGCGGCCAGTTTTTCCGCTTCGGCTTTGGAGTAGACCGGGCCGATCGGCTTGGTCGGGTTCTGGAAGGCCGGGTCGTTGGCGTCCACTTCAACCTGGGTCAGCAGGGTGGCGAATGGCACCTCAAAGTCCAGCAGGTTGCCCAGTTCCTGTTCGATGATGTAGCCGATCATGCCTTCGGTTTCGGCACCCAGCACGTCCAGCGGGTAGGGCGAAACCTGGGTGTAGGCGGCGGCTTGCAGGGACAGCAGGCCGACTTGCGGCCCATTGCCGTGGGCGATCACCAACTCGTTGCCGGGATGGATCTTGGCAATCTGTTCGGTGGCGATCCGGATATTGGCGCGTTGGTTGTCCGCAGTCATGGGTTCACCACGGCGGAGCAGGGCGTTACCGCCCAGAGCAACGACGATACGCATAGCGGTTGTCCTTTTAGAGTGCGGCTTTGTGAACACCGGACAAAATGTCGGAGTTGGCTTTATGTGGGAGCTGGCTTGCCTGCGATGGCATCACCTCAATATGCCTGGCAGACCGAGGTGACTGCATCGCGGGCAAGGCCGCATAAAGCCCGCTCCCACATTGACCGTGTTACATCAGTGGGAGCGGTGTTGGGTTACAAGTCAGCCAGCGTCGAAACCAGGATCGCCTTGATGGTGTGCATGCGGTTTTCCGCTTGCTCGAAGGCGATGCAGGCTGGGGACTCGAACACGTCGTCGGTCACTTCGATGCCGTTGGCCAGGTGCGGATACTGCTCGGCAATCTGTTTGCCGATCTTGGTATCGCTGTTATGGAACGCCGGCAGGCAGTGCATGAACTTGGTGCGTGGGTTGCCGGTGGCTTTCATCAGTTGGGCATTGACCTGGTACGGCAGCAGTTGCTCGATACGCTCGGCCCAGGCTTCCACTGGCTCGCCCATGGAGACCCAGACGTCAGTGTGGATAAAGTCCACGCCCTTGACCGCCGCTTTCGGGTCTTCGGTGAGGGTGATGCGTGCACCGCTTTCTTCCGCGTATTTTTTGCAGCGACCGACCAGGTCATCGTGGGGCCACAGGGCTTTGGGTGCGCAGATGCGTACGTCCATGCCCAGTTTGGCGCCGACCAGCAGCAGCGAGTTGCCCATGTTGTTACGGGCGTCGCCCAGGTAGGCGTAGCTGATGTCGTGGATCGGCTTGTCAGCGTGTTCACGCATGGTCAGCACGTCGGCGATCATCTGGGTTGGGTGGTACTCGTCGGTCAGGCCGTTGAACACCGGTACCCCGGCAAATTTCGCCAGTTCTTCGACGATTTCCTGCTTGAAGCCACGGTATTCGATGGCGTCGTACATGCGCCCGAGTACGCGGGCGGTGTCTTTCATGCTTTCTTTGTGGCCGATCTGCGACGAGTTCGGGTCGATATAGGTGACGTTGGCGCCCTGGTCATAGGCTGCGACTTCGAAGGCACATCGGGTGCGGGTCGAGGTTTTCTCGAAGATCAGCGCGATGTTGTTGCCTTTGAGGTGCTGCTGCTCGGTGCCGGTGTACTTGGCGCGCTTGAGGTCGCGGGACAGGTCCAGCAGGTAGCGCAGCTCGCGCGGGGTGTGGTGTTCCAGGCTCAGCAGGTTACGGTTGTGGATGTTGAACGCCATGATGATTCTCCTTGGATTCGGTAATCGGCCCGGTCGGCATCGGGTAGGTGCCGACCGGGGAGACGGTCGTTTAGTAGTCGATAGGATCGCGGATGATTGGGCAGGTCATGCAGTGGCCACCGCCACGGCCGCGACCCAGTTCACCGGCACTGATAGTGATGACTTCCACACCGGCCTTGCGCAGCAGGGTGTTGGTGTAGGTGTTGCGGTCGTAACCGATCACCACGCCAGGCTCTACCGCTACCACGTTGTTGCCGTCATCCCACTGTTCGCGTTCGGCGGCGAAGCTGTTGCCGCCGGTTTCCACTACGCGCAGGGTCTTGAGGCCAAGGGCTGCGGCCACGGTGTCGAGGAAGTTGGTTTTCTCCCGTTGGATATCAATGCCGTGGGGCTTGCTTTCGTCAGGGCGCAGGGTGAAAGGAACGATCTGGCTTACCACTTCGGGGAAGACGGTGACCAGGTCGCGGTCGCAGAAGCTGAACACGGTGTCCAGGTGCATCGCGGCGCGGGATTTCGGCAGGCCGGCAACGATGACTTTTTCCACGGCCTTGTTCTTGAACAGGTTGCGCGCCAGTTGGCCGATGGCCTGGTGGGACGAGCGCTCGCCCATACCGATCAAGACCACGCCGTTGCCAATCGGCATCACGTCGCCGCCTTCCAGGGTGGCTGCACCGTGTTGCAGGTCAGGGTCGCCGTACCAGATCTGGAAGTCGGCGTTGGTGAACTCGGGGTGGAACTTGTAGATGGCGGTGGTCAGCAGGGTTTCCTGACGTCGCGCCGGCCAGTACATCGGGTTGAGCGTTACGCCACCGTAGATCCAGCAGGTGGTGTCGCGGGTGAACTGGGTGTTGGGCAGCGGCGGCAGGATAAAGCTTGAGTGGCCGAGGAAGTCGCGGAACATCTCGATGGTCTTGCCACCAAAGCTGCTCGGCAGGTCATCGGCCGACACGCCACCGATCAGGAACTCGGCGATCTTGCGCGGCTCCAGGCTGCGCAGCCAGGAACCGACTTCATCGGCCAGGCCCAGGCCAACTGTATCGGCAGTGATCTTGCGCTCCAGGATCCAGTCCAGGGCTTCGGGGATGGCAACAATGTCGGTCAGCAGGTTGTGCATTTCCAGCACATCAATATCGCGTTCGCGCATCTTGGTGACGAAGTCGAAATGGTCCCGCTTGGCCTGGGCAACCCAGAGCACGTCATCGAACAACAGTTCGTCGCAATTGTTGGGGGTCAGCCGCTGATGGGCCAGACCTGGGGAACACACCATGACTTTGCGCAGTTTGCCGGCTTCGGAATGTACGCCGTACTTAACTTTTTCCGTGGTCATTACAGATCCTCCAGTGAACATAAAGATTCAGGTGTTACAGGGTCAGGAAGCCGTCGTAGAGCCCATAGGCCGCCACCAGGGCGCCAATGACCACTGCGGCGAAAATCAGCTTCTCGACGTTGGTGAAAATCGGTTTGCCCAGTTCACGCTTGGCCTTGGCGAACAGGATCGCGCCAGGGGCGTAGAGCAGGGCGGACAGCAGCAGGTACTTGGTGCCACCGGCATACAACAGCCAGACCGCGTAGATCAGAGCGACGGCGCCGATAAACAGGTCTTTCTTGCGCTCGGCCAGGGCCGCCTCGTAGGTCTCGCCGCGCACTGCCAGCAGCAGCGCGTAGGCCGCCGACCACAGGTAGGGCACGAGGATCATCGAGGTGGCGAGGTAGATCAGCGACAGGTAGGTACTGGCGGAAAACAGGGTGATCACCAGGAAGACCTGGACCATGGCGTTGGTCAGCCACAGGGCGTTGACCGGCACATGGTTGGCGTTTTCCTTACGCAGGAACTCCGGCATGGTGTGGTCTTTGGCAGCGGCGAACATGATCTCTGCACACAGCAGCACCCACGACAGCAGCGCACCCAGCAGCGAGATGATCAAGCCGACGCTGATCAGCACCGCGCCCCAGTGGCCGACCACATGCTCCAGCACGGCGGCCATCGACGGGTTCTGCAGCTTGGCCAGTTCCGGTTGGGTCATGATGCCCAGGGACAGCACGTTCACCAGCATCAGGAACAGCAGCACGGTGATAAAGCCGATGACGGTGGCCTTGCCCACGTCCGAGCGTTTTTCGGCACGGGACGAGAAGATGCTCGCGCCTTCGATACCGATAAATACCCAGACGGTGACCAGCATCATGTTGCGCACCTGGTTCATTACGCTGCCCAGGTCGGGGTTTTTCAGGCCCCAGATATCAGCGGTGAAGATGTCCAGCTTGAACGCGAACAGCGCGATCAATACAAACAGCACCAGCGGTACGATCTTGGCGACGGTGGTCACCAGGTTGATAAACGCCGCCTCCTTGATCCCGCGCAATACCAGAAAATGCACGGCCCACAACAGCACCGAGGCGCCGATCACCGCCGCCGGGGTGTTGCCTTCGCCGAAGATGGGGAAGAAGTAGCCCAGGGTGCTGAACAGCAACACGAAGTAGCCGACGTTGCCCAGCCAGGCACTGATCCAGTAGCCCCAGGCTGACGAGAAACCCATGTAGTCGCCAAAACCGGCCTTGGCGTAGGCGTACACGCCGCCGTCCAGGTCAGGTTTGCGATTGGCCAGGGTCTGGAATACAAAGGCCAGGGTCAACATACCCACGGCAGTGATAACCCAACCAATCAACACCGCACCGACATCGGCGCTGGCGGCCATATTTTGCGGCAACGAGAAGATCCCGCCGCCAATCATTGAGCCCACAACAAGAGCAACAAGGGCGCCTAATCGAAGTTTTCCGGGAGATTCAGACATTGCGTGACTCCAATGCAGGAGAAGAGAGACCACAGAATAAAACTGTGCGCTGTTCAAATAGCTGACTTAGATCACTTCATTGGCACATTCCATTGTGAATTAAAGACTTATGAATAAATGCTACAGGCGTATAATTGCCCGGATATGCTCATTTCAGAGCATCTCTCCGTTCGGGTTAATCCTTTTGTGCGCAAGACGTGGACGCTTGAAGCTAGCCCGTTTTCGCAGATGTGCAAACTTTTTCAGAGGCTTTGCCAAATACCTCCCATGGATAAAAGACAAGCCGTATTTAAATTCTAAATTTACCTAAACTCGATTAATTGAAATGTCATTAAGTTATGAGGCGAGCAGTTTTATTCGCTATAGCTAATAAACATTGATTGATTTCGATAAATTAGCCGAGTGCAGCGCTCAATAACTGTTTTATCTGCAGGAGTTTCTATGTCGCAACCGGCACAAAAGCTGCGTCTCAGTGCTCTGGTGGCATTGGTGGTGGGCTCGATGATTGGCGGCGGAATCTTCTCGTTGCCGCAGAACATGGCTGCGCGGGCCGAGGTGGGGGCGATCCTGATCGGTTGGGGGATCACTGCCGTGGGTATGTTGACCCTCGCGTTCGTGTTCCAGACCCTGGCCAACCGCAAGCCCAACCTCGACTCCGGGGTGTATGCCTACGCCAAGGCGGGGTTTGGCGACTACATGGGCTTCTCGTCGGCCTGGGGCTACTGGATCAGTGCCTGGATGGGCAACGTCGGCTATTTCGTGTTGCTGTTCAGCACCCTGGGCTATTTTTTCCCGGTGTTCGGCCAAGGCAACACGCCGGTGGCGATCGGTTGCGCGTCGTTGCTGCTGTGGGCTGTGCATTTTCTGGTGATGCGCGGGATCAAGGAGGCAGCGTTTATCAACCAGGTCACCACCGTGGCCAAGATCGTACCGCTGCTGATGTTTATCGTGATCGCCGCCGTGGCCTTCAAGGCGGATGTATTCACCCGGGATATCTGGGGCCTGGGCAACCCGCAGTTCGGTGGGGTGATGGACCAGGTGCGCAATATGATGCTGGTCACCGTGTTTGTGTTTATCGGTATCGAAGGGGCCAGCGTGTACTCGGCGCGCGCGGAAAAACGCTCGGACGTGGGCCGCGCCACGGTGATCGGGTTTGTCGGAGTGCTGGCCCTGCTGGTGCTGGTCAACGTGCTGTCCCTGGGGATCATGAGCCAGCCCGAGTTGGCCAACTTGCAGAACCCCTCACTGGCGGGCGTGCTGGAACATATCGTCGGCCCCTGGGGCGCAATGTTGATCAGCATCGGCCTGGCGGTGTCGCTGCTGGGGGCGTTGCTGTCATGGGCCTTGCTGTGTGCCGAGATTCTCTACGCCACTGCCCATGACAAGACCATGCCGGCCTTCCTGAAAAAGGAAAATGCCAACCGCGTGCCGGTCAATGCGTTGTGGCTGACCAATGTGATGATCCAGCTGTTCCTGGTGATCACGCTGTTTTCGGCCAGCACTTACACCACGTTGATCTACCTGGCGTCGTCGATGATCCTCGTGCCGTATTTATGGTCGGCGGCCTATGCCGTGTTGTTGTGCGGGCGCGGAGAAACCTACGAAGAAGCCCATGGCCAGCGGCTCAAGGACCTGCTGGTCGGCGTGATTGCCCTGGGCTATGCGGTGTGGCTGCTGTATGCCGGGGGCTTGAAATACCTGCTGCTGTCGGCGTTGCTGTATGCACCTGGGGTGATTCTGTTTGCCCAGGCCAAGCGCGAGCAGGGCCAGCCGCTGTTTACCTTGCTGGAAAAGGGGATTTTCAGTTGCGTGATTGCCGGGGCGAGCCTGGCGGCGTATGGGTTGTATAGCGGGGTGCTGACCCTGTGAGCATCTCTGCTGATTGATTGTGCTGGGGAGGGCCTTATCGCGGGCAAGCCCGCTCCCGCAGTTGACCGTGTACCCGGTCAACTGTGGGAGCCGGGCTTGCCCACGATGACCATTTCAAGGTCACCACCGTGCCCGATGCGCGCCCAATTCCCCAGCCGGCAAATCCCACTGCAGCGGTGTCCCGGCAAGAGTGACCGGCGCCAGCAACCGATGCGCCGGCCCCCAGGCCGTCTGCTCCACCAGCAGCCCCTGATCACCCGGTTCTTCTTCACGCAACGCTGGCTGCTTCACGTCTTGTCCCGCCTCGATCAACAATTTCGCCGTACGCGCCAGCGACAGCCGGGCCGAACCCCCATGCCCGCTGCTTAAGCGCTCGGCCAAGGCCAGTATCGCACTGGCCGCCATCAGGTAACCGGTGGCATGGTCCAGCGCCTGCACCGGCAGCGGCACGGGTTTATCCGCCTGCTTCCATTGCATGCCGGCGTGGGCGATACCGCTGCTCATCTGCACCAGGCTGTCGAAGCCCCGGCGATTGCGCCACGGGCCGCTCCAGCCGTAGGCGTTGAGGCTGACGTCGATCAGGCCGGGGGCGAGTTGCTGCAGTGCGCTCGCGTTGTAACCCAGTTGCTCCAGTGCATCGGCCCGATAACCGTGAAACAGAATGTCGGCATCCTTGAGCAAACCTTCGAATAATTGCCGGTCGTCGGTGTTTTTAAGGTCCAGGCGCGCGCAGCGTTTGCCCAGGGTCATTTCCGGCACGACCCCTGGTTCGTTCCAGGTGGGGGAGTCGATGCGTAATACGTCGGCGCCAAGCCCTGCGAGAAAACGGCTGGCCACAGGACCGGCCAGAACGCGGGTCAGGTCCAGTACCTTGACCCCCGCCAACGGGCGCGCCACGTTGCCCAGCCAGGTGGTGTTGCCGGCTGCCTCGAAGCGCTCCCATGCCACCAACGGTTCCTGATTGACCGCCAACCCTTGGGGATGAGCCTGCCAGTGCTGCCAGGTGCGCATCTGCGCGGCGCAGCCGGCCTCATCGACAATCGCCTGCTCAAGCTCGGCAGCGTTCCAGGAGGCGACCCTGAGCGCCATCGCCGCCCGATCCGCGACCTGCCCCAGTACACGCTCGGCAGCTGCGCGGTGGTGGGGGGCGTTGGTGTGCAGACGAATCCAGCCGTCAGCGCAGGCGTAGTCGCCGGCAATCGGATCCCACAGCGGCGGTACGTTCCAGCCCAGTGGGCGCAGGGAGCTGGAGAACCAGAAGGAGGCCAGGCGCGGGTCGACGCTGATCAGGGGCAGGCGCCCGGTGTGTTGTTCCAGCAGCCGGGCTATGGCCTGGCCGGCAGCCCCGATGCTGGCGCAGGCCAGCTCGGTGACAGCGAAGGTTGACGGCAGGGCGCCGGCTGCAGTGGTCGCCAGCGGCGTGGGCGGCAGATCGATTGCACGCTGGATCGAGGTGAGCAGATCAGTCATCAAAGGCCCTCCATAAGAGAGGGGCCATCATAGAAGATCTTCAGGGGTGTGCTGCAATCCCCGGCTGCAAGGGCAAGTCCAGGGTGGCGATAAATCCGCCCTCCGGGTGATTGGCCAGGCTCAAGCTGCCGCCATGACGTTCGGCGGCCCGACGGGCGATGGCCAGGCCCAGCCCATGACCTTGGGCGGTTTGCCCGGGGGCGCGGTAAAACGGCTCGCCCAGTTTTTGCAGGTGTTCGGCCTCCACGCCCGGGCCGTGGTCGCGCACGCTGATCACAATGCGTTCGCCTTGGCGCAGGGCCTGGACTTCAATCGGCTGGGTGGGAGGGTTGAAGCGCTGGGCATTACGCAACAGGTTGTCCAGCGCCCGCTCGATCATATGGGGCCAGCCCTTGAGTTGCAGCGCCGGCTCGGCTTGCAGTTGCACCAACTGCTCCGGGGCGCCGAGCTGGGCGTCCTTTTGCAGGGTCTTGAGCAGGGCGTTGAGGTCGATGTCTTCGGCGCTGGCGTTGTCGGCGTCGACCCGCGCCAGCACCAGGATCTCGCTGATCAAGGCTTCCAGGCGATCACATTCCAGGGTCAGGCGCGGCCAGAGCTTCTCCCGGGCTTCGGGCGTGGCCCGTTCCGCCAGGGCCAGAGCGATCCGCAGGCGCGCCAGGGGCGAGCGCAGTTCGTGGGACACATCGCGCAGCAATTGCCGCTGGCTGCCGATCAGGCTTTGCAGGCGAGCGCCCATGCGGTTGAAGTCGGTGGCCAGTACGCCAAATTCGTCACGTCGGTCGGCCAGGCGCGCCAGGCTGTTTTGCTGGTACGTGGTCTGGCCCAGGTCATGCACTGCACCGCGCAGACGGCTGAGGGGGCGAGTGATGGACAGGGTCACCAGCAGGCTGAACAGGGTCAGCACCACCAACGCAATCGCCAGGGCACTCAAGGGCCAGAGCAGGCTGCTGCGGTGCCAGGCATCCAGCTCCGGCAGGGCGATACGATAGATCAGCAGGTAGGTATCGCCGGTTTTTTCACTGGTGTACTCGGCCGTCAGGCGGCGCCAGGGCAGCCGGCCCTCGTGGCTCTCATGCTGGCGGGCTTCAAAGGCGGCGGCGCGGCGCGGGAAGGTGCCACGCACCACCGGGTCGCCGCTCTCGTTGAGCACCTGCACATCGACGTGGTACTGGCGTTTGCGCTGTTGCAACAAATCCTGGGCGGCGTCCTCGCCCTGGGTTTCATAACGCTGGGTCCATTCTTCGGCCAGGTTGTTGAGGCCGGGATGGCGGCTGAGAATCCAGGCGTCCTGGTTGAGCATATGCCCAAGCAGGACCGACAGCCCGGCAACCAGGGCGATAGCCAGCCAGAAACTGGCAAGGATGCGCCAGAAGAGTGAACGCACAGGAAACCCTCAAACAGGAAAAGCCCAGCGGCACGGGCCACTGGGCTGGGAGGTTGCTAACGCATTATTGCGCTTTTTGCGGTTGTTGCGCTTTCCAGGCCTGGAACTGCTGCCACTCGGCTTGACGCTCGGCGCGTTTCTTCGCCATTTCGTCGAACTTCTTCTGCTGGTCAGGCTTGAGCAAGGCGCGGATATCCGCCTGGGTTTTCTGCTTGGCGGCGGCCATTTCGTCCTTCATGGCCTTCTGGTCAGCGGCCGGGAGTTTGTCCAGGTACTTCTTGACCAGTTGTTGGCGGCCTTCCCGTTGTTCGCCCATCAGTTTGCCGATCTGCTGGCGCTGCTCGCGGGTCAGGTCCAGTTGGCTGAACGGGCCGCCTTTGCCGCGCATGCCGTGTTCACTGCCGTGGCCCGGGCCACCCATCATGTGGCCTTCAGGGCCGCCCATCGGGCCATGGCCTTCTGGCATGGCCATGGCGACGGTCGGCAGGGCTGCGGCGAACATCAGAGCGATAAGGGTCTTGCGCATGGTGTTTCTCCTTGTCTCGGTTCCGGTGAGTCCGGATGTGAGTAGATTACGAAGATCAAGGTCAGCGGCGGTCAGGGAAGGGTAAAGCTTGGGTAAAGACGGATTGGGTGGGGGCTTACAAACCTGTAGGCGCCCGCTTGCCAGCTCCTGCAGGGGATGTCAGAGGCTGTAGTAGTAGCCACGGCTGCGCAATGCAACGATCCGCGGGCGGCCGTCGGCATGCGGGCCGATTTTCTTGCGCAGGTTGCTGACGTGCATGTCGAGGCTGCGGTCATACAAGGTCAGCTTGCGCCCCAGGGCGATCTGCGCCAGTTCCTGCTTGTCCAGGGGCTCGCCCGGCTGGCGCAGCAAGGCTTCCAGCAGGCGGCTTTCGGACAGGGTGAGGGTCAGTTCCTGATGGTCGATGATCACCACACCACGCACCGGGCTGAAGCACAGGTCGCCCAGTTCCAGCTGGGTCGACACCGCCGTCGGGTGGCTGCGGCGCAGTACCGCCCGCAGGCGGGCGGTCAGTTCGCGGGGGTCGCAGGGCTTGGCCAGGTAGTCATCGGCACCCAGTTCCAGGCCGAGGATCCGGTCCAGGGGCTCGCCCCGGGCCGAGAGCATCAGTACCGGCAGCTCCGGGTGGTCGGCGCGCAATTGCTTGAGCAACTCCAGGCCGCTGCCGTCGGGCAGCATCACATCCAGCACCACCGCCGCCGGCGCGGCTTCGGCCAGGGCTTTGCGCGCGCTTACGCCGTCATGGCAAGCGCGCACCTGGAAACCTTCCTGGCTCAACCAACTGGTCAGCAGCTCACAAAGCTCCTGGTCATCATCTATCAGTAACAGCTCGCTCATGACTCACTCAATTTAGCCATTGTCGACGGCGCCGATGCCCGCCACTGGCGAAGATACCGCACAGCAGGGCGACCAGCGCAACTCCCGCACCAATCACAAACCACTGCTGCTGGTCAGTGAGCCAGCGTGGCAGGGCGCCACCTTGTGCTTCCTTGAGTTGCTGGGCAAGGCGCTGATTGTCCTGGCGCAGCCGGCTCAGTTGCGCACTCTCGCGGGTAGCATCGGCAGTCTGCAATTGTTTGCTCAGCTCTTCGCGCAGGCGTTCGCTTTCTTTCAAGCGTTGCTGCAACTCGGTGATCTGGCTGCCGGCACTCAAGGACAGGGGCGTGGAACTGCCGGTGTTCGAGGTTTCTTCAGCCTGGGCCGTAGCCCCGATCGTTAACACTGCCAACAGACACAACTGACGTAAGCGCATCGGAACTCCTGATTCCACACGAATATTCAGAGCGTTGTCGGCAGGTTACCGAGAATAATGAGCGATTAGGCGTTTGCCGAGCCCAATAGGTTCAGCACCACCTCGATCAGGGCAGGACTTGTTTGAACGGTTTGACCACGACATCGGCATAGGCGCCGGCCGCCACATACGGGTCGGCCTTGGCCCAGGCCTGGGCATCGGCCAGGGAGGCGAACTCGGCGATGATCAGGCTGCCGGTGAAGCCAGCGTCCCCCGGATCATTGCTGTCGACCGCCGGGTGCGGGCCGGCGATCACCAAGCGCCCCTCGGCCTGCAGCGCCTTGAGGCGTTCCACGTGGGCCGGGCGAACGGACAGGCGTTTTTCCAGGGAGTTGGCGACGTCGGTGGCGATGATGGCGTAGAGCATGTCAGTCCTCGGTTTTTGGCGTGGTGGGGTCGGTGTCATGCAGGTGGCGCGACAGGTAGATACCCTGGGCAACCAGGAACACCACGGTCATGCCCAGGCTGCCGAACACCTTGAAGTCGACCCAGTAGCTCTGGAAGGTAAAGGCCACGAACAGGTTGGCCGCGCCACAGAACAGGAAAAACCCGATCCAGGCGATGTTCAGGCGGGTCCAGATCGGCTCCGGCAGGCTCAGGGCGTGACCCATGATCCGCTTGATCAGCAGGCGATCACCAATGAAGTGGCTACCGATAAAGGCCAGGGCAAACAGCCAGTTGACCACCGGGGCTTTCCATTTCAGGAAGGTCTCGCTGTGGAAGGCCAGGGTCAGGCCGCCAAAGACCAGGCAGGCGATCAGGGTCAGCCACTGGCTTTTTTCCAGCTTGCGCTGGGAGATGAAGATCGCACCGTAGACCACCAGGGAGCTGATGATCAGCACCGCCGTGGCGCTGTAGATGCCGCCGAACGACAGCTCATGGCCGCCGATATCAAGGACCCGTGGGTCGGTTTTGAAAACGATGAAGAACAGCAACAGCGGGATGAAGTCGATGAATTGTTTCACAGTAAGAGCCAGAAGCTGGATGTGGCGGCATAATAACAAACATCCTTGGTAGCGAAAGCGCCAGCTGACTTGAGGTTACACACTTCCGTGAATGTTGATTTGCACTGCCACAGCACGGCCTCCGACGGCGCCCTGGCGCCCGCGGTACTGGTTGCGCGTGCGTTTGAAAAAGGCGTGCGAGTCCTGTCGCTGACTGACCACGACACCCTCGAAGGCCTGGAAGAGGCGCGTAGTGCCGCCACGGCCCTGGGGATGCATCTGGTCAATGGCGTCGAATTGTCCTGCACCTGGGGCGGCGCGACCATTCATGTCCTGGGCTACGGTTTTGACGTCACGGCCCCGCCATTGGTGGCGGCCATTGCCAATTTGCACGATGGCCGCTGGCTGCGGTCCGAAGAAATAAGCCGCAAACTGGCGCTCAAGGGCATGCCCAACGCGCTGGAGGGCGCCCGAGCGATCCAGCAGGAGCTGGGCGACAGCGGCAATGCGCCGGCCCGTCCGCATTTTGCCGACTGGATGGTGCGTGAAGGGTTCGTCAAAGACCGCGCCGAAGCGTTCCGCAAATGGCTGGGCGCCGGCAAGCTGGGGGACGTCAAGTTGCACTGGCCGACTCTGGAGGACACGGTTGCCACGTTGCGTGCTTCCGGGGCCTGGGTCAGCCTGGCGCACCCCTGGCATTACGATTTTACCCGCAGCAAGCGTCGCAAGCTGATAGGCGACTATATTCAAGCGGGTGGCCACGCCATCGAAGTGGTCAATGGGCATCAACCCGCCGAACAGGTTGGCAGCCTGGCGATTCTTGCCCGTGAATTTGGTCTGCTGGTCAGTGCCGGCAGTGATTTCCATGGCCCAGGCGGCTGGTCGGAGATCGGCGAATATCGCCCGGTCCCGGAAGACTTGCCGCTCCTGTGGGGGCGATTCAAGCATGACCCCATTACCGCCACCGTCTGAACAGGTAGAGAACGTGAGTCAATTTTTCCAGATTCACCCGGAAAACCCGCAAGCGCGGCTGATCAAGCAGGCCGTGGAGATCATTCGAGGCGGCGGCGTGGTGATCTACCCCACGGATTCCTCCTACGCCATCGGTTGCCAGATCGGCGACAAGAACGCCGTGGAGCGCGTAAGACGCCTGCGCGAACTGGACAAGAATCACAACTTTGCGCTGATCTGCAGCGACCTGTCGCAATTGGGCCTGTTCGCCAAAGTCGATACCGGCACTTTCCGCCTGCTCAAGGCCCATACGCCGGGGCCGTACACCTTTATTCTGAATGCCACCCGCGAGGTGCCGCGCCTGTTGCTGCACCCGAAAAAGCGCACCATTGGCCTGCGGGTGCCGGAGCACCCCATTGCCCTGGCGCTGCTGGCCGAGTTGGGTGAGCCGCTGATGAGCGTGTCGTTGATCATGCCCGGCGACACTGAGCCGCTGGAAGATCCCTATGAAATGCGCCAGCTCCTGGAGAAGCACGTAGACCTGATCATCGACGGCGGGTACGGCGGCAACAAGGCGTCCACCGTGATCAACCTGGCCGACGGCGAGCCGGAGGTGATCCGTGTGGGTTGTGGCGACCCGGCACCGTTCCTGGTCGAGGCCTGAATGTCGGCCGTGGAAACCGTCGACAGCCAGGCCGGCGCCCAGCAGGAGCTGCCATTTGCCATGGTCTACGGCCAGGCGGTCATGGAAATGCCCCTGGACCTGTATATCCCGCCGGATGCCCTGGAAGTGTTCCTTGAGGCCTTCGAGGGTCCGCTGGACTTGCTGCTGTACCTGATCCGCAAGCAGAACATCAATATCCTCGATATCCCAGTGGCGGAAATCACCCGCCAGTACATGGGCTATGTCGAGTTGATGCAGTCGGTGCGCCTGGAGCTGGCCGCCGAGTACCTGGTGATGGCGGCGATGCTGGCGGAGATCAAGTCGCGCATGCTGCTGCCGCGTTCCGAGACAATCGAAGCCGAAGAGGACGATCCCCGCGCCGAACTGATCCGCCGCCTGCAGGAATACGAGCGCTTCAAGGCTGCCGCCGAAGGTATTGATGGCTTGAGCCGCGTGGGCCGTGACGTGGTGGTGCCCAAGCTCGACGCCCCGGAAGCCCGGGCGCGCAAATTATTGCCGGATGTGAGCCTGGAAGAACTGTTGATGTCCATGGCCGAGGTGCTGCGCCGTGGCGATATGTTTGAAAGCCACCAGGTCAGCCGCGAAGCCTTGTCCACCCGTGAGCGTATGAGCGATGTGCTGGAGCGCCTCAAGGGCGGCGGCTTTGTGCCGTTTGTCGAGCTGTTTACCGCCGAAGAAGGGCGCCTGGGCGTGGTGGTGACCTTTATGGCGATCCTCGAGCTGGTCAAGGAATCCTTGGTCGAGCTGGTGCAGAATGAGCCTTTTGCGGCTATCCACGTGCGGGCGCGAGCCGAATAACGAGCTGAATTGATGAATCTGACTGAACCCCGCGAACTGGCACCGCTGTTGGAAGCCTTCCTCTTGGCCTCGGGCAAGCCGCAATCGCTGGAGCGCCTGTTTGAACTGTTTGAAGAGGCCGAGCGCCCGGAACCGCCGGTGTTCAAGAAGGCCCTGGAAATCCTGCGCAAATCCTGTGACGGCCGTGCTTTTGAACTGCGCGAAGTGGCCTCGGGCTATCGCTTGCAGATCCGTGAGAAATTTTCGCCGTGGGTGGGGCGCCTGTGGGAAGAGCGCCCGCAACGGTATTCCCGGGCGATGCTGGAAACCATGGCGCTGATTGCCTATCGCCAGCCCATCACCCGTGGCGAGATCGAAGACGTGCGCGGCGTGGCGGTCAACAGCCATATCGTCAAGACGCTGCTGGAGCGCGAGTGGATCCGTATTGTCGGCTACCGCGACGTACCCGGCAAACCCGCGATGTTCGCCACCACCAAGGTGTTTCTCGATCACTTCAACCTGAAGAACCTCGACGACCTGCCGCCTTTGGCCGAGCTGCGTGAGATCGAGGCCGAACCGGTGCTCGATTTCGACGATGCCCCGGTGCCGCCCGGCTTGCAGGAGCTGGCTGATGCCAGCGCCGAGCCGGAAGAGCCGAAGGACGAGACCAGTTTCCACACCTTGCTGCTGGAGCTGGACGATATGGAGCAGGGGATCAAGACCGACTTTGATGACTTGCTGCGTGATGGGGCGGTGGCGCCTGAGTCTGAGCCTGAGCTTGAGGTAAACGTGGAAGCGGCCCCCGAGGAGGATATCCTCGGCGTGGCCGCAGCCCGCGAAAAACTGCTGGCCGCCGTCGCCGCCCTGGAACAGCCCGAGTTGAGCGAAGAAGAAGCCGAAGCCCGGGCACTGGCCGAAGCCATCGAAAACGAACGCCGCGAATTCGAAGACTGACCCAGAAGCAAATGTGGGAGCGAGCAAGCCCGCTCCCACATTGGATCTTTTGCACCAGGGAGAATGTATATGAGCTCCACCAAAGACCCCTGCATCAGCCTCTGCAAGTTCAGCGACGATATCTGCGTCGGCTGCGGGCGCAGCAAGCGTGAGATCCGGGCCTGGAAGAAGCTCGACAAGGTCGACAAGCGCGCAGTGCTGGCCGAAGCCGAGCTGCGGCTGATCGCCCTGGGTGCCACCGGTCGGCGGAAAAGCAAATGAGCCGGCCCATATCGACTAGTCTCTGATGCGCAATGCGCGCCATGAGCGTATGATTCGCGACCCTTCGGCGATGCGTTCGCCCAAGACAACAGTTTCAATACCTTCAGGCCACGCCTGAATCGACACACCGGGAGGTGCTTAAGATGAAAGACCAAGACCAGAACGACAGCCAGGAAATCGGCCCAGCCGGCGAGAAACTGCAAAAAGTCCTCGCCCGCATCGGCGTCGGCTCGCGCCGCGACGTAGAAGCCTGGATCACCCAGAAGCGCATCAAGGTCAATGGCGTCGAAGCCACCCTGGGCCAGCGCGTCGATCTGCATGATGCGATCACCATTGATGGCAAGGTCATCAAGCGTGAAGAGGCCGCCGAATCGGTGCGCCGCGTGATCATGTACAACAAGCCCGACGGCGAGATCTGCACCCGTGACGACCCGGAAGGCCGTCCAACCGTGTTCGACAAGATGCCCAAGCCTAAAGAAGGCCGTTGGATCAACATCGGCCGCCTGGACATCAACACCACCGGCTTGCTGATGTTCACCACCGACGGTGAGCTGGCCAACCGCCTGATGCACCCGTCCTACGAGATGGACCGTGAGTACGCGGTACGTGTACGGGGTGAAGTCGATGACGAAATGATCGAACGCCTCAAGGCTGGCGTGGTGCTGGAAGATGGCCCGGCCAAGTTCACCGACATCAAACAGGCCCCCGGTGGCGAAGGTTTCAACCACTGGTACCACTGCGTGGTGATGGAAGGGCGTAACCGTGAAGTACGTCGCCTGTGGGAATCCCAGGGCCTGGTGGTCAGCCGCCTGAAGCGCGTGCGTTTTGGCCCGGTGTTCCTCAACTCGGACCTGCCGATGGGGCGCTGGCGCGAAATGAGTCAGTACGAAGTCGACATCCTCAGTGCTGAAGTGGGCCTGACCCCTGTGGCCATGCCGCAGATGAATGCCAAGAGCAAAGACAAGCTGGAGCGCATGCAGCGTAAATCGTCGCGCCCGGTGGCACGTACCGAACGCGTTGCGCGCACCTTGCGCCCGGCGCTGGATGCTCCGGCCACAGGCGGTCGTATTTCCCGTCAGCCGCAGATCGAGGGCGATCGTCGTCCATCGGCTCCAGCCCGTCAGGATGGCGAGCGTGCACCGCGTACCCCGCGGCCTGCCGGTCGTGGCGAAGCACCAACGGGCGGTCGCAGCAACCGTGGCGATACCGGCCGTGGTGCTCCGCAGACCGATCGCCCAGCCGAAGGTGCCAAGCGTCCAGCCAAGCCCGCGCCGAAAAAGCGCCCAGGGCTCAAACTGGTCGCGGACGAGCCGTCGGGCAAGCGCCGTGGCGCACCGGCAGGTTCCGGCCAGCGTCCGGGGTTTGGGCGTAAGAAGCCTTAAGAGCAGCAGCAAGCTTTAAGCTTCAAGCTGTAAGAAAAAGCGTCAACCTGCGGGTTGGCGTTTTTTTTTGCGCGCTGTGTGGCGAGCGGGCTTGCCCGCGTCGGGCTGCGCAGCAGCCCCACACTCTGCCGTGTCGGTCTGCCTGGTTGACTGGGTTGTTCTTTCAAGGGACTGCTGCGCAGTCCAGCGCGGGCAAGCCCGCTCGCCACGGGGGAGTCGGTGGGGTGTCAGGAATGGCTTCCGCGATGTAACGATTATTTTACGATTGGGCCTAGCCTACGCAGGGCGTGCTCTTGATGAACTTTTTGTGTAAAGAAAATCTTCCATTTGACGAACAATCTCTCCCGCAACCCTCCTTAGCGGATCGAGCGGTGTACAATGCGCCGCGTTTTACTGTGACCCCCCTTGCGTACCCACGCAAAAGGCCTTCAAGGCTAGCTGCCTTGTTAACTCCGCCCGGCCATAAGCCGGACGGGTTCGATTTCGTCACAGATAAAAACAAACAGGTGACGCATGACCGTTAGAAAGACGCTGGACTCCTGGTGTTTGCGCTGGGGTTTGATCGGCGCTGCTTGAGTCGGTTTCAAAGCAGCATCGTGTATTGAACATCATCAAACCTTGCGTGAGACCCTTTTCATGAGTGGACCCAACTCGCATTCAGGCGAACTGAAGCGCGGCCTGAAAAATCGTCATATTCAATTGATCGCCCTTGGTGGCGCGATCGGTACCGGCCTGTTCCTGGGCTCGGCGGGGGTGCTGAAGTCAGCCGGCCCGTCGATGATCCTCGGCTATGCCATCTGCGGTTTCATTGCCTTTATGATCATGCGCCAGTTGGGCGAAATGATCGTCGAAGAGCCAGTGGCCGGTTCCTTCAGCCATTTTGCCCACAAGTACTGGGGCGGTTTCGCAGGCTTCTTGTCGGGCTGGAACTGCTGGATCCTCTATATCCTGGTGGGCATGTCGGAGCTGACGGCGGTCGGCAAGTATGTGCATTACTGGTGGCCGGAGATTCCGACCTGGGTCTCGGCGGCGGCCTTTTTCGTGCTGATCAATGTGATCAACCTGGCCAACGTCAAAGTGTTTGGCGAAGCCGAGTTCTGGTTTGCGATTATCAAGGTGGTGGCGATTATCGGCATGATCGCCCTGGGCAGCTATCTGCTGGTCAGCGGCACCGGCGGGCCCCAGGCGTCGGTGACCAACCTGTGGGAACACGGCGGGTTCTTCCCCCATGGTGTCGGCGGCCTGGTGATGGCCATGGCAATCATCATGTTCTCCTTTGGCGGCCTGGAAATGCTCGGTTTTACCGCCGCTGAAGCGGACCAGCCACGCACCGTGATCCCCAAGGCGATCAATCAGGTGATCTACCGCATCCTGATTTTCTACATTGGCGCCCTGGTAGTGCTGCTGTCGCTGACGCCGTGGGACAGCCTGCTGGTGACCCTGAATGCTTCCGGCGATGCCTATAGCGGCAGCCCGTTCGTGCAGGTGTTCTCGATGCTGGGCAGCAACACCGCCGCGCATATCCTCAACTTCGTGGTGCTGACGGCGGCGCTGTCGGTGTACAACAGCGGCACCTACTGCAACAGCCGCATGCTGCTGGGCATGGCCGAGCAAGGCGACGCCCCGGCGGCGTTGGCGAAGATCGACAAGCGCGGCGTGCCGGTGCGTTCGATCCTGGCCTCGGCGGCCGTCACCCTGGTGGCGGTGTTGATGAACTACTGGATCCCGCAACACGCCCTGGAACTGCTGATGTCCCTGGTGGTGGCCACGTTGGTGATCAACTGGGCGATGATCAGCTTCTCGCACTTCAAGTTCCGCCAGCACATGAACCGCACCGGTCAGGTGCCGCTGTTCAAGGCGCTGTGGTACCCCTATGGCAACTACGTGTGCCTGGCGTTTGTGGTGTTTATCCTGGGGGTCATGTTGTTGATTCCGGGGATTCAGGTCTCGGTGTATGCGATTCCTGTCTGGCTGGCCTTTATGTGGGTGTGCTATGTGCTCAAGAACAAGCGCAAGGCTCAGGCTGACGTGAGTGCTGTATCCTCGCTGAACCCCTAGCCCACCGCGTAGGGGCCGGCAACCCGGCCTCTACCCTCGCTCACGGACCCGCTTTCGATGTTGGTGATCTCCAGTAACGTGCACCTGCCCGATGCCGAAATCGAGTTGACGGCCATCCGCGCCCAGGGCGCTGGCGGGCAGAACGTCAACAAGGTCTCCAGCGCCGTGCATTTGCGCTTCGATATCGGCGCTTCGTCGCTGCCGCCGTTCTACAAGGAACGCTTGCTGGCACTGCGTGACAGTCGGATTACCAGCGACGGCGTATTGATCCTCAAGGCCCAGCAATACCGGACCCAGGAACAGAACCGCGCCGATGCCCTGGAGCGCCTGGTGGAGTTGATCCTCAGCGCGACCAAGGTCGAGAAAAAACGCCGCCCGACCAAGCCCACCCTGGGCTCGAAAAAGCGTCGCCTGGAATCCAAGACCAAGCGCGGCAGCATCAAGGCCGGGCGCGGCAAGGTGGATTTCTAGCCGGCGTTACGTTCGTCGCGGTATTTGGGGGCCTGGCGATACAGGTACAGGCTCAGCAGCAGCCCGGCGAAGGCCGCCAGTGCGGCAAACAAAAAGATTGAGGCAAAGCCGAAACCCGCCGCAATCGCCCCGGCCAGCGGCCCGGTGATACCCAATGACAAGTCGATAAACAACGAATAGGCCCCCACCGCCGCGCCACGGCTGGAGGCGGGTACCAGGTTGACCGCTTCAACCCCCAGCGCCGGGAACACCAGGGAAAACCCGAAACCGCTCAAGGCCGCGCCCGCCAGGGCCAGCTCGGCGCTCGGGGCCAGCCATAACAGCAGCAGGCCGAGGGTTTCTACCGACAGGCAGGCAATCGCCACGCGAAACCCGCCGATCCGGTTGATCAGGTTGCCGAACAGCAACCGCGCCCCGATAAAGCTGGCGCCGAACAGGCTCAGGCACAGCACTGCGTTATCCCAGTTGCGGGTCGCGTAATACAGGGTGATAAACGTGGCAATGGTGCCAAAACCGATGGAACCCAGGGCCAGCCCGCAGCCGTGGGGCAGCACGCGGCCGAGCACATGCATAAAGGGCAGGCGCTCGCCGACCACAATGGGCGCCGCGACTTTCGGCCAGGCCAGCAACAGGCCCAGCACCGCCAGGGCAATAATGCTGGCACCCATGCTCCACAGCCCGAACCGACTGACCAGCAGCACCCCCAGCGGGGCGCCAATCGCCAGGGCGCCATAGCTGGCAATGCCGTTCCAGGAGATGACCTTGGCGGTATTCACCGCGCCGACCCGGCCGATGCCCCAGCCAATGGAGCCCGAACCCACCAGGCTTTCGGCACTGCCCAGCACCAGCCGGCCAATCAACAGGCTGGCCAGGCTCAGGGTCGGCAGGTGGGTCAGGGCGGCGGATGCCAGCATGAACACCCCGCTCAAGCCGCAACCGGCCAGGCCGTACATCACCGCGCGCTTGCTGCCGCGGTTGTCGATGATGCGCCCGGCGTAGGGCCGGCTCAGCAGGGTGGCCAGGTACTGCACGCTGATCACCAGGCCCGCGATCACGGCGCCAAAGCCCAGGTCGCTGTGGACATAGCCCGGCAATACGGCCAGGGGGATGCCGATATTCAGGTAGCCGATAAAGGTGAACAGCACGATGGAAACGACTTGCAGCGTGACCGCCATGGGGCGCTGGGTATCTGGCATGGGAAAGATCCACTGTCGCGGCAGGAAAAGATAGGTTGCTTATGATACCGGTGCTTTACGCTGCCAGAAAATCATTCACCACGGCAACTGTGGCAAAGGGGCTTACTGTAACCAGAGGGCTTGTGGTGGCTAGGGGGCTTGCTGTGGCGAGGGGGCTTGCCCCCGTTGGGTGGCGTAGCCGCCCCAAAACCAGCCACCTCGGTTTACCTGACAGGGGGGCTGCTGCGCAGCCCAACGGGGGCAAGCCCCCTCGCCACAGGATAAAAATCAGGGGGTTTCGGGGTCGAGCATGCGCGTGGTCACCAGCGCGGCCAGGGCGTTTTCCTGGGTGCCAAAGCGCTTGAGCAGCAGCGCCTGTTTTTCCGGGCTGAGGCGGCTCCAGACGTCGACCATTTGCAGGGCGGCGCCGAGTAACGCTTCATCGGGGGAATTGTGGGGGGTATCGGGCATGTGGCGTGTCTCTTGATTCAGGCGGTGTGGAAAGCGCGCAATGTCACGCTTTCCACACGGTCTGGGTGCTGCGGTCAGTCGTCGCTATCGCTGTCGACCGGTGTTGCCTGTGCCGGCGCTTGTTTGTCACTGCCGGCCTGTTGCGGGGTTGGCTGCTCAGTCTCGTGCAGGCTTGGGAAGGGGAGATTGGGAATCTCGTGCATCGTCGTCGCTCCTCGCAAGGTCTGTTGTGCAATTGCAGATGTGCCACGCTTTTCACAAAGCCTGGGCAGGATACAGCACTGCAAATGACAAAAAGACTTTTATCTCGCCAAATGCGCAAACCTTCATCTACCCGGCGCAAGTGACAAGAGGTCACAGGCTGGCCTGGCGTTCCATGGCTGCCTTGTAGAGCGAGTTTTTCGGCTGGGCAAAGACCCGCGCCAGCATCGGTTCGAAAAAACTCAGGGGCAGGGTGGCATAGGCGGGGTCGAACGCCGCCGCGTCATACAGTGCGCAGAACTCGATGGTTTGCTCGTACTGCGGGTGTTCGCCAAATTGCTCGCGCAGGTGGCGATCCATACCCAGATGATGAAAGAAATAGTAACCCTGGAAAATCCCGTGCTTTTCCACCATCCACAGGTTCTGCGGGCTGACGAACGGCTTGAGGATGGCGGCGGCAATGTCCGGGTGATTGTAGGAGCCCAGGGTGTCGCCGATGTCATGGAGCAGTGCGCAGACCACATATTCTTCGTCGCGGCCATCGTGCCAGGCGCGGCTGGCGGTTTGCAGGGAATGGGTCAGGCGGTCCACCGGGAAACCGCCGAAGTCACCTTCCAGCAGGCGCAGGTGCGCGAGGATCCGTCCGGGCAGTTGGCGGGCGTAGGCACTGAAGTCGGCAGCGATGATTGCCCAGTCTTCCTGGGTGCCGTCCTGCATATGGGTAAAGCGGGCCTGTTGGCTCATCGACATGTCTCTTATTGTTTTGCGGGTTTAGAACGGTACCTTGCCCAGAATCATGTCGCGGTACATCACGAAATCGCCCAGCAGGCTGTAGAACGGATGCTGGAACGTGGCCGGGCGGTTCTTTTCAAAGAAGAAGTGGCCGATCCAGGTAAAGCTGTAGCCGGCCACCGGCAACACCCACAGCAGCCACCAGGCACCTTTGCCGACGGCGAAGGCGAGAATAAAAATCACCAGGCTGGTGCCGATAAAATGCAGGCGCCGGCAGGTGCTGTTGCCGTGTTCGCTCAGGTAATACGGATAGAACTCGGCGAAGCTATTGAATTGTCTGACATTTTCCACGTTGGCCGGCCCTCTGTTTGTTGTTGTGCCCGACGGATGTTCGGCGGGGAGCTTATTTGAGTCTATAGTCATCACAGGCAAGGGCCAGTGACAATAGACGCCACTTTAGTATCCTTGGGTTCCGGGCTGCGGTTTCAGCCGTCCCTTCATAGAACGCGCGCAAGAAAACGCCATGAACGAACGAACCACTTCTGCAAGTTGGGCGATGGGGATAGTCAAGGCGCTGGAGCTCGATGGCCTGGATTGCCGTGCCCTGTTCCAACAGCTGGGCCTGGATTACCGCGCCCTGGATGACCCCGATGCGCGTTTCCCCCAGGACTCCATGACCCGGCTCTGGCAGCGCGCGGTTGAGCTGTCGGGCAATCCGGCCATTGGCTTGAATATGGGCAAGGTGGTGCGTCCGGCGTCCTTCCATGTGGCGGGTTATGCCTTGATGTCCAGCAGCACCCTGGCTGAAGGCTTTGCCCGGCTGGTGCGTTACCAGCGAATCATTGCCGAAAGTGCCGACCTGAGTTTCCGCCTGTTACCCGAAGGCTATGCGCTGATCCTTACGGTCCACGGCGACCATCTGCCACCCACCCGGCAAAGCGCCGAGGCTTCACTGGCCTGTGCCCTGGCGTTATGTGGCTGGTTGACCGGGCGCACGCTGCAGCCGCGCAAGGTGTTGGTGCAGGGTGATCAGCCAGTGGACCTGGAGCCTTACAAGCAGGCCTTTCATGCACCGCTGGTGTTCAACGCGCCGTATGACGCGCTGATCTTCGAGCGGGCGGACATGGAAGCGCCGTTGCCCACCGCCAATGAGGCTATGGCGCTGCTGCACGATCGATTTGCCGGGGAGTACCTGGCGCGGTTTTCCGAGAGCCGGGTGACCCACAAGGCTCGCCAGGTGCTGTGCCGGCTGTTGCCCCAGGGCGAGCCCAAGCGTGAGGTGGTGGCGCAGACGTTGCACTTGTCCCAGCGCACCTTGCAGCGGCGCTTGCAGGAGGAGGGCACCAGCTTCCAGGCTTTGCTCGACGACACCCGCCGCGAGCTGGCCGAGCAGTACCTGGCGCAGCCGAGCATGACCCTACTGGAAATCGCCTACCTGCTGGGGTTTGCCGACCCGAGTAACTTCTTTCGCGCGTTTCGCCGCTGGTTCGATGCCACGCCCGGCGAATACCGGGCGCGGCTGCAGGCTACGTCGGTGAGTGTCAGTGGCGCCAGAACGCCGGAATGCACAGCACCAACACCGTAATGATCTCCAGCCGGCCCAGCAGCATGCCCAGGGACAGGATCCACTTGGCGGCGTCCGGCAGGGTCGCGAAATTGCCAGCCGGGCCAATGGTTTCCCCCAGCCCCGGACCTACACCGGAGACGGTACTGGCGGCGCCGGTCAAGGCGGTCATCCAGTCCACGCCCAGCAGCGACAGGGCCAGGGCAATCATGCAGATGGTGATGGCGAAGAAGAACGAGAACGTCAGGATCGAGCGCACGATTTCTTCGTCGAGGCGATGGCCGTTGTATTTCTGCTTGATCACCGCCCTTGGGTGAATCAACTGGTTCAAGTTGGCCTTGAGCAGGATATAGGCGACCTGGAAGCGGAAGATCTTGATCCCGCCGGCGGTGGAGCCCGAGCAACCGCCGACAAAGCCCAGGTAGAAGAACAGCATCAGCGAGAAATTGCCCCACAGGCTGTAATCGCCCAGGGCAAAGCCGGTGGTGGTCACCACGGACGTGACGTTCAGCGCGACATGGCGCAGTGCATCCAGCCAGTGCAGGTTGGTGGTCCACCAGTACCAGGTGCCGAGCACCACCCAGGTCACCAGCAGCATCGCCAGCAAACCTTGTACTTGCTGGTCCTTGATCAGCGCCTTGCGGTTGCCACGCAATGTCGCGACATACAGGGCAAACGGCAGGCTGCCCATGATCATCACCACGATCGCCACCCAATGCACCGCCGGCTGTTTCCAGTGGGCCAGGGACTCATCGGAGGTGGAGAACCCACCGGTGGAAATGGCCGACATCGCGTGGTTGATCGCGTCGAACAGGCCCATGCCGGCCCACCAGAACCCGAGGCTGCCGAGGATGGTAATCCCCACATAGGCCGCCACAATCAGGCGCGCCACCATATGGGAGCGCGGCATGACCTTCTCGGAGCGGTCCGAGGATTCGGTCTGGAACAGGCGCATGCCCCCGATGCGCAGCAGCGGCAGGATCGCCACCGCCATGCCGATAAAGCCGATGCCGCCGAGCCAGTGCAGCATCGAGCGCCACATCAGGATGCCCGGCGACATGGTGTCCAGGCCGCTGAGCACGGTGGCGCCGGTGGCGGTGATGCCGGACATGCTTTCAAAGAACGAGTCGGTATAGCTGATATGTTGGGTCAGCAAAAACGGCAGCGCGGCAAAGATGCACACCACCACCCAACTGCTGACCGTCAGCAGGTACATGTCCCGGGGGCGCAGTTGCACCTGCTTCGGGCGCCCGGGAATCACCAGGGCCAGGCCGGCGATAAAAGTGATCATGCTTGCCCAGAGAAAGGACGGCAGGTCGCTGGTGCGCTCGAAAAATATCAGGGTGGCCATGGGCACGACCATGGCGACCGCGAGGGTAATCAGGAAGATGCCGATGATGAAACCAATGATCCGCAGGGTCGGCATTGCCATGAACAGCGCTCGGGTAACAGTCTGAGGCGCCATTCTACCTACGGTGCAGGGCTTGTAAACCGGGGGCTGCAAAGGGGGCGCGGATATGATGTAGGACTTGGCTTAATGGGGAGCTGGCTTGTGTGGGAGCTGGCTTGCCTGCGATGGCCGTGGGTCAGGCCCGAATGCTTGACTGAACCACCGCCATCGCAGGCAAGCCAGCTCCTACAGGGGAGGTGGCGAGGGCAAACGATGAATACAAAAAAGGCGACCCGAAGGCCGCCTCATTCAAACCGCGTGGATCAGAACTCGTGATCAGCGGTATCCGGGTTCAGGTCACCGATTCCCAGCTTGCCAGCTGCTTGCTCGATGGAGCCGGTCTGCTTGACCAGGGCGGCGATGGCATCGCGCACGATCTGGTTGCCCGCCGTGTTGCCGGCCGCGATCAACTGGTCGTAGTGCTCACCCTTGTTGGCGTGGTCGACCATGACCTGGATCTTCGCTTCGGTAGCCGCCAGGTCAGCCTTGAGGGCTGCATCGGCGGCCGGGTCGACCTTGGCCACCAGGGACGACAGGCTGGCGCCGGTCAGCTTGGTGCCATCGGCGCGGGTGTACTCGCCCAGGTAGACGTTGCGGATGCCCTTGGCGTCGTAGAACTGCGAATTGTGGGTGTTGTCGCTGAAGCAGTCGTGCTCGTCTTCCGGCGAGTTGGCTTCCAGGGACACCTTCATGCGCTCGCCCGCCAGTTCACCCAGGGACAGGCTGCCCATGCCGAACAGCATCTTGCGCAGGCCGTCGGTCGCAGGTTCTGCTTCCAGGGTGGCGCGGTAGTTGTCTTCGACGTTGGGTTTCCAGTTGCCGACCATTTCTTCGAGGTCGCTGACCAGCAGTTGGGTCACGGCGCGCAGGTAAGTGCGGCGACGCTCGTTATGCCCACCGGTGGCGCCGTCGCCTTGCAGGTAGTCCGACGCTGGACGGTTGCCGGCGCCAGGGCCGGTGCCGTTCAGGTCCTGGCCCCACAGCAGGAATTCGATGGCGTGGTAGCCGGTGGCGACGTTGGCTTCGGAGCCGCCCAGCTCATTGAGGCTGGCGAGTTTTTCCGGGGTGATTTCCTTGACGTCGACCTTGTCTTCGCCGACCTGGATCTCGGTGTTGGCGATGATATTGGCCGTGGCGCCCGGGTTGCCGAGGGCGTGTTCGTAGGACTTGTCGACATAGTCGATCAGGCCTTCGTCCAGCGGCCAGGCGTTCACCTGACCTTCCCAATCGTCAATGATGGTGTTGCCGAAGCGGAACACTTCGCTCTGCAGGTACGGTACGCGCGCGGCGATCCAGGCGGTACGGGCGGCCTTCAGGGTCTCGTCGTTGGGGTTGGCGAGGAAGGTGTCGATCGCGGTCTGCAGGGTTTTTGCGGTGGACTCGGAGTCGCTGTACACCGCGAACACCAGGTCTGCGTAATGCGCGACGACTGCCTTGGCGGCCGCCTCGTCAACCTGGCCGGCGGTAGCGGCAGCCGCTGGAGCGGTAGTGCTGGCAGTTGGCGTCGGCGCCTGAGGCGCGGCAGCCTTGTCTTTGCCCTCGCCGCAGCCGGCGAGAGAAATGGCGATGGCCAGCAGACTGGCGGTGGCCAGGGGCATACGAATCATGGCGAACATCCTGCTTCGGTAGTGGATCGGGGCGCAGTGCAGCGCGCAAAACTGCAACATAATGCGAAAGATTTGCATTTTCTGTAAAGGGTTAACGCAGGAAAAGTTTCATAGTCAGGCGCCAGCCGCCCAAGGCCGTGCCTTGGGCGGCATTAAGGCTTTACAGGATGGCGGCGTTATTGCGCTCGGCTTGCTTGAGGTAGGCCGCCAGCTCACGGGCGGGCAGGGGTTTGCTGTAGTGATAGCCCTGACCTTCGTGGCAGCCTTCGCTGATGATGTAGGCTTCCTGCTCGGGTGTTTCCACACCTTCGGCGATGACCTGCATGCCCAGGCTTTTGCCCAGCTGGATGATCGCCCGCACGATGGTCGCATCGTCGTCGTCGTCCAGCAGGTCCTGGACAAAGCTCTTGTCGATCTTGATTTTGTCCAGAGGCAGGCTTTTCAGGTAACTCAGTGACGAGTAGCCGGTACCGAAATCGTCGATGGCAATCAGCGCGCCGGAGCGGCGCAGGCTCAGCAAGTGCTGGGCGGCGGTGCTGATGTCTTCCATCAGGCCGGTCTCGGTCACTTCCAGTTCCAGGCTGCGCGGCGGCAGGCGATAGATCTGCAGCAGGTTGTTGACCACTCGTGGCAGTTCGGCGTGGTGCAGTTGCACCGTGGACAGGTTGACCGCCATGCGCAGCTCGGTAAAGCCCTGGTCATGCCATTCGCGCAATTGCCGGCAGGCCTGGTCCAGCACCCACTCGCCAATGGGGATGATGGTGCCGTTCTGTTCCGCCAGCGGGATAAACAGGTCCGGTGGCACCAGGCCGTGTTCCGGGTGTTGCCAGCGAATCAGCGCCTCGACGCCGACCACGCGATGATCGGCATAGCTGATCTGCGGTTGGTACACCAGATGAAACTGGTTGCGGCCCAGGGCTTCGCGCAGGTCTTTCTCCAGTTCGCGGCGACGGCGTATCTCGCTGTCGACACTGGCGATATAGAACTGATAGCGATTGCGCGAGCGGCTCTTGGCCAGGGTCATGGTCTGCTCGGCCTTTTGCAGCAGTTTCTCGGTGCTGTCGCCGTCTTCGGGGAACAAGGTGATACCGATGGTGGCGCGCAGGCGGATCTGTTCGTGGTCGAGGGCGAACTCGGCTTCCAGGTCATCGAGGATGCTCTGTGCCAGCTCGGCGGCTTCGTAGGGTTGCTCGATATCGGCCTGGACCAGGGCGAACTGGTCGCCGCCCAGGCGCGCCAGGGCGCCGAGGCGCCCACTGTGGGCACGCAAGCGGTCGGCCAGGGCCAGCAGCAACTGGTCGCCGGCCTGGTAGGTGTACTGCTCGTTGACGCTCTTGAAGTCATCCAGCCCCACGCACAGCACCGCGACCCGGCGTTGCCGGCGCCCGGCGTCGACCAGGATCTTGTCCAGCTGTTCCTGCAGTTTCTGGCGGTTCGGCAGGCCGGTAAGAAAGTCGTACTGGGCCATGCGCAACAGGCTGTTTTCTGCTTCGTGGCGCAAATGGGTGTTGCGCTCGATAGACGCCAGCAACTGGTTGGCAGTGTTGATCCATAGCCCCAGTTCATTCTTTTCGTGGCCCTTGAGTTGCGGGATCTTGTGCTCGCTGGGGCGGTCGGGATTGATCGAACTCAGGTGGCTGATGATCCGCGACAGGGGCTTGGTCAGCAGCCAGTGATAGACCAGGTACAACACCAGGCCCATGGCCAGGGCGCGCAGCACCCCGGAGATAAAAATGATCCCCGAATTGACGATAAAGCCCCGGCCATAGGTGGCGGTGTCGAGGGTGATGCTCAGGTCGCCGTAATACTCGCTATAAGGCCCGCGCCCTACCAGCGGGGTGGTAAAGCTGCGTTCCCGGCCCAGAATCACGTCCGTCAGCCAGCGGCTGGGGGACTGCTGCAAGTCCCGGCTTTTTTCGGCGAGCATGGGTTCATTGGGATGGCCAATAGAGGCCATGCGCACCGCATCATCCTGAAACAGGCCTTCGATGACTTGCATACCCATCTCACGGTCCAGGCTGTAGACGGCCTGGGTCGAGGGGTCGCGAAACATGTCGAGGATGCGCTGGGCATCGCCTGCCACCGCCTGGCGCGTCTTGTAGGCATCAAAGACGATCTGCGCCACGCTTAGTGCCACGCCCACTATCAGTGCCGACAACAGCACCACCCGGAGCAACTTCACCGACAAGCTGTTTTTGAGTTCCAGCTTCAAAGGGTTATTCCTTGTTCCATGCGGGTAGCCTCAATATGCCATGAGTATTGGCAATCCCGTGGTGGCAGTCAAAGGAACATTGCGGTGCGTGGCGTCTGGACGCTAGCGGGGCAAGATCTGGAAGGCGATGGGCGGATCAAATCTTCCGCCCTTTTGCACGGCTGGCGGGCGTACAGGCGTAGGCTTTTCTGCCTGTCGCAAGAGCACGTCGATGGCCTCAAGGGTGCGGGTAGGTAATCTGCATATCGACTTTGGCGTGTACATCTTCGGCTATTTTGCCGGGTTCTTTCTCCTCGTCTTCACCTGACTTGCCCTTTATTGCATTCCCCAGCACTCCCGCCAAGGCACCCACAAGCTCTCCGATCCCTGGCATGGCGCCCTTGGCGAGTTCCATTATTCCAAGCATGGTTGATACTCCTAAAATAGATGAGGGAGTTATTTCTCTCACCGGCTCAGTGGTCAATTCCTGTCGGTGAGTTCCACGGGTGTTGGGGTGAGGTGGTTTCAATCTGGCACAAAAAAGCCCGGCAATTGCCGGGCTCTTTTTTACTGCAAGGGTTACTTACGCAGTGAAGGTTTTGCCTTCGAACTGCTCGGCAACGAACTTCCAGTTGACCAGGTTCCAGAACGCTTCCACATACTTTGGACGCACGTTACGGTAGTCGATGTAGTAGGCGTGTTCCCAGACGTCGCAGGTCAGCAGCGGGGTATCGCCGCTGGTCAGCGGGTTGCCGGCGCCGATGGTGCTTGCCAGGGCCAGGGAACCGTCAGCCTTTTTCACCAGCCAGCCCCAACCGGAACCGAAGGTGCCGACCGAAGTCTTGGTGAACTCTTCCTTGAACTTGTCGAACGAACCGAAAGCGGCGTTGATCGCCTCGGCCAGTGCGCCAGTCGGTTGGCCGCCGGCGTTTGGCGCCAGGCAGTTCCAGTAGAAAGTGTGGTTCCAGACCTGGGCGGCGTTGTTGAAGATGCCACCCGAAGAGGATTTGACGATCTCTTCCAGGGTCTTGCCTTCGAACTCGGTGCCAGGCACCAGGTTGTTCAGGTTCACGACATAGGTGTTGTGGTGCTTGTCGTGGTGATACTCCAGGGTTTCCTTGGAGATGTGCGGCTGCAGGGCATCGTGTGCGTAGGGCAGCGGCGGCAATTCGAAAGCCATGATAATTCTCCTAATCAGGTCAGTTGCGGTGAGCGCAAGGCCGATCACGGGCGGCCAAACAAGCGCCGGGGAGTTTGTACTCTTTGCGGCGCAGGGGCTGGATCATAGCACCGGGGGTGCGGCAAAACCACGCAACAACTGTGTGGGATAGAGGTTCCAGAGCGTTTTGGAATATTCCTCAGGTGCTGATCAATTGATAGGCCACGCTGAACATCATCACCGCCACCAAAAGGTCCAGCAGGCGCCAGGTCGCCGGGCGCGCGAGCCACGGGGCCAGCCACGCCGCGCCCAGGGCCAGGGCGGAAAACCAGAGGAACGACGCACTGGCGGCGCCTGCGACATAAGCGCCCGGCTCGGTTTGCTGGGCGCCCAGGGAGCCGATCAGTAACACCGTGTCCAGGTACACATGAGGGTTGAGCAGGGTTACGGCCAGGGCGCTGAGCATCACCGCGCGCAATGAGCGCACCTTCTGGCCCTCGCCTTGCCCCAGGCTTTGCCGCGAACAGGCGCGGCGCAAGGCCAGGGCGCCATACCACAGCAGGAAAGCCGCGCCGCCCCAGCGGGCAATCGCCAGCAATAACGGGTTGTGCGCCAGCACCGTCGCCAGGCCAAACACCCCGGCGGCCACCAGCAGCGCATCACACACCACGCACAAGGCCGCCACTGGCAGGTGATGTTCGCGACGCAGGCTCTGCGCCAGCACAAACGCGTTTTGCGTACCGATAGCCATGATCAGCCCGAGGGCCACCAGCAAGCCGTTCACATAACTTTGCCACATAGGATTTACTCCGCGCCCGCTGCCAGTTGTTTCAATACATCCATTGCCCGCTCGGCATCGTTGCGGCCGACAAACAAATGGTCGTGGTAGTAGCCGGCGACCACGTTGCAACTGATCCCGGCACGTCCCAGGGCAGTGGCGAAGGCGGCGGTCAGGCCGACGGCCTCCAGGGCCGAGTGCACGTTCAAGGTGATCCATGCCGCCACATACTCAAAGGCCAGGCCGGCCTGTTCGGCCTGTTGGCGCTCGACAATCACCGTCAAGCCTTCCTGTTCGCGAAAGCTGCCGATCACTTCGCAGGCGGGCAGGCGGTTGTCGGCCAGGGTGCAGAACACATAGTCGCCCGCGTTGAGCTGTGGGCTCATGCTGCGCAGTAGGGTTGCCAGGGCGGTTTCGCCAGCCATTGGAAGATCCTTGAAAGAAGGTAAACACGGGATGCTGGTCATTCTCCGGTCTGGCGCTGTATAAGAAAAACCAATATTGCTCATCGCTCATTAGGAACACTGATGTTCGACTACAAATTGCTCTCTGCCCTGGCGGCGGTGGTGGAACAGGCCGGCTTTGAACGTGGCGCCCAGGTGCTGGGCGTGTCGCAATCGGCCATTTCCCAGCGCATCAAATTGCTTGAAGCGCGTATCGGCCAGCCAGTACTGGTGCGCGCAACGCCGCCCACCCCCACGGAAATCGGCCGGCGCCTGCTCAACCATGTGCAGCAGGTGCGCCTGCTGGAGCGCGACCTGCAAAGCCAGGTGCCGGCGTTGGACGAGGAGGGCATGCCGGAGCGCCTGCGGATTGCCATCAACGCCGACAGCCTGGCCACATGGTGGGGGCAGGCGGTGGGGGACTTTTGCGCCGAACAGCATGTGTTGCTGGAGTTGGTGGTGGAAGACCAGACCGTCGGCCTCAAGCGCATGCGCGCCGGCGAAGTGGCGGCCTGCGTCTGCGCCAGCGAGCGCCCGGTGGCCGGTGCCCGCAGCCTGCTGCTGGGGGCCATGCGCTATCGGGCCCTGGCCAGCCCGGCGTTTATCGCCCGGCACTTTCCCGGCGGGGTGCGCGCCGATCAGTTGGCCCGGACCCCGGCGCTGGTATTTGGCCCGGATGATTTCCTGCAGCATCGCTACCTCGCCTCGCTGGGCGTGGACGGCGGTTTCGAGCACCATTTATGCCCGTCTTCCGAAGGGTTTATCCGCCTGGCCGAGGCCGGCCTGGGCTGGGGGCTGGTGCCGGAGTTACAGGTGCGTGAGCAACTGCAGCGTGGGGTGCTGGTGGAGTTATTGCCAGATAAACCCATTGATGTGCCGTTGTACTGGCATCATTGGCGCAGTGGTGGGCAATTGCTCGGCTTGTTGACCGAGCATCTGGCGCGGGCGACCGGCCAGTTGTTGGTGCCGTTGGGGTGACGGCTGGCGTCAACGCAACTGTGATGAAAAATGTAAAGAGCACGGAGTAATACATGAAAATTCTGGTCACCGGCGCAAGCGGCTTCATTGGCGGGCGCTTTGCGCGCTTCGCCCTGGAGCAGGGCCTGGACGTGCGGGTCAACGGGCGGCGGGCCGAGGGTGTCGAGCACCTGGTACGGCGCGGCGCCGAGTTTATCCAGGGTGATCTGAATGATCCGGATCTGGTGCGCAACCTGTGCCGCGACGTCGAAGCCGTCGTGCATTGTGCCGGTGCCGTAGGGTTGTGGGGGCGTTACCAGGACTTTTACCAGGGCAATGTGCAGGTGACCGAAAACGTGGTCGAAGCCTGCCTGAAACAGCGGGTCGGGCGCCTGGTGCACTTGTCGTCGCCGTCGATCTATTTCGATGGCCGCGATCACCTGGGGCTGACCGAAGAGCAAGTGCCCAAGCGTTTCAAGCATCCCTATGCGGCCACCAAGTACCTGGCCGAGCAAAAAGTCTTCGGTGCCCAGGAGTTCGGCCTAGAAGTGCTGGCCCTGCGCCCGCGCTTTGTCACCGGGGCCGGGGATATGAGCATCTTCCCGCGACTGTTGAAAATGCAGCGCAAAAACCGCCTGGCCATCGTCGGCGACGGCCTGAACAAGGTTGATTTCACCAGTGTGCACAACCTCAACGAGGCCCTGCTCAGCAGCCTGCTGGCCACTGGCTCGGCGTTGGGCAAGGCCTATAACATCAGCAATGGCACGCCGGTGCCGGTGTGGGACGTGATCAACTACGTGATGCGCCAGATGGAAATGCCCCAGGTCACGCGTTACCGTTCCTACGGCTTGTCCTACAGCGTCGCGGCGCTCAATGAAGCCTTCTGCGCGATGTGGCCGGGGCGTCCGGAGCCGTCACTGTCACGCCTGGGCATGCAGGTGATGAACAAGGATTTCACCCTGGACATCAGCCGCGCGCAGCACTACCTCGATTACCAACCCAGGGTCAGCCTGTGGACAGCGCTCGACGAATTTTGCCACTGGTGGAAAGTCCAGGAACCGGGCTCCCAGTAGCCTTCGCAACACCGGGAACCGATTTTTCGGTTGCCGCTCGACCAAGGCGACGGGCCAGGGGTTTATACTCCCGCCGCTTGGTTTTTTATGTGGCTATCTCAAGGTTGATTCATGCGTAACGATACTAAAGACGACTTCGACAATGTGCCGAGCCTGCGGGCCGACGTTGGCGATGACGATGATTTTGTGCCGACAGCTGCCACCTCCATCCGCTCGCGCCCGGCGCCGGTGGTCAAGGTCAAGAGTGCCAGTACCGGGCCGTTGTGGGCCCTGGTCGGCGCGCTGCTGTTCGCCTTCGTGGGCCTGGCCTGGTGGAGTTTCCAGCAGATCTCCCTGATGGGGCAGCAACTGGTGGCCACCCAGGAAAGCTTTGCGCGTATCAGCGAAGAAGCCGCCGGCCGCTTGCAGGACATTTCCGGCAAGGTGGTGGCCAGTGAGGCCATCGTCAATACCGGTAGCGAAGCGCTCAAGCTGCAGATCAAGCAGTTGGAAAGCCAATTGCTGGAGCAGGGCAAGCAGCAGTTGGGCGTGGCGGGCCAGGCCACCGACCTGGACAAGCGCCTGGCGCAGATGAGTGCCAGCACCACGGACCTGGCCACCGCCAATACCCAGTTGCAGGCCCAGGTGCTGAGCCTGGTCAATGAATTGACCGCCCTCAAGGCCGCACAGGCCGAAGCCGCCAAATTGAATGCCGACGTCAAGGAACTGGGCACGGAGGTGGCCGCCTTGAAGAAGCAGGGCAATCCGGCCACGGCCATTGCACGCCTGGAACAGGACCTGCTGGTGGTCAAGAGCGAACTGGACAACCGCGCCGCCACCGAAGGGCCGTCGAATAAAGAGTTCGACGTGTTCCGTATCCAGACCACCCGCAACATCACCACCTTGCAAACCCAGATGCAGAACCTGCAACGGGAAGTGAGTGCGCCGGCCAAGGTCACGCCCCTGGGCCAGTGACGCCATTGTTACTCTTGGGGCCGGCTTGCCGGCTCTTGCCAATGTCACCAATCTGTGACATTTCCTCGCTCTTTCGTTACATGCCCTCTCCCGACCCTTGTTTAGACTGCGGTCATCCCATAAAAACAAAAAGGGCCACCCATGATCATGCAACCACTGCCTGCCAGCAGTTGGCTGAACGCCCCTGCCCATCACGCCTGGCTCGCCGCCGAAGGCCAGCGCCTGCTGGGTTTTGCCAAGGCCTCGCGGCTGCCTGAAGGCTTCGGCAACCTCGATGTACAGGGCCGTCTGCCCGTCGATGCCCACGCCGAAACCATGAACACCGCCCGCATGACCCACAGCTTCGCCATGGCTCACGCCCAAGGGCTGCCGGGCTATGCCGAGCTGGTGGAGCACGGTGTGGCCAGCCTCGCCGGCCCGTTGCGGGATGCCGAGCATGGCGGCTGGTTTGCCGTCGCCGGCGCGGGTGATGGCAATACGGGCAAGGCCGCCTACCTGCACGCCTTTGTCGCCCTGGCCGCCAGTTCCGCTGTGGTGGCGGGTGCCCCTGGGGCGCAAGCTCTGTTGACGGATGCCATGCAGATCATCGACCAGCATTTCTGGTGCGAGGAGGAGGGCGCAATGCTTGAATCCTTCGCCCGGGACTGGAGCGGTGAAGAAGCCTATCGCGGCGCCAACAGCAATATGCACGCCACCGAAGCCTTTCTGGCCCTGGCCGATGTCACCGGCGACACGCGCTGGCTGGGGCGGGCGCTGCGTATTGTCGAACGGGTGATCCATCGGCACGCCGCCGCCAATGAATTTATGGTGATCGAGCATTTCGACCGCTATTGGCAACCCCTGCACCGTTACAACGAAGACAACCCGGCCGACGGCTTTCGCCCCTACGGCATCACTCCCGGGCACGGCTTTGAATGGGCGCGCCTGGTGTTGCACCTTGAAGCCGCACGCCAGCAGGCGGGGCTCGTCACGCCAGCGTGGTTGCTGGAGGATGCCAAGGCTTTGTTCGCCAGCGCCTGCGAGTATGGCTGGTCGGTGGACGGTGGCCCGGGCCTGGTCTACACCCTGGACTGGCACTACCGCCCGGTGGTGCGCGAGCGTCTGCATTGGACCCACGCCGAAGCCAGCGCGGCCGCCCAGGCCCTGCTCAAGCGCACCGGCGAGTGGCATTACGAGGTCTGGTACCGGCGCTTCTGGGAGTTCTGTGAAACCCACCTGATCGACCGGGTCCAGGGCAGTTGGCACCACGAACTCGACCCGCAAAACCTGCCCGCCAGCAAGATCTGGGGTGGCAAGCCGGACCTGTACCATGCCTGGCAGGCCGTATTGCTGCCGGGCCTGCCGTTATCCCCAAGCATGGCCAGTGCGCTGGGGGCCGGCTGCTATGTCACCAAGTGGTGACATTTGCCCGTCCCTTTGTTACGTGCCTGGCAAAAATCCCTGTTTAGAATCCTATGCAGCGCAAGCTCCAGACTTGCATGCATAACAACAAGAAAAAGGTACTCAGATGAACGCGATTAATCGCCTCGCCGTTGCTATTTCCATTGCCTCGTTGTTTCCCCTCAGTGCATTTGCCGCCGACTCCAAAGGGACGGTTGAAGTTGTGCATTGGTGGACCTCGGGCGGTGAGAAGGCGGCGGTGGATGTCCTGAAGGCCCAAGTTGAGAAAGACGGCTTTACCTGGAAAGACGGGGCCGTCGCAGGCGGCGGCGGTGCCACGGCCATGACCGTGCTGAAAAGCCGCGCGGTCGCCGGCAACCCGCCAGGCGTGGCCCAGATCAAAGGCCCCGACATCCAGGAATGGGCGTCCACCGGGCTGCTCGACACCGACGCCCTGAAGGACGTGGCCAAGGCCGAGAAGTGGGACGAACTGCTCGACAAGAAAGTCTCCGACACGGTGAAGTACGAAGGTGATTACGTGGCCGTGCCGGTGAATATCCACCGCGTCAACTGGCTGTGGATCAACCCTGAAGTCTTCAAGAAAGCCGGCATCAGCAAAAACCCTACGACCCTTGAAGAATTCTATGCCGCCGGTGACAAGCTCAAGGCTGCCGGCTTCATTGCGCTCGCCCACGGTGGCCAGCCTTGGCAGGACAGCACGGTGTTCGAAGCCGTGGTGCTCTCGGTCATGGGCGTGGACGGCTACAAGAAAGCCCTGGTCGACCTCGACAACGCGACCCTGACCGGCCCGGACATGGTCAAGGCGCTGACCGAGCTGAAAAAGGTCGCGACCTATATGGACGCCGACGGCAAGGGCCAGGACTGGAACCTGGAAGCCGCCAAAGTCATCAACGGCAAGGCCGGCATGCAGATCATGGGTGACTGGGCCAAGAGCGAGTGGACAGCCGCCAAGAAAATCGCCGGCAAGGACTACGAGTGCGTAGCCTTCCCGGGCACCGACAAGGCCTTCACCTACAACATCGACTCCCTGGCGGTGTTCAAGCAGAAAGATGCCGGCACCTCGGCCGGTCAGCAAGACATCGCCAAGGTCGTGCTGGGTGAGAACTTCCAGAAGGTCTTCAGCATCAACAAGGGCTCGATCCCGGTGCGCAACGACATGCTCGGCGACATGGCCAAATACGGCTTCGACAGCTGCGCCCAGACGGCGGCCAAGGACTTCCTGGTGGATGCCAAGTCCGGCGGCCTGCAACCGAGCATGGCGCACAACATGGCGACCACGCTGGCGGTACAGGGCGCGTTCTTTGATGTGGTGACCAACTTCATCAACGACCCGAAAGCCGACCCGGCCGACACCGCCAAGAAACTTGGTGCGGCGATCAAGTCTGCCAAGTAACCCCTAGGGGCAATCGGTTTCAGTGTGGGAGCGGGCTTGCCCGCGATGCAGGCGCCTCGGTGTAGCAGTGACACCCAGGTGATGCCATCGCAGGCAAACCAGCCCCCACCTAAAGCCGGCCCCCACAAGGTTATCCATTAGTCCCTTACTCCCTGCCCTGGATTTCCCCATGAGTTCTGTTGCTGTGTTCAGCAAGGCCTCGCCGTTCGATGCATTGCAGCGCTGGCTCCCCAAACTGGTGCTGGCCCCGAGCATGTTCATCGTTCTGGTGGGCTTCTATGGCTACATCCTGTGGACGTTCGTGCTGTCGTTCACCAACTCCACCTTCCTGCCCACCTACAAATGGGTGGGCCTGGCGCAATACGCACGGTTGTTCGACAACGACCGCTGGTGGGTGGCGAGCAAAAACCTGGCGCTGTTCGGCGGCATGTTTATCGGCATCACCCTGGTGATCGGCGTGCTGCTGGCGGTCTTTCTCGACCAGCGCATCCGCCGCGAAGGCTTTATCCGCACCATCTACCTGTACCCGATGGCGCTCTCGATGATCGTCACCGGTACTGCCTGGAAATGGCTGCTCAACCCCGGCATGGGCCTGGACAAACTGCTGCGCGACTGGGGCTGGGAAGGCTTCCGGCTGGACTGGCTGATCGACCCGGACCGCGTGGTGTATTGCCTGGTGATTGCGGCGGTATGGCAAGCCTCGGGCTTTATCATGGCGATGTTCCTCGCCGGCCTGCGTGGGGTTGATCAGTCGATCATCCGTGCCGCACAGATCGACGGCGCGAGCCTGCCGCGTATCTACTGGAGCGTGGTGCTGCCCAGCCTGCGCCCGGTGTTCTTCAGCGCGGTGATGATCCTTGCGCACATCGCCATCAAGAGCTTTGACCTGGTGGCGGCAATGACGGCCGGTGGCCCTGGCTACTCGTCCGACCTGCCGGCGATGTTCATGTATTCCTTCACCTTCAGTCGCGGCCAGATGGGCATGGGCTCGGCCAGTGCGATCCTGATGCTCGGCGCGATCCTCGCGATCATCGTGCCTTACCTGTACTCCGAGCTGAGGACCAAGCGCCATGACTAGTCTCGCCAAACCTTCCATCAGCTTCAGCCGCCTGGCGATCCATGCGGTGCTGATCCTCGCCGTGGTGCTGTACCTGGTGCCGCTGGTGGTGATGCTGCTGACCAGCTTCAAGACCCCGGAAGACATCAGCACCGGCAACCTGCTGAGCTGGCCGACGGTGATTACCGGGATCGGCTGGGTCAAGGCCTGGGCCACGGTAAACGGGTACTTCTGGAACTCGTTCATGATCACCATCCCGGCGGTGCTGATCTCCACCACCATCGGTGCGTTGAACGGCTACGTGCTGTCGATGTGGCGTTTTCGCGGTTCGCAGTTGTTCTTCGGCCTGTTGTTGTTCGGCTGCTTCCTGCCGTTCCAGACCGTCTTGCTGCCGGCCTCGTTCACCCTCGGCAAAATGGGCCTGGCCAGCACCACCACCGGCCTGGTGTTCGTGCACGTGGTCTACGGCCTGGCATTCACCACGCTGTTCTTCCGCAACTACTACGTGAGCATTCCGGATGCGCTGGTCAAGGCTGCGCGCCTGGATGGCGCAGGATTCTTCACCATCTTCCGTCGGATCATTCTGCCGATGTCGACCCCGATCATCATGGTCTGCCTGATCTGGCAGTTCACCCAGATCTGGAACGACTTCCTGTTTGGTGTGGTGTTCTCCAGCGGTGATTCGCAGCCCATCACGGTGGCGCTGAACAACCTGGTCAACACCAGCACCGGGGCCAAGGAATATAACGTTGATATGGCGGCGGCGATGATCGCCGGGCTGCCGACCCTGCTGGTCTATGTGGTCGCAGGCAAGTATTTCGTGCGCGGCCTCACGGCTGGCGCGGTCAAGGGGTAATCATGGCTACGCTCGAACTTCGCAACGTAAACAAGACCTATGGTGCCGGCCTGCCGGACACCCTGAAGAACATCGAACTGTCGATCAAGGACGGTGAGTTCCTGATTCTTGTCGGGCCCTCGGGCTGCGGCAAGTCGACCTTGATGAACTGCATCGCCGGCCTGGAGAACATCAGCGGCGGCGCGATCATGATCGGCGACCAGGACGTCAGCGGCATGAGCCCCAAGGACCGGGATATCGCCATGGTGTTCCAGTCCTACGCCCTGTACCCAACCATGAGCGTGCGCGAGAACATCGAGTTCGGCCTGAAAATCCGCAAGATGAGCCAGGCCGGCATCGACGAGGAGGTGGCGCGGGTGGCCAAGCTGCTGCAGATCGAGCACCTGCTCAATCGCAAGCCGGGCCAGCTCTCGGGCGGCCAGCAACAACGCGTGGCCATGGGCCGGGCACTGGCGCGGCGGCCGAAGATCTACCTGTTCGACGAGCCCCTGTCCAACCTCGACGCCAAGCTGCGGGTCGAGATGCGCACCGAAATGAAACTGATGCATCAGCGCCTGAAAACCACCACGGTCTACGTGACCCACGACCAGATCGAAGCGATGACCCTGGGCGACAAAGTGGCGGTGATGAAGGACGGGATCATCCAGCAGTTCGGCACGCCGAAAGACATCTACAACGACCCGGCCAACCTGTTTGTGGCGAGCTTTATCGGCTCGCCGCCGATGAACTTCATCCCCCTGCGCCTGCAACGCAAGGAGGGCCGCCTGCTGGCCCTGCTCGACAGCGGTCAGGCGCGTTGCGAATTGCCACTGGGCATGAACGATGCGGGTCTTGAAGACCGCGATGTGATCCTCGGCCTGCGCCCGGAGCAAATTGTCCTGGCCAGCGGCGAGGGCAATGGCCTGCCGAGCATTCGTGCCGAAGTCCAGGTGACCGAGCCCACAGGCCCGGACACCCTGGTGTTCGTGCAGCTCAATGACACCAAGGTCTGCTGCCGCCTGGCGCCAGATGTGGCGCCGCAAGTGGGCGAGAGCCTGACCTTGCAGTTCGATCCGGCCAAGGTGCTGCTGTTCGACGCCAAGACCGGCGAACGCCTGGGCACCGCCGCGTCAGTGCCAGTGCCACACGCCGACAACGTCACCCAATTTAAAGGCCGCTGAAAATCAAAATGTGGGAGCGGGCTTGCCCGCGATACAGGCCGCTCGGTCTACCAGGCACACCGCAGTGATGCCATCGCGAGCAAGCCCGCTCCCACACATTCGATGTGGATGTTTCGGAAATAGCTGTAAACCGCGTTAGATAAAAACAGTTAATAACAATAAAGACGAGGATGTAGGGATGAAAAAGCAACACAACAACACTCGCTTGATCTGCCAGCTGTCAGCAGCGGCAGCGCTGGTTTTGTCCGCCAATGCGATGGCAGACGAGGCCTTCAGTGCCGATTCCAAATGGATGACCGGCGATTGGGGCGGCGAGCGGACCAAGCTGATCGAGCGGGGTATCGACATCAAGGCCGACTACGTTGGGGAAGCGGGCTACAACGCCCACGGCGGCTACAACGATGACAAGACCGGTCGTTATGCTGACCAGTTCGGCCTCGGCGTAGCGCTGGACCTGCAAAAACTCTGGGGCTGGGACAACACCCAGGCCAAGATCCAGATGACCAGCCGTAATGGCCGCAACATCTCCAATGACCGCATTGGCGACCCGCGTGCCGGCACCTTGAGTTCGTCTCAAGAAGTGTACGGCCGTGGCCATATGGTGCGCCTGACCCAGTTCTGGATTCAGCACCAGATGTTCGACAACAAGCTGGATGTGAAACTCGGTTACTTCGGTGAAGGCGAAGACTTCAACACCTTCCCGTGCGACTTCCAGAACCTCTCGTTCTGCGGCTCCCAAGTGGGTAACTACGTCAACACCTGGTACAACTGGCCGGTCAGCCAGGCCGCGATCCGCGTGAAGTACCACATCACGCCTGAGCTGTATGCGCAGATCGGCGCGTACAACCAGAACCCCTCGCAGCTGGAGCACGGCAACGGCTTCAAGCTCAGCGGCAGTGGCACCAAGGGCACCGTGATTCCGGTGGAGCTGGTCTGGTCGCCGAAGGTCAATAACCTGCCGGGCGAATACCGTGTGGGTTACTACAAGAGCGCCGCCGATGCTCCCGACGTACGTGAAGACGTCAACGGCGACAATGCGGCCACCACTGGCGCAGACTACCGTACCCGCAGCAGCAAAAAAGGCTATTGGTTCGTTGCCCAGCAGCAGCTCACCACCCATAACGGCGACGCTTCCCGCGGCCTGAACATCGCGGCCAACGCCACCTTCCACGACAAGGAAACCAACACGGTCGACAACTATCAGTCGATCATGCTGGTGTACAAAGGCCCATTCGATGCGCGTCCAAAAGATGACGTCGGCATTGGTGCTGCTCGCCTGCATGTCAACGATGACGTGCGCAAGAACGCCGAGTTGTTGAACGAAGCGGGCGGTTTCACCGATTACAGCCAGGCAGGTTATGCGCCACTGCGCGGCACCGAGTACAACTACGAAATCAACTACGGCTTCCACGTCACCAACTGGTTGACCGTGCGTCCCAACCTGCAATACGTCACCCACCCAGGTGGCGTGGATAAAGTCGACAACGCCCTGGTCGCCGGTCTGAAAATTCAGTCGGTGTTCTAACGCGGTTGCGATAAGCTCCTTCTCTCTGTGCGCATTTTGCGGGTAGCCATGGCTATCCGCTTTTTTTTGAGCGGGTGCGCATAACGCGTGTGGGAGCTGGCAAGCCAGCTTCCACAGGTTCACCAAAGAGGTGAGCGATAGTGATCTACAGGACCGTGGCACATGCATGAGCATCCGCTGCAACGCTTTTTCAAATCCCTGCGCGAGCAACCGGTATTCGCCTGGGAGCGCTTCCAGATGCGCGACGTATTGGTGATTAACCACCCCCTGTGCCAGGCGGTATTCAGCCGCCAGGGCGCGCAGTTGCTGCATTTCCAACCCACGGGCCAGAAGCCATGGCTGTGGTGCGCGGCCAAGTGGCCGCAGGTCGGGGCGATCCGTGGCGGCGTGCCAGTGTGCTGGCCGTGGTATGGCCGCCATCCCAGCGAAAACGCCTGGCCCTCCCATGGTTGGGCACGCTTGATTGACTGGAAGCTATTGGACAGCAGCACCGATGACGACGGTGTGCGCCTGCATTGGCAATTGCAGCTGTGCGATTGGCAGGTGGACCTGCATGCGCACCTGGGCGAAACCCTCGAACTGCGCCTGAGCACCGAGCATCAGGATGAGCTGCCGTGCCAGTTGAGCCACGCTTTGCACGCCTATTGGCGGATTGGCAACGTGGGCGAGATAGCGCTGTCTGGGCTCGACGGGGCGCAGGGTTACGACCAGTTGAGTCGTCAGGTTTGCCAGCAGCAAGGTGAGTTGCGCGTCGATGGCGGCTGCCAGCGCGTGTTCCAGCATGAGGGGGAGTTGCAGCTCAAGGACCACGCCTGGCAGCGCGAACTGTGCATCGACACTGGCGACAGTGCCGACACGGTGGTCTGGCATCCGGGCAGCCGGCCATTGCTGGGGGTGAGCTTTAACGAGGCGTCGGGCTTTGTGTGCGTGGAGTCGGCCATGGCTGGGGCCAGCCTGGCGCCGGGGGAGAGGGCGCATTTGAGTTTGCAGGCCCGGGCGGGGGGGTAGTGGTGTTGCCCTGGGCCTCATCGCGGGCAAGCCCGCTCCCACAAGGTAGCGGGCTGGGCTGGCCCTGCTGGAGGCGATTCCAGCTTTAGTTGAACTCATCCCCCACCGGATACCGGCTGTCATTCAAGCTCTCTTTGATCTTGCGCAGATGGGGCTGGAAATCCACACCACGGCGCAAGGTCATGCCGGTCGCCAGCACATCCAGCACTGTCAACTGAATGATCCGCGAGGTCATTGGCATATAGATGTCGGTGTCTTCCGGCAGCGGGATGTTCAAGCTCACCGTACTGACCTTGGCCAATGGCGAGTTCTCGGCCGTCACGCCCAGCACCGAGGCGCCGTTCTCCCGGGCAATGCGCGCTACTTCCACCAGCTCGCGGGTGCGGCCGGTGTAGGAAATGATCACGAACAGCTCGCCGGTATGCGCCACCGAGGCAATCATGCGTTGCATCAATACATCGGCGTGGGCCGTCACCGACAGGTTGAAACGGAAGAACTTGTGCAGGGCATCCATGGCCACTGGCGCCGAAGCACCGAGGCCGAAGAAGTGGATCTGCCGTGCCTGGATCAGCAAGTCCACGGCCTTGCTGATAAGCGCGGGGTCCAGGGCCTGGCAGGCGCTGTCCAATGAAGCGATGGCGCTGCCAAAAATCTTCTGCGTGTAGGCCTCGGGGTTATCATCGGCCTCCACAGCGCGGCTGACATAGGCCGCGCCACTGGCCAGGCTTTGCGCCAGTTGCAATTTCAGTTCAGGGTAACCGCTGACGCCGAACGAGCGGCAGAAACGGTTGACCGTCGGTTCACTGACCGAGGCGGCTTGGGCGAGGGCAGCGATCGAGAAGCGGGTCGCCTGCTGTGGGTTGAGCAGGATGACCTCGGCGACTTTTTTCTCGGCCTTGTTCAATTCTTCGAGGCGGTTCCGGATCTGTTCCAGAAGATTGCGCACGCGGTCCATTCAGTCTTTCCTTCGGGCGACGATGCAAGTAAGGGCCAGTAACAGGTCGACGAGCGGCCCTTGGCGGTGGCCTATCCTACTGAGGGTAGTTGAACACCACCACTCGCAATGCGTATTTTGGGAAAATGTTGTGGTTATTACTACATTTTTCCTTGAGTGATGCCTTGAAAAAAGGTATTTGTAGCTTAACTTGATAAAAGAACAAACATCATGCCTTCGATAACCGTGGAACCCTGCACCTTTGCCCTGTTTGGCGCCTTGGGTGATCTGGCGCTGCGCAAGTTATTTCCTGCCCTTTATCAACTCGATGGCGCCGGGCTCTTGCATGCCGATACCCGCATCCTGGCCCTGGCCCGTGAAGCTGGCTCCGAGCAGCAGCACCTGGACCACATCGAGCACGAACTGCGCAAATACGTCGGTCAGGAACTGGATGAAGCGGTAGCTGCGCGCTTCCTCGCGCGCCTGGCCTATGTGCATGTCGATTTCATGAATGCCGATGACTACGTGGCCCTGGCCGCCAAGGCCGGCACCGAACAACGCCTGATCGCCTACTTCGCCACCCCGGCGGCGGTGTATGGCGCGATCTGCGAGAACCTGTCCAAGGTCGGCCTGGCGGAAAATACCCGGGTGGTCCTGGAGAAACCCATCGGTTCGGACCTGGAGTCCTCGCGCAAGGTCAACGACGCCGTGGCGCAGTTTTTCCCGGAAAACCGCACTTACCGCATCGACCACTACCTGGGCAAAGAGACGGTGCAGAACCTGATCGCCCTGCGTTTTGCCAACAGCCTGTTTGAAACCCAGTGGAACCAGCATTACATCTCCCACGTGGAAATCACCGTGGCCGAGCAGGTGGGTATCGAAGGTCGCTGGGGTTACTTCGACAAGGCCGGGCAACTGCGGGACATGATCCAGAATCACCTGCTGCAATTGCTCTGCCTGATCGCCATGGACCCGCCGGCCGACTTGTCCGCCGACAGCATCCGCGACGAGAAGGTCAAGGTGCTCAAGGCCCTCGCGCCGATCAGCCCGGAAGGCCTGACCACCCAGGTCGTGCGCGGCCAGTACATTGCTGGCTACAGCGCCGGCAAGCCGGTGCCGGGTTACCTGGAAGAAGATAACTCCAACACCCAGAGCGATACCGAAACCTTCGTCGCCCTGCGGGCCGATATCCGCAACTGGCGTTGGGCCGGGGTGCCGTTTTACCTGCGCACCGGCAAGCGCATGCCGCAAAAGTTGTCGCAGATCGTTATCCACTTCAAGGAACCGTCCCACTATATCTTTGCCCCCGAACAGCGCCTGCAGATCAGCAACAAGCTGATCATCCGCCTGCAACCGGACGAAGGTATTTCCTTGCGCGTGATGACCAAGGAGCAGGGCCTGGACAAGGGCATGCAACTGCGCAGCGGGCCACTGCAACTGAATTTTTCCGACACCTACCGCAGCGCACGGATTCCCGATGCCTACGAGCGGTTGTTGCTGGAAGTGATGCGCGGCAATCAGAACCTGTTTGTCCGTAAAGATGAAATCGAAGCCGCGTGGAAGTGGTGTGACCAGTTGATCGCCGGGTGGAAAAAATCCGGTGATGCACCCAAGCCGTATGCGGCGGGTTCCTGGGGGCCGATGAGCTCCATTGCACTGATCACGCGGGATGGGAGGTCGTGGTATGGCGATATCTGATTTGAAACTGCCCCAGGGCGTAACACCCCATGAGTACCGCACGCCGGTACTGCTGGCCGAAGGCTTGGCCAACGACGTGGCCGAACAACTGCGCGCGGCCATCAGTGCCCGTGGCGAGGCGACCCTGGTGGTGTCCGGTGGCCGCAGCCCGGTGGCGTTTTTCCAGAACCTGGCCAGCCAGGGGCTGGACTGGTCCAAGGTCACCATTACCCTGGCCGATGAGCGCTGGGTGCCGGTGGAACATGCCGACAGCAACGCCGGCCTGTTGAAGAAATATCTGCTGCAAGGCCCGGCGGCCAAGGCCAAGTTCTTGAGCCTTTACAGCGCCGCCGCGAACCTGGACGGCGCTGCCGAGCAGGCGGATCGCCTGCTGGCCGAACTGCCGGCGATTGATGTGCTGGTGCTGGGCATGGGCGATGACGGGCATACCGCGTCGCTGTTCCCCAACAGCCCGAACCTGGCCGAAGCGCTGCAGCCCGATGGCACCCGCCGGTGCTGGCCGATGCTGGCGCCGAGCGTGCCCCATCAGCGCCTGACCATGAGTCGTGCATTGCTGGCCAGCGCGCGCTACACCGTGTTGTCGATTGCCGGCGATTCGAAACTCCACACCCTGAGCGAAGCGCTGGCCAGCGACGATGTTGCCGGCATGCCGATTCGCGCGTTTTTGCAACCCACTCTAGAGATTTACTGGTGCCCATGAGCCAAGGATCAGCCGCTATGAAAAGCCCTCACCCGACCGTGTCCATGGCGGATAAAGTTGCCCTGATCGACAGCCTCTGCGCCAAGGCGCGGATCCTGCCAGTGATCACCATTGCCCGCGAACAGGACATTCTGCCCCTGGCCGATGCCCTGGCGGCGGGTGGCTTGACCGCGCTGGAAGTGACCCTGCGTTCGCAGTTCGGCCTCAAGGCCATCCAGGTCCTGCGTGAGCAGCGTCCGGAGTTGGTGACGGGCGCGGGCACGGTGCTCGATCGCACCATGCTGGCGGCTGCCGAGGCGGCGGGTTCGCAGTTTATCGTCACCCCCGGTATTACCCGTGACCTGCTTGAAGCCAGTGTCGACAGCCCGATCCCGCTGCTGCCCGGCATCAGCAATGCCTCCGGAATCATGGAAGGCTATGGCCTGGGCTATCGTCGTTTCAAACTGTTCCCGGCGGAAGTCAGCGGCGGTGTGGCGGCAATCAAGGCCCTGGGCGGACCGTTTGGCGAAGTGAAATTCTGCCCCACTGGCGGCGTTGGCCCGGCCAACATCAAACACTACATGGCGTTGAAAAACGTGATGTGCGTGGGCGGTAGCTGGATGCTTGATCCGGAGTGGATCAAGAACGGCGACTGGGCGCGCATCCAGGAAGTCACCGCTGAGGCGCTGGCGCTGCTGGACTGATTGGCTTTACCGAATCGTTGTTGCTGTGCTTCACGGCATGTTTGCGGTGCACTTGGTCGGTGCGCCGCTTTTTTTTGCCTATAGAAAAGCGAAATTTCACCGTAATTCAAATGGGGGGCTTGTGTGGGAACTGGCTTGCCTGCGATGGCCGTAGGTATCTACACAACTCTCTTCTTGGTCTGTGTACATATCCGTTGCTGCGGTCACGGCCACTTAGGGTTCCGCCCTTACGGCGGCTCACTTTGGAGAAGCGCCAAAGTAAGCAAAGCGCTCTTGCCCCACCACTCGGTGCCTCGCCTAGGCTCGGCATGCCCGCAGTCAGGCATTGCTCCGTGGGCCCGCCGCGATCGGCCATCCCTGGCCGTGTCGCGGCTACCCCGGCATCCATGCCGGGGTGCCCACTGCGCAATGCCTGCCTGCGGCCATCGTGGTTTAACGGGGCGCCTCAGATCAAGATCAAAAGCAGAGCAACAGCAAAGCAAGAGCGCGAAGCTGCATTCCCCTGTGGGAGCTGGCTTGCCTGCGATGACGGTGTCTCAGCCAATACATTTATCGACTGATACACCGCCATCGCAGGCAAGCCAGCTCCCACAGGTATATGCGTACGCCTTGACGATCAGGTCGGCTCTAAGGCCGCCTCGCTTTGCTTTGATTTTGATCTTAGGCGCCCCGTTAAACCACGCTGGCCGTCATCCGATATTGATTTGGGGGGTAACCCGGCAGGACGCCGGGTTAGCCGCGCTGGGCCATGGATGGCCCATCGCGGCGGCCCCCCAAATCAATGTCGGATGACGGGCACACCGAGCCTAGGCGAGGTGCCGAGTGGTGGGGCAGGAGCCCTTTTGGTTACTTTTGGCTGGGCCGGCACTCCGGGCTCTTTTCCAAAAGTGACCCGCCGTAAGGGCGGAACCAATAGCCGCCATAACCGTAACAACAGATATGTACACAACCCCAGAAAAGAGTTGTGTAGATACCTATGCTGCGATAGCGCTGGTTCAGTTAACCGATATTTGACTGACCCACCGCTATCGCAGGCAAGCCAGCTCCCACATTTTAATCAGTGTTCAGCTTGGTAATGGCATTGACCAGCACGTCGATGTCCGCCGCCGACGTCACCACCCCCGGCGTCACCCGTATGCAGGTACCAAACGCTGCCCCACTGCGCAGGGTGGTAAACAGGTTGTATTCATCAAGCAATCGATCCGCCATCACCTGTTGATCGCGCCCGTTGAACTTGAACGCCGTAATCGCGCAATACAACCGTGGATCATCCGAGGTCAGCACCTCAATCCCCGGCAATGGCCGTACCTGGCTCACCCACAGGTCACGCAGGTATTTCACCCGCGCCCCCTTGGCCTGCGCGCCGCCCAGGGCCCGATGCTCTTCGAGCACCAGCGGCAAGGTCATCAGCGCTGGAAAGTTCGGCGTGCTGTAGGACGTACGGGCGCGCACGTCGCTGGCTGGGTAGTGGAACTCGCCCATGTCCGGGTCAATGTCCGCCAGCCGCTGCGGGGCGATATAGAGAAAGCCCAGGGTCAGCGGTGCACCGATCCACTTGTGCAGGTTGAAGCCGGCGAACGAGATGCCCAACTGGGCCAGGTCGAAGTCGATCTGGCCAAGGGCATGGGCGCCATCGAGGATGATTTCGACGCCATATTCCCGCGCAACCTGGGCGATGGCCTCCACCGGCATGACCAGGCCGGTGCGGTGGGTGACATAGGTCAGCGCCATCAGCCTCAGGCGTGGGTAGCGGCTGAAGGTGTCGCGATAAGTCTGCAGCAGGCTGTCGAAACTGGCCGGATGGGCGTGGGACACTTCGATCACCTCTACCCCCCTGTAGCCGGCGAGCCAGCGCATGGCGCCTTTGACCGTGTCGTATTCCAGATCGCTGATCAGCACCTGGTCGCCCGGCTGCAGGCGGTTGTAGTTGCGGATCAGCGACTGCAGGGCTTCGGTGGCATTGCGGGTGAAAGCAATCGCTTCTGGGTCGACGTTGACCAACTCGGCCAGTTGCCGGCGAATCTCGACATGTTGCCCTTGCTCGAAGCGCTGGCGCACATGCACCGAGTTGCTGCGATTGATGAAGGCCACGTGCTCCTGATACTGGGCCAACACGGCCCGGCTCATGCGGCCAAAGTAGCCGTTTTCCAGGTTGATGGGGCCGGGCTCCAGGTCATAGCGCTGGGCAATGGCCTGCCAATAGGCTTCGTCGCGGGTGTGGGGCATGGGCGGGCTCGGTTAGTGGCGCGGGGCGGGTTTACCGTGTTTGTCGCGTAGCGGTTCCAGCAGTTCGGACAGGCCGTTGTGGTCGATTTCCTGCATCAAGGCCAGCAAACCGCCCAGCTCGCCGTGGGGAAAACCTTCGCGGGCAAACCAGTTCAGGTACGGACCGGGCAGGTCGGCAATGATCCGGCCCTTGTACTTGCCGAACGGCATTTGGCGGGTGATCAGCAGTTCGAGTTTTTCGGGGTTCATACGGGCTTCAGGCAATCAGGAGGATGCCTTGGAAAATACAGGCATTCTGCATGAAGGCCAAATGACAGATCATGCAAATAAAGCGGATACAGATTTGAGGGTTATTTATAACATGTTGAAAAATAAGGAATAAATATTGATTCAAGACCTGGCACGGGCGCTGCAACTACCCCAATACCTTTCTAAACCCGCGAAGGAATTGAAAAATGACTGATATCAACAAAGAGTCGATCTCCGTACTCAATGACCTGATCGAAACCAGCAAAGACGGCCAGGAAGGCTTCAAGACCTGCGCAGAAGACATCAAGCACCCTGAGCTCAAGGCGCTGTTCGTCAAGCGTTCCGCAGACTGCGCGTCGGCGGCTGCCGAACTGCAAACGGCGGTGCGGGCCTTGGGTGGCGATCCGGAAGATTCCGGCAGCGTGGCCGGCGCATTGCACCGTGGCTGGGTCGACGTGAAGTCGATGGTCACCGGCAAGGACGAAGAAGCGGTACTCAACGAAGCCGAGCGCGGTGAAGACCACGCACTGAAGGCTTACAAAGAGGCCATCGAGAAAATCAACAAGCACAACCTGGTCGGTATTCGTGACCTGGTTGAGCGCCAGTATCATGGTGCGCAACGCAATCACGACCAGGTGAAAGCCCTGCGTAACCAGGCTCGCGCCCAGTCCTGAGCTGCGCTGAAGTAACAAATGTGGGAGCAGGCAAACCTGCTCCCACCGGTAATTGCGCCGTACCCCGATACAAATGTGGGAGCTGGCTTGCCTGCGATAGCGGTTGATCAGTCGATGTATGTATCGACTGACAGAACGCCATCGCGGGCAAGCCCGCTCCCATATTTTTTATTTCACATGCCTGATCAGCCGATGCTGATCGCCGGCAACTCGGTCAAGGTCACAACCTGCTGTTTGCGTGGCGCGAGGATCTCGGCTTCGCCATCCACCACCAACTCATCACGCTGGTTGAACACCTGGGTGGCAATCCGCACGCGGAACTTGGGCAGCTTCTCGAGGATTTCCAGACGTACGGTCAAGGTGTCGCCGATTTTCACCGGCTTCTGGAAGCTCATCTGCTGACCGATATAGATGGTGCCCGGCCCAGGCAGCTCACAAGCGACTGCCGCGCTGATCAAGGCGCCGCTGAACATGCCGTGGGCGATCCGCTCCTTGAACATGGTCGCCTTGGCGAATTCGGCATCCAGGTGCACCGGGTTATGGTCGCCGGACATTGCCGCGAACAGCTGGATATCGCGCTCTTCTACGGTTTTGCTGTAGGTGGCTTTCTGGCCAACTTCGAGGGCTTCGTACGGAGTGTTGGTAACCTGGGTCATCTGATCCTGCATCCTGTGGCTAATCGGTAATCTTAATTCGTTGATTTTAAACGAAAATATTTATGCGTTCACTCGCAGCGCGCCGGCCGGCGATGGTTCACGGCCTGGGCCATCCAGGCCAGCACATCAGCGGTGACCGCATCGCGGTTGGTTTCATTGAAGAGTTCGTGGCGCGCCTGCGGGTAGATGTTCACGTGCAGGTTCTGGCAGCCGGCATCGCGCAATGCGTTGGCCAGGCTGGTGAGACGCTTGCCTTCACTGACCGGATCACATTCGCCGCCCATCACCAGGATTGGCAGGCCCGGATCAATCTGTTTGAGATTGGACGCTTTGCTGATTTGCTGCAAGCCACCCAGCAGGTCGATCCATAGCTGGTTGGTGCAACGAAAGCCGCACAGGGGGTCGTTGATGTACTTGTCCACTTCGTCCGGGTCGCGGCTCAGCCAGTCAAACGCCGTGCGGTTGGGCTTGAAGGCCTTGTTGAACGAGCCAAACGACAGAAACTCGATCAGTGCGCTGCGGCCCCTGAGGCCCTGGCGCAGGCGTTCGGCCCGGGCGATCAGGCGGGCGGCGCGGTACAGGGCCACCGGCTGGAAGTTCGACCCACTGAGAATCGCCCCGTGCAGGCTGGCACTGTGATGCAACAGATAGGCCTGGGCGATATAGCTGCCCATGCTATGGCCCAGCAGGAGGATCGGCACACCGGGGGCTTGCTGGCCGATGTGCTGGTTGAGCGCGGCCAGGTCACCTACCACTTTGTTCCAGCCATCGCGCTCGGCAAACAGGCCCAGGGTGCCTTCATCGGCGGTACGGCCATGGCCGCGCAGGTCCGGGGCATACACGCCGTGGCCGGCATCACACAGGGCCTGGGCCAGGCGCGCATAGCGGCCGCTGTGCTCGGCCATGCCATGGGCCAGCATCACCAGCGCCGTGGGCGTGCTGTCCGGTAGCCACTGGTTGACGTACAGGCGGCTGCGGTCGTTCGCGGTCAGCCAGAAAGTGGTGTGGTTCATGGCGCTTCCTTTGCTCAGGGTCGTTGCAGTGTATAGCTCATCCGAGGGCCGGCGTCTGATCACCCGCGGCCTCAGGGGCAAGATTCATACAATCAATGACACGTTTTAGTGTATTTGCCTGTTTGGCCATAGCTGCTAACGTCCTCGAAGCTCCGCTTCCCTTAAACAGCCGGAAGCGGTCGGGCACACTCGGGTAAGAGGACAAGAATAATGCAACCTGATTTCTGGAATGACAAACGCGCAACAGGCGTTCCCAACGAGCTTGACCTGTCGGCGTACAAGTCAGTAATCGAAGTCTTCGAGCGTTCCTGCAAAGCCTTTGCCGACCGTCCGGCATTCAGCAACATGGGGATCACCCTGACCTACGCCGACCTGGAGCGCCAGAGTGCGGCGTTCGCCGGCTACCTGCAACACCACACCGATCTCAAGCCGGGCGACCGTATTGCGGTGCAGATGCCCAACGTCCTGCATTACCCGATTGCCGTGTTCGGCGCCTTGCGCGCCGGGCTGGTGGTGGTCAACACCAACCCGTTGTACACCCCGCGGGAGATGCGCCATCAGTTCAAGGATGCGGGCATTCGTGCGCTGGTCTACCTCAACCTGTTTGGTTCCCGGGTCCAGGAAGTGGCGGCCGACACCGAGATCGAGTACCTGATCGAAGCGAAGATGGGCGACTTCATGCCCGCCGCCAAGGGCTGGTTGATCAACACCGTGGTCGACAAAGTGAAGAAGATGGTCCCGGCCTACAGCCTGCCCCGGGCGGTGTCGTTCAAGCGCGCGTTGCGCATGGGCGCGGGCCTGGCCGTGACCCGCCACCCGATGACCCTCGATGACATCGCCGTGCTGCAATACACCGGCGGCACCACCGGCCTGGCCAAGGGCGCGATGCTCACCCACGGCAACCTGGTGGCGAACATGCAGCAGGTGCGGGCGTGCATGTCCCAGCTGCGTGAAGACGGGCATCCGCTGGTCAAGGAAGGGCAGGAGGTGATGATCGCGCCGCTGCCGCTGTATCACATCTATGCCTTTACGGCGAACTGCATGTGCATGATGGTCACCGGCAACCACAACGTGCTGATCACCAATCCACGGGACATCGGCGGCTTTATCAAGGAATTGAAGAAGTGGCGGTTTACCGGGTTGCTGGGGCTCAACACACTGTTTGTCGCCTTGATGGAGCACCCGGACTTCAAGACCCTGGACTTCTCCCACCTGAAGATCACCAACTCCGGCGGTACCGCCCTGGTCAAGGCCACTGCCGAGCGCTGGAAGCAGATCACCGGCTGTTCCATCGGCGAAGGCTACGGCCTGACTGAGACGTCGCCAGTGGCCAGCACCAACCCCTACGGTGATCAATCGCGCCTGGGCACCGTGGGTATTCCAGTGCCGGGCACGGCGATGAAGGTTATTGATGACGCCGGCGTCGAGTTGCCGATGGGCGAGCGGGGCGAGTTGTGCATCAAGGGCCCGCAGGTCATGAAGGGCTACTGGCAGCAACCGGCGGCCACTGCCGAAACCCTGGACGCCGAGGGCTGGCTCAAGACTGGCGATATTGCGGTGATCGACCCCGACGGTTTTGTGCGCATTGTCGACCGCAAGAAAGACCTGATCATCGTCTCGGGCTTCAATGTGTACCCCAACGAGATCGAAGACGTGGTGATGGCCCACCCGAACGTTGCCAACTGCGCGGTGATCGGCGTGCCTGACGAGCGTACCGGCGAGGCGGTGAAACTGTTCGTGGTGGCGCGGGCCCAGGGTGTCAGCCTTGAGGAGCTGAAGACTTACTGCAAGGCCAACTTCACCGGCTACAAAGTGCCCAAGCACATTGTGTTGCGCGACTCGCTGCCGATGACGCCGGTAGGCAAGATCCTGCGCAGAGAGCTTCGCGATATCGCCTGACCTGAATTGATGCGATTCAAATGTGGGAGCTGGCAAGCCAGCTCCCACATTTATTGTGTACACCCTTAAAGTAGAGCGGTTTCGCAGGTTATAGAATCTTTGCTCTAAAAATGACTACTGCATATTCTTGAGTCATGTTTATGACTGTAGGGGCCTCTTTTGGCTCTAGGCGGCCCTTGGCAAAGCTGCTACTCTCGGCGCGCTTTGTGACCTCTCGGCCTGCTTGAAACAGCCGGAATCACCTAAAAACACACAAATAATAATCGCATCAAATGCGGTGAATGAATTCGCGTCGCTGAGGAGTGGGCTTCCATGATCGAAGACTTTTGGAAGGATAAGTACCCCGCCGGGATTGCTGCAGACATCAATCCAGACGAGTATCAAAATATTCAGGCGGTACTGAAACAGTCCTGCCAACGCTTCGCCGACAAACCGGCTTTCAGCAACCTGGGCAAGACAATCACCTACGGTGAGTTGTACGAATTGTCCGGTGCCTTTGCCGCGTACCTGCAACAGCATACCGACTTGCAGCCCGGTGATCGAATCGCCGTGCAATTGCCCAACCTCCTGCAGTACCCGGTCGCCGTGTTTGGCGCTATCCGCGCCGGCCTGATCGTGGTCAACACCAACCCGCTGTACACCGCGCGGGAGATGGAACACCAGTTCAACGACTCCGGGGCCAAAGCCCTGATCTGCCTGGCCAACATGGCGCACCTGGCAGAAAAAGTCGTGCCCAAGACTGGCGTCAAGCACGTGATCGTCACCGAAGTGGCTGACCTGTTGCCGCCGCTCAAGCGGTTGCTGATCAACAGCGTTATCAAGTACGTGAAGAAGATGGTCCCGGCCTATCACTTGCCCCAGGCGATCAAGTTCAACGACGTCCTGGCCAAGGGGCATGGCCAGCCGGTCACCGACGCCAGCCCGGCCAGCGAAGACGTCGCCGTACTGCAATACACCGGCGGCACCACCGGCGTGGCCAAGGGCGCGATGCTGACCCATCGCAACCTGGTCGCCAACATGCTGCAGTGCAAGGCGCTGATGGGCTCCAACCTCAACGAAGGCTGCGAGATCCTGATCACGCCGCTGCCGCTGTACCACATCTATGCCTTCACCTTTCATTGCATGGCGATGATGCTGATCGGCAACCACAACATCCTGATCAGCAACCCGCGCGACCTGCCGGCGATGGTCAAGGAGTTGTCGAAGTGGAAGTTCAGCGGCTTTGTCGGCCTGAACACCCTGTTCGTGGCCCTGTGCAACAACGAAGGCTTCCGCAAGCTGGACTTCTCGGGGCTCAAGGTCACGCTGTCGGGTGGCATGGCATTGCAACTGGCGGCGGCCGAGCGTTGGAAGGCCGTGACCGGCTGCAATATCTGTGAAGGTTACGGCATGACCGAAACCAGCCCGGTGGCCACGGTCAACCCGATCCAGAATATCCAGATCGGCACCATCGGCATCCCGGTGCCCTCGACCCTGTGCAAAGTCATCTCGGATGAGGGTGTCGAGTTGCCCCTGGGCGAAATCGGCGAGCTGTGCGTCAAGGGCCCGCAAGTGATGAAGGGCTACTGGCAGCGTGAAGACGCCACCGCCGAAGTGCTCGACAGCCAAGGCTGGCTGAAGACCGGCGATATCGCGATCATCCAGCCAGACGGCTACATGCGCATCGTTGATCGCAAGAAGGACATGATTCTGGTCTCCGGTTTCAACGTCTACCCCAACGAACTGGAAGACGTGCTGGCAAGCCTGCCGGGCGTGCTGCAATGCGCGGCCATTGGTGTTCCGGACGAGAAATCGGGCGAGCACATCAAGCTGTTCATCGTGGTCAAGCCAGGCGCGACACTGACCAAGGAGCAGGTGATGGAGCATATGCGCGCCAACGTCACCGGCTACAAAGTGCCGAAGGCTGTCGAGTTCCGCGAAGCACTGCCGACCACCAACGTGGGCAAGATCCTGCGTCGTGAGTTGCGCGATGAAGAGATGAAGAAACTGGGCCTGAAGAAGTAAACAAAAAGCCCCGCGAATGCGGGGCTTTTTATTGGGCGCTGAGTGTCGACTGACCCACCGCTATCGCCGCGATGCGGCGACCCGACAAGCCATTTGTCCTGGGCCGCACTCAAAACACCTGTACAGCACAACCCCTGTGGGAGCGGGCTTGCCCGCGATGGCGTCCTGTCAGCCCCCACATTTCTGATCGGGTGTTTACAGGGCGAACTGCGCGAAGCTCACGCCAGCGCCTGCCGGGCGTACATCCTTCAGGAACGAGTCCTTGTCTGCGCTCAGCTCCAGGGTAATCTCCGGCTTGCGCTTGCCTGCATTGCGTACTACCAACCCTTCAAGCTTCTCACGCAGGTACACGGTCGGTACTTTCAGGTGCAGCAGCTGATCGGTTTCGGCGTTGTGCATCAACAAATGAATCCACTCGTACTGGCCAATGGCGATGCGCGCCACCGGTAGGTCGAACCACCAGATGTTGCGCTTGCGGTCCAGGTCGGTGAAGTGGCAGTTGTTGACACCGAGCACGGCACCGCCCAGTTCCAGGTTTCTGCGGGCGATGGCCTGTGATTTATTGAGTTTCATAACCTTCCTACGGGATCTGTTATTCAGCGGTTGAGCCTGAATCTGCCGGGCATTCTCGTGGGTTGGCCGCAAAACATAAAGCCAAACCTGTACGGGGTGATGAAATGCCTGACGCAAATAATTGAAACTCTACGCAAACGCCTAGGGTCAATCCTTAGGTAATGACCAAAACCCTTGATTGTTCTTACGGAGAAATACCATGGGCAGCACAGCGGATAAGGCAAAAGGTTTAGCGAACGAAGCCATTGGCAATATCAAACAAGGTGTCGGCAAAGCCACAGACAACACCCAGCTTGAGGCCGAAGGCAAGATCCAAGAGAAGAAGGGCGAAGCCCAGCAAGCGATCGGCAAGGTCAAGGACGCGGTAAAGAATACGGTCGACAAAGCCTGATTCACCCGCCTGCCAACACGCAGCATAACGGTCATCCACGGATGGCCGTTTTTATGTCAAACCGGCGGATTAAAGTTTCGAAATTGTTTCAAGGTCGCCAAATAGGCTACCTTGATGTAGAAAACGGCCCCTGAGTCGCCCACGAACTCAACCTTTTTGCGGCGAAAGGAGACGCTATGATTTTTCCGGTATTAAAAGATCTGCCGCTGCACCGCGTATTGATGCGCACCGTCACAGAGTTCATCGACGACGAGATGCCCACCTACGCCTCGGCACTGGCCTACCAGATGCTGTTTTCATTGTTTCCCTTCCTGCTGTTCCTGATTGCCCTGATTGGTTTCCTGCACCTGCCGGACTTCTTCAGTTGGTTGCGCCTGCAATCGGAGCTGGTGTTGCCGCCCCAGGCCCTGGAGCAGGTCAACCCGGTGATTGACCAATTGCAGCAATCCAAGGGTGGGCTGTTGTCGGTGGGTATCGTCATCGCGCTGTGGACCGCCTCGGCGGGCGTGCGCCTGATGATGAGTGCGATGAACGCTGCCTACGACGTGGTGGAAGGCCGGCCGATCTGGAAACGTTTCCCGCTGTCGATTCTCTACACCGTGGGTATCGCCGGCATGTTGCTGGCCGCTGCCGCGTTGATGGTCCTGGGGCCGCAAGTGATGGAGTGGCTGGCCGGGCAGATTGGCATGCAGGAATTCGTCGTTACCCTGTGGACCATCCTGCGCTGGCCGTTGATTGTGATCCTGCTGATGTTCGCCGTGGCCTTGATGTACTACGTGATGCCGGACGTGAAGCAGAAATTTCGCTTTATCACGCCAGGCTCGGTGCTGGCGGTGGTGGTCTGGATCATCGCTTCCCTGGGCTTTGGCTATTACGTGAAAACCTTCGCCGACTACAACGCCATGTACGGCAGCATCGGCGCGATCATTGTCCTGCTGTTGTACTTCTATATTTCCGCCGCCGTATTACTGCTGGGCGCGGAGATGAACGCGGTGATCGAGCACATGTCTGCCGAAGGCAAAGACCCGGGCGAAAAAGACTTTGGCGAACACCACCCTGATCAAAAACAGCATGTCTCGGGCCTTGGCCGGGACCATTCGCTGCCCAAACCCACCTCTGATGAAAGTTGATCGATGATTCGTGAAATCCTGAAAATGGGCGACGAACGCCTGCTGCGTATCGCGCCCCCGGTGCCCCCGGAAATGTTCGACAGCCCCGAGCTGTGGCAACTGATCGACGACATGTTCCAGACCATGGAACACGTGGGTGGCGTTGGCCTGGCCGCGCCGCAGATTGGTGTCGACTTGCAACTGGTGATCTTCGGCTTCGAGAGCAGCGAGCGCTACCCGGATGCCCCGGCGGTGCCCCAGACCATCCTGATCAACCCGCTGATTACCCCGCTGAGCCCGGTGTTGGAGGAGGGTTACGAAGGCTGCCTGTCGGTGCCAGGCCTGCGCGGTGCGGTGGATCGCTACCAGCAGATTCGCTACGAGGGTTTTGACCCCAAGGGCGAGCCGATTGTGCGGATTGCCGATGGCTTCCACGCGCGGGTGGTGCAGCATGAATGCGACCACCTGATCGGTCGCCTGTACCCGTCGCGGATCACAGACTTCAGCAAATTCGGGTTTATCGAGGTGATGTTTCCGGAGCTGGATCCCGCCGCCGACGCTTAACCCTGGCGGCACAGGCCCATGGCAATCATCGGCTTGTTGCGTTTATAGCGCACCAGGCGCTCTGCCAGCGACTGCGGCAACACGGTCTGCTGGCTGAAGCCCTGGGCTGTATAAAACCCTTCCAGGTCGGGGTGGCACAGTAGCCACACCGTGCCTTCGACAGGCGCAATCGCTTCAGCGATCAGCCGCGCCGCCAGCCCTTGTCCGCGTAATGCCGGATCGACAAACAGCCCGGTCAGCCACTGACCGCAGACCACGGGGCTCAGGCACAGGCCTGCGACGATCTCGCTGTTGCGCGCGACCCACAACTGGCCGCCCTTGAGGGCCTTCATCGGCGAGTTATGGCGGCGGTAGAACTTGTTCAGCAACGGCCACAGGGGCTCCGCCAGTAGATCAATGTGCAACTCGGGCATGGTATTTGGACAAGCGTGATCAAGGGCTGGGGATTATAAGTCGGGCAAAGCGCCTTCTGTTGGGCAATAGGTGTTATACCCATGCTTACTTCCTCTGTTAGTGGAGCATGCATCATGGCCAAAGGTATGGATTCAAAGAAAGCCGCGAAGAAAAAACCGGCAAAGACCGCCGATGAAAAACGCGCGGACAAAAAAGCCAAGAAAACTGAGACAGGCCTGTTCGGTCACTAAGCCCTTCACTGTGGGAGCGAGCAAGCTCGCTTCTACACGGCAAGATACATCCTGATATCCCCCTCGCACGCCCCTCCAACATCTTTTTATCAATGATGGCTGATTAATGGCCTTGCAGAGTGCCAAGCCCTGTCTATGCTCATCCAGAACCACTTATGTCGCTTGCCATATGAAGCGTCTTGGGTGGTTTTTGGCATAGCGAGCGCGTACCTCAAAGCGCCGGGAAAAAGGAGCCTCAAGTTAAATGGATTTGCGTGTGTCGGTTGAAGCAGGCCCCAGAGAGGGTCATCAAGAAAAGGATGCCTTGAAGCGAGTGTTGCCCCATGGACTCTCCGATTAGCCATCATTTATCTATCGCCTGACACTTGTCCTGTCTCTGGACGATTGCGTTTGCCTGTTTTGTGGAAAGTTGTGCTGGGTCAAATCCAAGAACTAACCGTCATTCAAAGACAGCGCTGAAGGTGATCCGACCATGTTTAACCTGCACCACAAATCCGACCTGTTGCAAATCGAACGTTTTTCCTGCGCGTTGACCCAGGCCCAGGCCAAGCTGGCGGCGATCAGCCGCTCCATGGCGATGATCGAGTTTGATCGCGACGGCATAGTCCTGGATGCCAACGAAAACTTCTGTAAGACATTGGGTTACAGCGCCGAGGAAGTACGTGGCAAACACCACCGAATTTTCTGTGAAGAGTCCTACTACCGCAGCGACGTCTACGCCAAGCTATGGCGCGACCTGGCCCAGGGCGAGCCCCTCAGCGGCACGTTCATGCGCTTGACCAAGAGCGGCGAGGAAGTGTGGCTGGAGGCCAGCTACATGCCGGTGTTCGGCCCGGATGAACAGGTGCAGAGCGTGATCAAGGTGGCGTCGGACATTTCCGAACGGATCCACCGCGAACATGAAAACCAGAGCCTGATTGATGCCATCGGCCGCTCCATGGCGGTCATCGAGTTCACGCCCCAGGGGCAGATCCTCAATGCCAACCAGAACTTCCTGAAGACGGTGCAGTATTCCCTCGGTGAAATCGTTGGCCAGCACCACAGCATGTTCTGTGACCGCGCTGAGGTGGACTCACCGAGTTACAAGGCGTTCTGGGCGTCGCTCAACCGGGGTGAGTTTCACTCCCATCGTTTCGAACGGCGCAACAAGCATGGCCAGACGCTGTTTCTGGAAGCCTCCTACAACCCGATCTTCGATGCCAATGGTCGCCTGTACAAGGTGGTGAAGTTCGCCAGTGATATCACCCACCAGGTCACCACGTTGCGGACCGCTGCCGATTCGGCCCACGCCACCTCGGTGCAGAACGACGCCTGCGCCCGTAAGGGGTCGGAAGTGGTGCAGCAGACGGTGCAGATCATCGAAGAAATTTCCCGCGACCTGAATCAGGCGGCGCTGAGTATCGACGCGGTAAGCAAGCAGTCGGACATTATCGGCACCATCGTGCAGACCATTCGCGGTATTGCCGATCAAACCAACCTGTTGGCGCTTAACGCGGCCATTGAAGCTGCACGCGCGGGTGAGCACGGGCGTGGGTTTGCGGTGGTGGCGGACGAGGTGCGCAGCCTGGCGGCGCGTACCAGCCAGGCGACGATCGAGATTGTCGACGTGGTGCGCAAAAACCACGACTTGTCCCTGAGCGCGGTATCGAGCATGCAGTCGAGCCTGAGCCGTACCGGCGTGGGGGTGGAGTTGGCCAATGAAGCGGGGCAGGTGATCCTGGAGATCCAGGAGGGCTCACGGCATGTGGTGGATGCTATCGGCCAGTTCAACTCCACCCTGCAATTGCAGTAGCGGGACCGTGCCCACCCTGTGGTGAGGGAGCAAGCTCCCTCGCCACAGGTCAACGGGAGAGTGGGTTGCCAGGCTCAACCCGCGCAGAGCGGCAGTGGCGGGCCATATCAGATGGCAGCCAGGGCATCTTTCACGGCCTTGATCTGCGGGTCAGCGGTCTTCTCGGCGAACTGCTGCGCCGCCTGCATCTTCAGGCGCTCAGTCACTTCCAGGGCAATGGCATTCTGTTGTTCGATAGGCATCGCTTTCACTTCTTCTTCGGTCAGGCCCTTTTCCTTGAGGATCTGATCGCGAATGCGCTCGGCCGGCGTCTTGGCCATGTAGTCGGTGAACTCTGTCCGGGCCTGGGTGCTGGTCGCGGTGGTTGGCGTGGCGCTGGTCGGCGGTGTTGCCTGCAACTGCAGGCGGGTCTTGGCAAACGCCGCATCCACGTTGCTGGCCGTGGTGTCGGTGGCCTTTTGCGTGGCTTGCACCTGGGTCGCGGCGGCAGCGTTCTGCACGTTTTGCATCACGCCGCTGTACAGCGCGCTGGCGGCGGCGTTGGCCGGGTCCAGGTCGGGGCGTTTGGACTGTTGGATCACGGACGAGACTTGGGTATTGACCAACATGATCGGGCACCTGTGGTTTTGAACGGTCCATAGGGTTTAGCAATTAGCGTGCCGGGAACTAAAACCCCGTATTCATTGGCTGTGAGGGCAATACCGAGGCAAGAGGCGGGTTGCCGACGGCCAATGTTTGCCGTCGGCGGCCATTGCCTTCAGTAGGTAATGGGAATCTCGAAGACCTGGAAAGCATCGTCCTGCGGCTGATACCCCAGAACCCGTGTGGTCTCGCTCAAGTCCAGGCGCTTGAAGCGGTTATTGGAAATGCCATGGGCGATCAGGTGCTTGACCCCCTGGGCCTCCACCGAGCGCTGCAACAACTGCACGGCATCCCGAGGGCTGAGCCAGGCGCTGAGGTCGCGGGCGTTGTTCAAGTCGTGGGTTTCGGCAAATTCAAACGCGCCAATGCGTAATGCGATGGTGGAGAGTGGGGTTTTGGCTGCGTAATACCCGCACAGCGCTTCGCCGTAGCATTTGCTCACGCCATACAGGTTGGCCGGCAGCACCGGCATGCCCGGGGTGATTTGCCGATCCACCGGGTAGCCTTCGATGGTCTGGGCGCTGCTGGCGAAGACCAGGCGCTTGACGTTGGCGGCCACGGCGGCCTCGAACAGATAGGTGGTGGCGAGGATATTGTTGGGGAGCAGTTCGTCGAAGGTGGCGCTGGCGTGGGGAATGCCCGACAGGTGCACAACCACGTCGATGCCGTCGAGCAGTGCGGTGAGGGCCGTTCTGTCACTCAAGTCGGCCTGCACGAAGCGATGGCCGTCGAGGGCGAAGCCCGGTGCGACGCGGTCGGTGAGGGTAAAGCAGTAGCGATCTTTCGACGCTTCGAAAAATGTCTTGCCGATCCTGCCGCAGGCGCCGGTGAGCAGTACGTTGAGTCCTTTCATCGTGTAATCCTTAGTTGTGACCGTCGAGGGCAAAGGCCTGGAAACCTGGGCGCTGGCTGAGCAGGGCGTAGTACGCATCGACAGCCGGGTAGCGAGGGCGCTCCATGGGCGTCATCCGCCAGCGGTGCACCGACAGGCCGACCAGGATATCGGCGAGGCTGAAGCTGTCACCGGCCACATAGGCGCCGGTCTTGATCAACTGCTGCTCCAGCAATCCCATCTTGTCGTTCCAACCGCGCACGCCGGCTGCAATGCGCTGCGGGTCCTGGAAGTCCGGGTTCTGGCGCACCAGGGCGTGGAAGGCATAGCCCCAGGAGGGATTGAGTTCGGTGGCTTGCCAGTCCATCCATTGCTCGACCCTGGCGCGAGGCGCGGGGGCGGCGGGCAGCAAGTCATGGCGCTGGTGCAGGCCCACCAGGTAGCGGCAGATGGTGTTGGATTCCCAGAGCACGCCGTTGTCGTCAATGATCACCGGCACCTGGGCATTGGGGTTCAGGGCGAGGAAGGCGGGTGATTGGGTGGGGGTGAAGCCGATGCCCAAGTCTTCGCGCTCGTAGGGGATGTTCAGTTCCTGGCAGGTCCACAGGACTTTTCGTACGTTGATGGACGAAGTGCGACCCAAGATTTTCAGCGCGTGTCCCATGGTGCTTCCCTGGCAGGTGTGAGTTGGGCAATTTAGCAGGGGCCAAGTGGGCACGGTAAAAAATGTGGGAGCTGGCTTGCCTGCGATGGCGGTGTGCCAGTCATTATCTTGGGTGGCTGACACACCGCCATCGCAGGCAAGCCAGCTCCCACCTTTCTGATCGCGTCTGGGCTTTAGTTGTGCAGTGTTTGCTGGTCCATCAACGTGCCCATCAGCAACACGCCCAACTCGCTCAACTGGTGAATCGCCAATGCCCTGTCGCGGTCTTTGCCGGTCAGGTCTTCGGACAGGTCCAGCAGTAATGTGGTGACGGAGGATAGGGTTTCATAGCTGTTGGCAATCAGGCTTTCGCTGCTGGCGCCGGAAGTGACGGTGAACAGAGTGGAAGGTTCGGGCGCGGGGGCGGTTGGGGGGTTGAGGTAGTGATCAATGGCGCGGTGGGCGGCCAGGTTGAGTTTTGCGTCGTGAAGCGGGGGGTTGGGCGTTATTTTGAACATAGGGGTGTTCCTGATTCGGGCCGCCACCTCATCGCTACTAAACGAATTAGGGTGGCGGCTGCACGCAGGTTAGTAGACCGGTGAACACCCAAAGCCGGCGCGCCCGAAGGCGCCCTGCGCACAGCCACCATCAAGCACAGACGAGAACGTCTGACAGGGGAGGCTCATGCACTTAGGTTGTTCAAGCTCAGGCTACTAAACCCGATCACCGAGACATTCAGCGACCGAGCCACCTTAGAGAGCCCCACCCAGGCGCACAAGCCGGCGGATTCTGACGCAACCGTAGGTAACGGAGCAAGGCGCGGCCGCACAGTCAGCTCATTCCTACAGCCAATGCCTAACTGCTCTCGCGTACCTTCAACTCAAACCCCATATCCACCACCGGCCGGGCGATTTTGTTGCCGGCCATCACCGTCAGCAAATGCTCTGCCGCGCGTCGGCCAATGGCTTCGCGTGGGGTGCTGATGCTGCTCAGGCGCGGCACCATGAAGCTGGAGGCGGGCAGGTCGTTGAAGCCCAGTACCGCCACTTGCTGCGGCACCTTGATCCCGTGGCGCAGGGCTTCGAGCAGCGCACCCTGGGCCAGGTCGTCGTTGCCGAAGAAGATCGCGTCCACATCCGGATGGCTGGCCAGCAGTTGCAGGAACAACTCGCCACCCAGGCCCACCGACGAGGGGCGCGGGGTCAGCAGTTCGAGGGTCGGGTCATACAAACCGGCCTGTTGCAGGCCACGGCGGAAGCCTTCACCGCGCAGCAGCGTGCGCTGGTCCAGTTGTGCGCCGACGTAGGCCAGGCGTTTGCGGCCCCGGGAGATCAGGTGCGCTGCTGCGGTTTCGCCGGCACTGATCTGCGAGAAGCCGACGCAGTTGACCCCGGCCGTCGGGTCCAGGTCCATCATGTACACGCAGGGCACATTGCTCGACTCCACCATGCGCCGGGCGCTTTCGGTGCGGTCAAAGCCGGTCAGCAGCAAGCCGCGTGGCTGATAGGCCATGTAGTTGCGCAACAGGTTTTCTTCTTCGTCCCGGGAATAGTGGGTGTTGCCGATCAGCACTTCGAAGCCCTTGGGCCGTAGCACCTGATGAATGGCTTCGAGGGTTTCGATAAACAGCAGGTTGGACAGCGAGGGCACCAGCACCACCACCGACTGGCTGCGGGCGGAGGCCAGGGCGCGGGCGGCCGGGTTGACCACGTAGTTCAGCTCGGCAGCGGCCTTCTGCACTTTTTCCACCAGTTCGGTGGCCACGGTGCTGATCCCGCGCAGGGCCCGGGAGGCGGTAATCGGGCTGACGCCGGCCAGGCGCGCGACTTCGTTAAGAGTAGGGCGACCCGTGGTGCGGGTATTTTTATCGTTCTTGGAGGTCATCAGGCGGCTTGCCAAACAAAAATCGAGGCACTAAGGTAGCGCTGTCTCCAAAAGCCTGCAAATACTTGCGCAAAGGGTTGCCTGATCCTGGTGCAAGCGGTGGCAGAGGATGCACGCGTCACTCCATAAAAATGACAATTAGGCGCGGGAAAAGCCTGTTTTTGCACTAGCCTTAGGGCGTGCAAAGGTAGCGCTATCTGCGTCCTGAGGTGTTTCATGAGTCAACCTGTTACTGCCCTGGTCATCATGGGTGTTTCCGGATGTGGCAAGTCCAGTGTCAGCGAGGCCCTGTGCCTGTTGAACGGCGCCACCGCCATTGAAGGCGACAGCTTTCACCCGGCTGCCAATATCGAAAAGATGAGCGCAGGCCATCCCCTGAACGACGACGACCGCGCCGGCTGGCTCGACATCCTCTGCGATGAGTTGCGTCGTGCGCTCAAGGCCGGCGAGCATCCGGTGCTCACCTGTTCGGCCTTGAAGAAAAAATACCGCGATCACTTGCGCGAAGCCGCGCCGGGCCTGGGGTTTGTCTTCCTCGAACTGACCCGCGAAGTGGCCGCCGACCGCGTATCCCATCGCCCCGGCCATTTCATGCCGGCCAGCCTGATCGACAGCCAGTTCGCCACCCTCGAATCGCCCATTGGCGAGCCGCTGACCCTGGCCCTCAACGCCAGTAAAGACAGCATCGAGGCGTTGGCCGCGCAGACCCACGCGTGGTGGCTGACCCACGGTTTTGAACCTTCCCGATGATTTTTTGCCCGAAAGACAGCGCTATCCGACGGCACGAAATTCAACACCCGCTTTAATAACAACAACAAACAGGAGACGACCCCCATGTTTGGCATGTCCCACGAGTCTTACCTGCTGCTTGATGCAGTGGTCACTATCATCGGGCTGATCGTGTTGATCACCCGGTTCAAGGTCCACCCCTTTATTGCGCTGATCATCGCCGCAGGCTTTCTCGGCCTGACCTCGGGCATGCCCGTGGACAAGATCATCAAGGCCTTCCAGGACGGTTTTGGCGGGGTGCTCGGGTTTGTCGGGATTATCCTGGCGCTGGGTACGATGCTCGGCAAGATGATGGCCGAATCCGGCGGTGCCGATCAGATCGCCCAGACCCTGATCCGCGCCTTCGGCAAGGAAAAGGTGCAGTGGGCGATGATGTTCGCGGCCTTCCTGGTGGGCATCCCACTGTTCTTCGAGATCGGTTTTGTATTGCTGATCCCGCTGGTGTTTATCGTTGCGCGGCGCACCGGTGTGTCGCTGATCAAGATCGGCATCCCGTTGCTCGCCGGCCTGTCGGCGGTGCACGGCCTGGTGCCGCCGCATCCGGGGCCGTTGCTGGCCATCGGCGTGTTTGGCGCGGATATCGGCAAGACCATTCTTTACGGCCTGATCGTCGCCTTGCCGACCGCCATCATTGCCGGGCCGATCTTCGGGACGTTCATTGCCAAGTACATCCCCGGCAACCCGTCCCAGGAACTGGTGGACCAACTGGCCCGCGAGTCCGACGCAAAAAACCTGCCGAGCTTCAGCATCACCCTGATCACCGTGCTGCTGCCGGTGTTCCTGATGCTGCTGAAAACCTTCGCTGACATCGCCCTGCCAGACGGGCACATCGTGCGTAACTGGATGGACATGATCGGCCACCCGATCAGTGCCTTGCTCCTGGCGTTGCTGCTGTCGCTGTACACCTTTGGTCATCGCCAGGGCATCCATTCCAAGCAAATCCTCAAGCTGCTGGATGCGAGCCTTGCGCCGACCGCCGCGATCATCCTGATCATCGGTGCCGGTGGTGGCTTCAAGCAGATGCTGGTGACCAGCGGTGTGGGTGACGTGATCGGCCATATGGCGGTGACGGCGCAGATCAACCCGATCCTGCTGGCCTGGCTGGTAGCCGCAGTGATTCGGATTGCCACGGGTTCGGCGACCGTGGCCACCATTACGGGCGCAGGCATTGTGGTGCCGGTGGTGGGCATGGTGCCGGGGGTCAACCTGGAATTGCTGGTGCTGGCGACGGGGGCGGGGTCGTTGATTCTGTCGCACGTCAACGATGCAGGGTTCTGGCTGGTCAAGCAGTACTTCAACATGACCGTGGCCGAGACGTTCAAGACGTGGACGGCGATGGAGACCATCCTGTCCATCGTGGCGCTGGGCTTTATCATGTTGCTGTCGTTGGTGGTGTAACCCAACCTGGGGTGACTGATCGTTCCCACGCTCCGCGTGGGAATGCCCCTTGTGACGCTCTGCGTCACGCTTTGGGACGCAAAGCGTCCCGGACTACGTTCCCACGCAGAGCGTGGGAACGATCACTCGGTCAGGCTTTGGTGACCAGGCCATCGGCCCGGAACATTGCCCGTATCCCGCGTACCGCCTGGCGAATGCGGTCCTGGTTCTCGATCAGCGCAAAGCGCACATGGTCATCGCCATACTCGCCAAAGCCGATCCCCGGCGAGACACACACCTTGGCTTCGAGCAGCAGCTTCTTGGCAAATTCCAGCGAGCCCATGGCGGCATACGCCTCGGGAATTTTTGCCCAGACATACATCGACGCCTTCGGATTCTCTACCATCCAGCCCAGTTCATGCAGGCCCTTGACCAGCACATTGCGGCGCTGGCGGTACTGCTCGGCAATGTCTTTCACACATTGCTGGTCGCCTTCCAGCGCGGCAATCGCCGCCACTTGCAGCGGGGTGAAGGTGCCGTAGTCGTGGTAGCTCTTGATGCGCGCCAGGGCGTTGACCAGTTCCGCGTTACCCACCATAAAACCGATGCGCCAGCCGGCCATGTTGTAGCTCTTGGACAGGGTGAAAAACTCCACCGCAATGTCCTTGGCTCCCGGTACCTGCATGATCGACGGGGCTTTCCAGCCGTCGTAGACGATATCGGCGTAGGCCAGGTCGTGGATCACCAGCACGTCGTACTGCTTGGCCAGGGCGATCACCCGTTCGAAGAAGTCCAGCTCCACGCACTGCGCGGTCGGGTTGGACGGGAAGCCGAGGATCATCATCTTCGGCTTGGGGATCGAACCGCGGATCGCCCGCTCCAGCTCGGCAAAGAAGTCCACGCCGGGAATCAGCGGCACCGAGCGCACCTGGGCGCCGGCAATCACCGCACCGTAGATGTGAATCGGGTAGCTGGGGTTGGGTACCAGAACGGTATCGCCCTGGTCCAGGGTGGCCAGCATCAGGTGCGCCAGGCCTTCCTTGGAGCCGATGGTCACGATGGCCTCGGTTTCCGGGTCGATATCCACCTCATAGCGGTCCTTGTACCAGCGCGAAATGGCGCGGCGCAGGCGCGGGATGCCTTTGGAGGTGGAGTAGCCGTGGGTGTCTTCGCGCTGGGCGACGGTCACCAGTTTCTCCACGATATGCGGTGGAGTCGGGCCGTCGGGGTTACCCATGCTCAAGTCGATGATGTCTTCGCCGCGCCGACGCGCAGCCATCTTCAGCTCGGCAGTGATATTGAAAACATAAGGGGGGAGTCGATCTATGCGCGCAAAGCGGCGCGGCGAACCTTGGTCTGCCATTGTTGCCTCGGAATACGTAAGCGCCCGGAACCGTCCGAGCGACGTCGGCCACTGCGGTGGCCTGCGGGGCAGACAATACGGGCGATGAGGGTAGGTTGTCCAGATGGCGCCGGAAAATTTTCGGCCTGGAGTGTTGGATGACTATGCCCCTATACTCAGTATGGTTTTGGTCATTTATCAATGGAGATTGTGCAGATGAACCAACAGGTAACGTTACCCCTGGAACCCCGCATGGAAGAGGGCAGGGCGATGGTCATTGCCGGGGTCGGCGGTCATTACGGCAAGGCCACGCTGGGGGACATTCCGAAGCTATGGGAGTTGTTCGACAGCTGCATCAAGGACATCACAAAGCGCATGGGCGGCGTGACCTACGGCGTTTGCTACAACGCCACCCAGGAAGAGTTTGATTACATCGCCGGGGTCGAAGTGCCAGCCAAAAGTGATGTGCCGGGCAACTTTCAATCCATTGAAGTGCCGGCCAATCATTATGCGGTCTTCGCGCACTACGGGCCGGTGTATGCGCTGTCGCAGACCTATGAACGGATTATGTACGAGTGGTTGCCGACCTCGGGGTACAAGGTCGCCGGGCCGGATTTCGAGCGCTACAGCGCCGACTTCGACGTGGATAAGGGCACCGGTACCGTGGAAATCTGGCTGCCTGTCGAAAAGTCCGCATAACCTGTACATCGCCTGATCCACCGCCATCGCAGGCAAGCCAGCTCCCACATTTGTATCGGGGGTTTACTCAAAGCCAGGTACGGCGCAATTACCTGTGGGAGCGGGCTTGCCCGCGATGGCGATCTCAAGGGCGCCCGAGCCGCCCAGGGCCTCAATACAACGTGGCCTTGACCCGCTCCGGCATTTCCCGGTCGTAGGCCTCGGCATCAAACTGCCCATCATTCAAACGCTTGTGAAAAGCCCCTGCTGACGGCAGCGTCGAACGCTCCACATGCTTGTCCGGGTTCCAGCAATCGGAGCGCACAAAAGCTTTCGAACAGTGGAAATACGCCGCCTCTACCTGCACCACAATCACCGACCGCGCCGGCTTGCCGTTGACCGCAAAGCTCTGCAGCAACTCAGGTTCGATGGAAATCTGCGCCCGCCCGTTGACCCGCAACGTTTCCCCGATCCCCGGAATAATGAACAGCAAGGCAATCCGTGGATCCACCAACAGGTTACGCAAGGTATCGAGGCGGTTATTGCCCGGCCGATCGGGGATCGCCAGCGTGCGCTCATCAATGATCCGCACAAACCCCGGCACATCGCCCCGAGGCGAGCCGTCGAGGCCATCGGCGCCTGAAGAACTGACAATCACCAGCGGCGAGGCTTTGACCATCGCCTGGTAATCCTCATTGAGAAACGCGATTTCCTTGCGCAGGGCACGCTCCTGGGGCAGGCCGTAGAGGGTTTCGAGTTGGTCCAGGGTGGTTAGCATGGGGGTCTCCTTGCCCAGGGAGCGCTGGCGATTATCCGCCAAAGCTGCGTTGGTAGCCCTGCGCTGATTGCCGGATGGCCTGAGCAACGTGGGGTGCTTGCCGACAATAATCGTCTTCACGTGCGAGTACCACTTCAAGGGTCTGCAGCAGAGCCCGGATGCGCTCCTCGGCGTTTTCTATGCTGCAGGTCTTGGCAAACTCAAGGATTCCCAAGCGTGACGCAAAGAATGAGCGGTTGCCGTCCAGGTCCAGAGCCAGGGCGTCTTCGGGAATATAGGCGGTGGTATTGGCGATGTCATAAGCGGGTGCAAGACGGGCGTCACGTTTGAGTGGATCGCTGTAGAGCAAGCCAAAATTTTTCAGATGGGCATCACCATTGCCGACGATACAGCTCAGCGCAACGCTATCGAACAACTGCTCCAGGGAGCTGCGTTCATGTTCGATTGCACAAAAGAGGCGAACAGCCTTGGCAATCATGTTGTAGCTCTTGCTGTATTTCTGCTCGGCGGAAAGGCCCATCAATGTGGTCATGTCTTCAAAGCCCAGGGGGTTGAGTTTTTCGTCCCGATCAAAGCGGCGCATGATGAAAAGCTTGTGGTTCTGTGACAAGTAGAAGGGTGGCACGGGGATACCTGCCTCCCTTGCAATCGACATACACAGGTATTCGTTGATCGCCAGGCCTGGAAACTCGTCACGCCCGCTCTTGATGATCAGATCGTTGGTTTTCGATGTGAATTTCTGTTCCGGTACCAGCGGGATTTCGGGTACCAATACCTTAGGCTGTACCCCGGAAATGCCGGCGCGAAGGATGTAGCGATCGACCAGATGGGTAAACAAATCCTCGGCACCATCCCAGGCGAGGATTTCATCCAGACGCTCACCGTACGACACGGGGCTGTTGCGCTCAATCAGTTGGTTGACTTGCGCGGACGAGGTGAAGACGCGGCCGATAGGTGCGCTGCTGCCTGACAGGGCCAACAACAGCATTGGATCTACCTTGACGGTCTTCGCCAGACGGTTTTTCAGTTGCTCCAGTACATAACCTTCGGGCAGGTTCATTTGAAAGATCGGGTGCAGTTCATGCCGTCGATACTCCTCGGCCCGCACTGGCATCAGCAGGCTGATTGCACTCTGCTCCAGGGCATCATCAGCGTAGCGAAAGTGGTAGTGCTCAGTGCCGACGAACACGCTGCCACTTGCGCCTTCGGGCGTACGGACCTGCAGTTTGTAGCTACTCATTGAACAAATCCTCCACTTCCTCCAGCGTTGGCATGGAAACGGGGACCAGTTTGACCTCACTGCCCAAGGCTGCAAAAACCCGTGCGTAGGCATTCATCGCCACCGACAAGCTGCCGTGCTCAATCTCGATCAGTTTTTGCCGCGTCGTACCGGCCAGCTGTGCCAGCTGTGCTTGTGTATGGCCACGGCTGAGGCGCATCGAGCGAACCTGGTTGCCGATTCTCTGGCTCAGAAGTGCAGGATCCATGTCGCGTTACCGTTACTTTGGTATTTTAAAGTTATATATACGTTACATTTTGGGGTTGTCAACGCTGATATCAACCGAGTGTCAGTGCCAACCGCCGTTCATAACCCACCCGCCCCTTATACGCCTCGCCCCGGTCTACCCAGCCCTGCTGCAAATACAAGCCCATTGCCGCCACATTGTCGCTGTCCACCGACAACTCCAACGCCGTGATCTGTGGCCAGGCCAGGCGGGCGGCAGCGGGCAGGGCTTGCAGGCAGGCTTTGCCCAAGCCGCGGCCCTGTTGGTGGCGATCGACTTGCAGGGCATGCAGTGTGGCGCTGTGTTCGTCGGCCCAATGGGGTAGGCAGGGCGGGCGCTTGAGCAGCAGGAAGGCCACGGGGATTTCGTCGGCCAACAAGGCAAAGCCCTTGATGCCGGGGTTGGGGTTGACCAGCAGGCTGTTCAGCGCGCAGTCGATATCGCCGCTATAGGCCAGTTGCTCGGGGTGGACTTCGAGGCTGGCGAGTTGCTGTTGCTGTGCAGCGGTCAGCGTCTCATAGGGCGCGAGGCGGGTTTCCATCGAGCAGATATCCGAAGTCCTACAGGGAAGTCGCAAATTCTAGCGGCTTTGCCCTTGGCGAAATTATTTTTTGTAGGCTTGTCGATTGGCAGGCGGCCCATTCGACCAAGGGTGTCTTCTGTGATTTTCCACCCCGAGGAGTATCGCCATGAGCAACGCAATCAACACCCTGATCGAGCAATGGAAACAAGCGGTGGTCGCCAAGGATGTCGAGCAGATTGTCAGCTTTTACGCCGAAGATATCGTCGCGTTCGACGCCGTCAATGCCCTGCAGTTCAAAGGCAAGGCGGCCTATCGCGCCCATTGGCAGGCCTGCATGGAGTTTTGCCCGGGCCCCGGTGTTTTCGACTTTCATGAACTGCATATCGTCGCCGCCGATGACAGCGCCTTTGCCCACTGGCTCGCCCACTGCGGCGGCACCGGGCCCGATGGCGTGCTGAAAACCTGCTGGATGCGGGTCAGCGCCGGCTACCAGCGAATCAACGGCCAGTGGAAGGTGGTGCACGAGCATTGGTCCGCACCGTTCGATATGGAAACCGGCGCCGGTCTGTTCGACCTGGAACCGTGAGTACCGCGAACTATAGTCATTAGTCCGAAAAACGGAGAACGCCATGAAATACCTGTGCCTGGTCTACAGCGCCGAAGCTTTGCTGCACAGCCTGCCCGACAGCCCCAAGGACCCGGAATGCCACGCCTACGCCGAGGCGGTCCACGGCAGTGGCCGCATGCTTGCGGCCGAGGCCCTGCAGCCGGTGAGCACGGCCACCACCGTGCGCATGCGTAACGGCAAGTTGTCGATCACCGATGGGCCGTTTGCCGAAACCAAGGAGCAGCTTGCCGGCTTCTACCTGATCGAAGCCAAGGACTTGAATGAGGCGCTGCAGGTGGCCGGCGGCATTCCGGCGGCGCGGGTCGGCAGCGTGGAAGTGCGCCCCGTGCGTGATTTGAATCTCTGACTCAACACTTATAAAACTCAGGAGGTTTAACCATGAACACTCAACCTGCTGCATTTGAACTGTCCATCAGCCGGGTGATCGACGCCCCGCCCAGCCGGGTGTTCCGCGCCTGGACCGAGCCTGCGCTCTTGCAACAATGGTGGGGCCCCCACGGCATGACCACGCCCGAGTGCGAAATGAACCTGTGGGTCGGTGGCCTGTTTCGCACCCTGATGCGCGCGCCGGACGGCAGTGAATATCCGACCCAGGGCGTGTTCCTGGAGATCGACGCGCCGCGCCGCCTGGTGTTTACCGATGCGTTCCTGCCGGGTTGGATCCCCTCGGGCAAGCCGTTTATGAGCGCCGAAGTGACCTTCGAGGAGGTGGCTGGCAAGACCCGCTACACCGCCCGCGCCATGCATTGGAGCGAAGCCGACAAACAAGCCCACGAAGCCATGGGTTTTCATCAGGGCTGGGGCGAGAGCCTGGACCGGCTGGTGACCCTGGTGACCACGGGCATGCCCGATTGACCGTCAAGGCCCAAGTCGAGGCGGTCTACCGCAGTGAGTCGCGGCGCATCCTGGCGACGTTGATTCGCCTGCTGGGGGATTTCGACCTCGCCGAAGAAGCCCTGCACGAGGCGTTCTTCGTCGCGGTCGAACGCTGGCAGCAGGACGGTGTGCCCGACAATCCCCGAGCGTGGCTGGTGTCTGCCGGGCGCTTCAAGGCCATCGACCGCTTGCGTCGCCAGGCCCGTTTCACCCCGTTGTTGCAGGAGCAGGCCGATGCGCTGGAAGCGGCTGACTGGAGTGCCGAAGACGTGGAAGACGACCGCCTGCGCCTGATCTTTACCTGCTGCCATCCGGCGCTGGCGGCGGATGCGCAAGTGCCGCTTACCCTGCGTGAGATTTGTGACCTCACCACCGAGGAAATTGCCCGGGCCTTCCTGGTCACGCCGGCCACCATCGCCCAGCGCATCGTGCGGGCCAAGGGCAAGATCCGCGAGGCCAGGATTCCCTACCAGGTGCCGTCCCTGGCGGAGTTGCCCGAGCGCCTGGACAGCGTATTGCGGGTGATTTACCTGGTGTTCAACGAGGGCTACTCGGCGTCCATGGGCGCTGACCTGACCCGTGACGACTTGACCCGCGAGGCCATCCGCCTGGGCCGCCTGCTCCTGGAGTTGCTGCCGGAGCCGGAAGTCATGGGCCTGCTGGCGTTGATGCTGCTCCATGAATCCCGGCGCCCGGCCCGGCTTTCTGCCGCCGCTGAGCTGGTGCTGCTGGATGAGCAGGACCGCACGCTGTGGGATGCAGCGCTGATTGCCCAGGGCTGTGGGTTGGTAGAACAGGCCCTGGCCACCCGGCGTTTCGGGCCTTACTGCCTGCAAGCGGCGATTGCCGCGGTACACGCCGAGGCCCCGAGTGCGGCGCAGACCGACTGGCCACAGATTGTCGGCCTGTATGACGTGCTGCTGCGGATGCTGCCGTCGCCCGTGATCGAGCTCAACCGCGCCGTTGCCCTGGCCATGCGCGATGGGCCGTTGGCGGGGTTGCAGCAAGTCGAGGGGATCCTGGTGCGTGGCGAGTTACGGGATTACCACCTGGCGCATTCGGCACGGGGGGAGTTCTGTCGGCAACTGGGGCGGATGAAAGAGGCGCGCCAGGCGTATGAAACAGCCCTGGGCCTGACCCAGCAGGCCCCGGAAAAACGCTTTATCGAACGACGCCTGGCAACCTGCACCGATAGCCCTTTGTAGGCGCCGGCTGAGGTTACTCAAGCATCTTTTGCAGCAACCAACTGCCGGCCGGGCCCGGCGGCTGTTGTCGTGACCACAAGGCATCCACCGCCACCGAACGTGGCCAGCCGCGCGCCTTGAGCTCCACCAGCTGGCCATTGGCAAAACGCTCCACCAGCCAGCGCGGCAAGGGGGCCCAGCCAAAACCGAGGATGGCCATTTCCATCAGCATCAAAAAGCTGGGGGCGGACCATACACGGCCGCTCGGCCGGTTTTCATTGGGGTTGATGATGCTTGCCAGGCGCAGCTCCCGGTGTTGTTCCAGGGTTTGCTGGTTGATGCCCTCAAGGCCGGCCAGTGCATGCAGCGGCGATACAAACAGCGCAAGTTGCGCGCGCTCTTCGACGGTGGCATGGGTCAGGTCTGGCGGGTAGACCTCCTGCGCCTCGATAAACGCGAGCTGCGCCCGCCCGCTTTGGACCAGGGCGATAAGGTCTTCACATTCGGCAATCAGCCACTCCAGCTCCAGGTCCGGATAACGCTGCTCAAGGGCGCTGAGCAGCGTTTCAAAACGTCCCGACTGATAGGTGTCGGACATGGCAATACTGAGCTTGGGTTCCAGCCCCTGGGACAACTGGCTGGCGGCAAGCTCCAGGCGGCTGCTGGCTTCCAGCACCTGCTCGGCGCGTTGCAACAGGACATGCCCGGCCGGGGTCAGGGTGGGTTTGCGGCTGCTGCGGTCGAACAGCACCACGTCCAGATCAATCTCCAGGCTGGCCACTGCGGCGCTGACGGTCGATTGGCTCTTGCCCAGCTTGCGTGCCGCTGCCGAAAACGAGCCTTGGGTCGCCGCTTGCACAAACGCTTGCAACACTTCATGAGAGGCCATCATCTATCGCCTTGGTCGATGGTTATTGATTATGAAGTATCGAGTGCGGGAGTGATGATGGCAACCCTCGACATTCACAGAGCAAGGCTTATGAACACCACCAAGTCCATCACTGAACGCGCTTTGCAGGCCCTGGGTTTCGAAGGCCTGGCCTTGTTGATCTGTACGCCGCTGCTGGTGTGGATCACTGGCCGGCCGGCCCTGGAAATGGGTGCTGTGACCCTGGCTATCAGCTTGTTGGCGCTGACCTGGAACATGATTTTCAACAGCCTTTTCGACCGCCTCAAAGTGCGCCTGCAGCTGGCCAATAGCGTCAAGACCCGGATCATGCACGCGCTGCTGTTCGAGGGCGGGCTGATTCTGTTCGCCGTGCCGCTGATTGCCGCGTGGCTGAACATCAGCCTGATGCAGGCGTTTATTCTGGATATCGGCGTGCTGCTGTTCTTCCTGCCGTACACCTATGTGTACCACTGGGGCTACGACGTGCTGCGGGGAAAATTCTTCAACAGCGAGCTTGCTCGCGAAGGACGTTAACGATGACGCGGGCATCCTGAATGTATGCGGCACTCTCGGGTTATTCACGAGCTACCGGCGTGACCTTGTCGGTCACGCCCGGGTGCCGGTGTTTCAGAAGATTTGAGTAAACAACCAGTACAAACTGCCCGACAGTACAATCGCCGCCGGCAACGTCAGCACCCAGGCCAACAGCAGATTGCGGATGGTCTTCATCTGCAAGCCGCCACCATTGGCCACCATGGTCCCGGCCACGCCCGACGACAGCACGTGGGTGGTCGATACCGGCAACCCGAACATGTCGGCGGCGCCAATGGTCAGCATGGCCACGGTTTCCGCCGAGGCGCCCTGGGCGTAGGTCAGGTGGGTCTTGCCGATTTTCTCGCCGACGGTCACCACAATGCGCTTCCAGCCGACCATGGTGCCCAGGCCCAGGGCGATGGCCACGGCGATCTTCACCCATAGCGGGATAAAGCGCGTGGCATTGTCGATCTGTTGCTTGAACAGTTGCAGCTTGCCCTCGGTGTCGGCGTCGAAATTTCCGACTTTGCCCTTGTCCATCAGGCGAATGGTTTCGCTGGTCAGGTACATGTCGTTACGCACGTTGCCCATGGCCTCGGCGGGCACCTTGGCCAGGGAGCCGTAGCCTTTGACTTGCTCGCCGATATGCCCGGTCAGGGCGGCGAGGGCGGGGATCAGCTCGGGCGTGACGTCCTTGGTGCGCACATAGGTCGACAGCGTCGGTCGTGGGTCCACCGGCGCCGGTTGCGGGGCGATTTTGACCAGGGCTTGCTGGGTGACTTCAGCCACGGCGGCAAATTGCAGGGATTGATCGGCCGGCATGGTGCGGTTCAACGCGTAGGCCATGGGCAAAGTGCCCACCAGGATCAACATGATCAGGCCCATGCCTTTCTGGCCATCGTTGGAGCCGTGGGCAAAAGATACGCCGGTGCAGGTCACGATCAGCAGGCTGCGAATCCACCACGGCGGCGGGGTGTTGCCCTTGGGCGCCTTGTACAGCGCGCGGTTTTTCACAAAGGCCCGCAGCGCCAGCAACAGCAGGGCGGCAAAGCCGAAACCGATCAGTGGTGACAGCAGCAGCGCATAGCCGATCTTGATCGCCTGTGCCCAGTCCACGCCACTGGTGCCATCCCGGCCATGCATCAGGGCATTGGCCACGCCCACCCCGATGATCGACCCGATCAGCGTATGGGAGGACGACGCTGGCAAACCCAGCCACCAGGTGCCCAGGTTCCACAGGATCGCCGCGATCAGCAGGGCGAAGATCATCGCAAAACCGGCGGAAGAGCCAACCTGCAAAATCAACTCCACCGGCAGCAAGGCAATGATGGCAAAGGCCACCGCGCCACTGGACAGCAGCACGCCGAGGAAATTGAAGAACCCCGACCAGACCACCGCGAATTGCGGCGGCAGCGAGTTGGTGTAGATCACTGTCGCCACGGCGTTGGCGGTGTCATGGAAACCGTTGACGAACTCGAACCCCAGGGCAATCAGCAGCGCCACGCCCAGCAGCAGGAATGGGGTCCAGGTGGTGACCACCGTGCCCAGTTCGTGCATGTCGCGCATCAGGCTGTAGGCGGTGAACAACAGGCCCATGGCGAGCACGGAAAAGAACACGATCACCGTGAGCAGGCTGGGTTTGGTGTCCAGTTGCGGTTTTGCGTCAGGGGCGGCTGCCTGGTGGGAGGCGGTCAGGGAAGGGGTGGCCATGCCGGAGCATCCAGAGTGGGGAGGATGTTTCCCATGGTCATTGCAGAATGTTACAGAGGTGCTGCCTCAAGTCAGTGTTTGGTGTCGTCAGCCGGCCGCTGGTCTAAAACTCGCCGCCGCTCCCATAGGTTGTTTGCATTTGAGCCTTAGTCATCCTGGCGCTTGCGAAACGCCCATCTGCCGGCAATCAAGGTGAACGTCGCCACCAATGCCACCCACGTTCATGCCAAAGAAGCCCGCGATGATATTGATCGGCAGCGCCAGTACCGTGACCACCGTCAGGGTAAACAGCGTGCGGTTGCTTTGTTCGTTGAGGTTGGCGGCGATTTCTTCCTGCAACAACTCGATCCGTTCGCCTATTTTTTGTCAGTCACAGGCCGCCGCTGCCCGGCCACTCATCCACTGGGCTCAAGAAGTGTCTAGTCCGGCCGATTCATGGTGCAAGCATGCCATTGGATTGGCCATGTGTTGGCTGACAGGGATGTTGCGGTGCAGGTCCCCATTTCCCTGTTTCGAGGCTTTTCCCCGATGAGTTTTTTGCGAAAGTCCTTGAGAGCACAGATCCTGTCGTTGCTCGGTGGCAGCCTGTTGGCAATGCTGTTGATTGCCCTGGCGTGTTTTCATTTTCTCTCCAACGGTGTGCAGAGTTACCGCAGTTTGCTGGAGGGGCCGTTGCAAACCTCACAGCTGATTGATGAAGCCAACCTGCAATTCAAGGTCCAGGTCCAGGAATGGAAAAACGTCCTGCTGCGTGGCAAGCAGCCCCAGGACATGAACAAGTACTGGGGGCAGTTCCAGGATCGGCAGCAAGACGTGCAGGGCATCCTGGCGCGCCTGGTGAGCAACACCCAGGGCGACCCAGCCTTGAGCCGTCGCCTGGAAACCTTGCGTCAAGAGCACCAGATGCTGGGTGTCGCCTACCAGAAGGGGCGAGATGCTTACTTGGCCGCCGGGGCTGATGCAGCGGCTGGGGATAACGCAGTCAAGGGCGTGGACCGCACGGTGAGCGAGCAGATGAGCGCGCTGGTCACCCTGCTGCGTGAGCAGGGCAAGCAGCAATCCCTGGCAATCAGCGCCTATGCCGAACGTACCGTGATGCTGGGTCTGGCGGTGATGGTGCTGTCTGGAGGGCTGATCGGTCTGTTCAGCCTGTGGTTGATCAACCGCAACCTGATTTTGCCGATCCGTGGCCTGATCGACTATGTGGCCCAATTGAGCCATGGCCGGTTTGCCGAGCGCGTTGCCAGCCAGCGCCAGGATGAACTGGGGCACTTGGCCCAAGCCGCCAATACGTTGCGCGACTTCCTCGCTGAAACCTTTGGCCGCCTACAGCGCAGTGCCAAGGACCTGGTGAGCGCCAGTGGCGAGTTGAACTCGATTGCCGGGCAGATGGCGACGGGCACCCAGGATCAGTTCAGCCGTACCGATCAAGTGGCGACGGCGATGACCGAAATGTCCGCCACCGCCCAGGAAGTCGCGCGCCACGCCGCCAGCGCTTCGCGGGCAGCAGACGAGGCCGATCATTCGGCCCGTGAGGGCGGCGAGGTGATGCAAGTGACCATTGCCACCATCGGCCAGATGCGCAACGAGATCCTCAACACCGGTGGCATCATCCGCCGCCTGGAAGCAGACAGCGTGCGCATCGGCACGGTGCTGGAAGTAATTCGCGGCATCGCCGAACAGACCAACCTGCTGGCCCTCAATGCGGCGATCGAGGCCGCGCGAGCAGGCGAAGCCGGACGTGGGTTTGCGGTGGTGGCCGATGAGGTGCGCAGCCTGGCGCAACGCACAGCGGCGTCGATCATCGAGATCAACCAGATTATCCAGGCAGTGCAGACCGGCGCCGTGGATGCCGCCGAGGCGATTGTCAGCGGCCAGTCATGCAGTGATGAGAGCGTCGAAAAGGTCACCCAGGCCGGGGCGATGCTCAGTCATATCACCCAGGCTGTAGAGGCGATCCGCGATATGAACCGGCAGATTGCCACAGCGGCCGAAGAGCAAACCTCGGTGGCCGAGGATATCTCGCGCAACATCACGCAAATCACCACGGTGGCCACTGCCAACCTGGACAACGTGCAGCGCACCGAAGCGGCCAGTCATAACCTGCGTGGGCTGTCTGCTGAGCTGAATGAGGTGACGGCGCGCCTTAGCGCCTGACCAGACACAACTGCGCCGCCCGAAGGCGGCGCGTTGTGTTGCCGGGGCAACTTAAGTGTCTTGCTTGTTTTCCAGCACTTCGCCGGTCTTGGCGTCGAGCTTCACATCCCACTTCTTGCCAGTGGTGTCGGTCAGGTCAACTTCGTAGACCAGGCGCCCGGCTTCGTTATCCAGCTCAGTGTCGTTGATGGTGGCGCCGGCATGTTTGGCCAGGGCGGCGGCATTCAGCTGTTCAAATGGCTTCACGGCGCCCGATTGCAGCAGGCTTGGAATCTGGTCCGGGCGAACATCGGCCTGGGCCAGGCCGGCAGTCAGAGTCAGGGCAGCAGCAGCGAACAGAGCGGTCAGGTTTTTCATGATGTGGTCCTTTGGGGTGAGCTGTTTAAGTGGGATCAGATTACCCCGCGCAACTTAATTCACCCTTAATTGTGTAGGACGTTTGCGTTGTTTGTTCAATCGCCCCGCGCCGGGGGATTTCATGCTGGTGTCTCACCCACGGGAGACACTTATGAAACAGATATTGGCTTGGCTGTACGCGCCCTTGTTCTGGGCAGGCTTTATTGGCGCGGGGCTCTGGTTGGTCATGTTAGGGGCATCGCAGTGGCTGCTGGCGGTGTTTGCGCTGGCCATCGGCGTGTCGTTTATCGCCGAGCTGTACTTGCCCTACGAGCCCCAGTGGAACCGCCCTCTGGGCGACCGACGCCGGGATGTCCTCCACGCGCTGGTCAATGAAAGCCTGAATGCCCTGGGGTTGCTGGCATTGCCGCTGCTCACGGCATGGCTGGCGATCGAGGGCGCCTGGCCGCGCGCCTGGCCGCTGTGGGCGCAATTGCTGTTGGCGATCATCATTGCTGATGCGGGCATCACCCTGATGCATTACGCCAGCCACCGCATCGCCGCACTCTGGCGTTTGCATGCGGTGCATCACAGCGTGCAGCGGCTCTATGGGTTCAATGGCTTGATGAAGCATCCCTTGCACCAGATGCTGGAGGCCACGGCCGGCTTGCTGCCGTTGATCCTGCTGGGCATTCCGCTGGAGGTGGCGATGCTGCTGGCGTTGGCCATTGCCATCCAACTGTTGCTGCAGCACTCCAATGTCGATATGCGCCTGGGGCCGTTGCGCTGGGTATTTGCCTGGGCGCCCGTGCATCGCTTCCACCATATGAAGTACGGGCGCGCAGGGGATGTGAATTTCGGTTTGTTTTTCAACCTGTGGGACTGGCTGTTGGGGACTGCGTTTTACACCGAGGACTATCGAATGGGCGAGGGCGACCTGGGGATTGGCAGCCGGCCGGATTTTCCGGTGGATTACGTCGAGCAGTTGCGTGATCCCTTCAGTGCGGCGCAACTGAGCAAGGAACCTGCGGTGCCAAGCGCACTACTGTAGGAGATGTACTTGAAGATGGCGCAAGGAGGCCCCGGCGGTCACGCCAAACAGTTGCTTCATGGTCCGCGAGAAGTGCGCCGAGTCGGCAAACCCCGCGCCATGGGCCGCTTGGGTCAGGGTGTGACCGTTCAGGGCCAGATCCAGGGCCCGGCGCAGGCGGCGCCACATCACCAGGCGCCGCACCGGCACGCCGAGCTGGCTGACAAACAGGCGCTCCAACTGGCTCAACGACAGGTGCGCCGCCTGCGCCAATGACTGCGCCGAGACCTTGCCGCTCAACTGTTGATCGAGGGTGTGCAGGGCGCGTTGCACGCGCTCATCGTCCGCCTGGCGACGTGGTAGCTGGCGCAATGTCTGCTCCAGGCGCTCATGGGAAAAGTCGGCGGTCTCCAGGGCGTGTTGCAACGACTCGCTTTCAAATGCACCGGGTTCCACATAAGCCATCAACACCGTACCGGGGGCATGCACGATGGCATGGGGCTGGCGAGAGGGGATGAACAGGCGGTAAGCCGTTTGCAGGTGCCCATCAAGGCTGACCGTGATGGGGCTCTCCGCGGACAGGATAAATTGATGGGCGTAATGCGCGTGGGGCGCCGTACGCCCCGTCTCACCGAGGATCAGGCCGTAATCAGGCCCCAGCCACAGTTGGCCTGACCACTCGCTCACTCAGTAACCGCTGTCCTGCAGCAGATCCTGCACGCTGGAAGACGGCCAGCGCTTGTAGAACTTCAGCAGTTCGGCGGCGCGGTTGGTGAAGATGCCATCGACCCCGGCGCTCATGACCTTCTCGAAATCCACCGGCTCGTCGACGGTATAGACGTGCACCAGCAGGCCCTTGTCGTGGGTCAGTTGGTTCATCTCGGGCTTGACCAGGTCCGAATAGCTCTGGTCGCCCAGGTTCGTCAGTTGTGCCGATGGGCCAGTGCCAATCGCCCCGAGGCTCTTGGCTTCATCGACCCACTTCTCGAATTCGGCCGCGTCCTTGGGTTCCTGCTTGGCATAGTAGGCCGCCTTGGTCGGTTCGCCGGATTCGGCGAAAGTCACCTTGGACTTGGGCTCGATGCCGCCTTCACCTACCCACAGCAGCAGGATCTTCGGGGTGTTGGGCATCTCTTTCTGCAGTTCCTTGAGGCTGGCCGTCTCGAACGTCTGCAACACCACGCGGCCCTTGCCCTGGCCGACCCCGGTGTTGCTCTTGCCCAGCTTGGAACCCACGGAACTCAGCCAACCCTTGTCCAACAGCTTGTCCTTCAGATCGGCTTCGATCCCCGGGAACTGCTTGGGCTCTTTGGTTTCGATGTACAGGCCGGGTTTATGCTGGGGGTTGCCTTCGGCGATCTTGATGATTTCGTCCAGGCTGAGGATTTTCAACCCGACGAAGCCCGGGCGCGCACGCTCTGGGTAGGCGGTGTTGAACCAACTGCCGGCATCCAGGGTTTGCAGCTCTTTCCAGGTGAACTCGTTGGCCGGGCTGTCCTTGCGCTCGGGGAACTTGGTGGCCACGTCGGTGGTGCGTTGCAGGTTATCGTCGTGCAGGGCGAACAATACGCCGTCCTTGCTGCGTTGCAGGTCCAGTTCCAGGTAGTCGGCACCCAGGTCGCGGGCGACCTTGTAGGCGGCGGCGGTGGACTCCGGTGCATCGTAGGACGCACCCCGGTGGGCGATCACGGCAGGGTGCGGAATGCCGTCCTTGGTCGCCAGTTCTACCGGGCTGATGGGGCTTGCAGCCTGTGCGTGGCCAAGGCCCATCATCAGTGCGAGCAGCAGGGCACTCTTGGTAAACGTAGCAGGCATGTGCGAGGTCCTTTCGTGGGGGGAGCTTCAAGAAGGCTTCCTTTTTAACAATTGCATGCAAATCGCGCTATCACCAAACCGACATTAACGTGCGCATGCGCTATTTTTCTGCGCTTTTGTGCCGTGCTATGCAGTATTCTTGGCCCGAGTTTCCCCGCCAGAGGGAAACCTGCATTGCCTTCTTTCGCCGCCTCGCGTGTAAACCATCGTTCACTTCCCCTGTGGGATTTTTCAGTGAGGTTTAGCATGCGCATCACTTCAGAACTCATCTGCCAGGCCGCCGACCAACTCAACGGCTTTGTCGGCCTGAACCGCAAGACCGGCCATTACATCGTGCGTTTCAGCGAAGACTCGTTCGGCATGGACGTCGCCGACGACGGCATCATCCCCACCAGCGAGTTTGTCTGGCAGCCGGCGGCCGACCAGGCCATGACCCTGTCCCGCGAGCACATCCAACTGCTGCTGGACCAGAACATCGACGACCGCATCAACATCACCGAGCCGCTGCGGGTGTATATGCGCCGGGTGGAGATCCCGCAGATCAGCGCGGTGCGCAGCCTGGTGGGTTGATCGCCATCACGCCAATCCCTTAGGCGCGGGGGTGGTGCCGTTTGCGGTGAAGGCATAAGCCCGTTCTACCTTGCATACCCGTGTCTGAAACGCGCCGTACCAGATGGCCCTGCCCTGTTCGCGGGTGTTGCGGTGCTCGGCGTGTTGTTTCCAGGCCAGGATCGCGGCCTCGTTGGTCCAGTAGGACACGGTAATCCCCAGGCCATCATCGCCGCGGGCTGATTCGACACCGAGAAACCCCGGTTGCTGGCGGGCCAGTTCGAGCATGCGGTCGGCGGCCTGTGCGTAGCCTTGGTCGGTCTCGGTGCGCAGGGAAGTGAAGATCACTGCGTAGTAGGGCGGGGAGGGTGTCTGGGCGATCATGCCGAGCGCTCCAGGCAGGCCTGGAGCCATGCGCTGACCAGCGGCACGCTGGCACCGGTAAGTGCCGCGCGTTCTGGCTGGAACAGAGTGGCGACAAAAAACGGATGGTCCAGCAGTTCTATCGCCCGCACCTCGCCCGCCGAATCATGGGCGCTGCCAATCAGATTGTCCTCCAGCAGTGCCTGTTTGAAGTCGGCATTGAGGCCATAGCGGCAACGATAACCCTCCTGGATTTCAAGGGTGCCGTAAGCCTCGGCGATACGGGTGAAGGCCATCAAGTGGATGGGCGCGATGGTTTCGATCAGAGCACACGACAAGGGGGCGATCACCGCCCGTGGCGCATCAGGTGCCAGCTCGCCATGTTCGGCATCGGCCCACCTCAGCACATTGCGTGCATATTCCAACACGGCATGTTGAAAACCGCCGCAGGTGCCGAGGAAAGGACGCCGCTGTTCGCGGGCAAAGCGGATCGCCCGCAACGCCCCGTCGGCATCGCGATAGGGGCTTGCAGGTACGCACCAGAACCCGTCGAAAGGCTGCAAGGTGTGGTTGTCCTTAAGGGTGTCGGTGGCCAGCCATTCAATCTGAAGTGTCAGCCCCAGGTGTGTACTCGCCTGTTGCAGGGCAAGGGGAATGGCTTGGTGGGCGGTGACTTGAGGATCGTAATCGCCGATCAGGGCGAGGTGCAGAGCAGTGAGGGTCATGGCGTGCGTCCAATGGCTTGTCGAGTCCTGAAGGGCACTATAGATTGGCGTTCGCGCAATCAATATTGGCGTTACCCCACATGTTCAATGCGGCCACGCACTATCAAATCGACTATTCCGACCTGGCGCTGATCCTTGCCCTGGTGCGTGGCGGCACTTTGGCGCGGGCTGCGGCCTTGCTGCGGGTGGATGTGTCTACGGTGTTTCGGGCCGTGCGGCGTCTTGAGTCGTCTTTGGGGCAGGCACTGTTCGAAAAAAGCCGCGCCGGTTACCTGCCGACCAGCTTGGCCACCACCTTGGCCCAGCAGGCCGAGCGTGCCGAACAGGCGCTGCAGGCAGCCCGCGTGGGGGTCGAGCAGGGCGGTGAAGTGATCAGCGGCACGGTGCGCCTGACCTGCACCGACTCAGTGTTGCAGGGCCTGTTATTGCCGGCCTTGGCGCAGTTCATGCCCGCTTACCCGGCACTGACCCTGGAATTGAGTACGTCCAATGATTTCGCCAACCTCAGCCGCCGCGACGCGGATATTGCCTTGCGCCTGACCAGGACGCCGCCGGAGCACCTGGTGGGACGGCGTTTGGGGACGGTGTCCTATCGGGTCTGCGCCAGTGCCGGTTACATAGAGCAACACGCTACTCAAGATTTGGCGGCCCTGGCGTGGATCGCCCCGGATGATTTCTTGCCCGACCATCCCACCGTGGCTTGGCGTCGCCAGCATTTACCCGGCGTAAGGCCCAGTTATCGGTGCAACAGCATGTTGTCTGTAACCCAATTGGTACGTGCCGGTCTGGGCGTGGCGGCGCTGCCGGATTTTCTGTTGGCGGATGGCCAGGGATTGCAGCCGTTGGGGCCGGCGCTTACGGGTTACGACACGGCCTTGTGGTTACTGACGCGCCCGGACAGTCGGGCGCTGCGTTCAGTGGTGACGTTGTTCGATGAGCTGGGCCGGCACCTGCGTCGCCCTTTATAGACATCGGCCAGCCGGCGCCTACAAGCCCAGCCGAGCATTGGCAAACATGCTCACCGCCCGCACGGCGTCGCTGGCTTCTACAGGGTGGACGAACATGCGGTCTGAATAATTAGCCCCTTCAGGCGGAGCGTGCGACCAGTGAATCGGCGACGGTCACCCGATTGCGCCCGGTGCCCTTGGCGGCGTACAGGGCTTGGTCCGCCGCGTTGAGCCACATATGCGCCTGGGTGAATTGCACCTGGTAGGCCGCCAGGCCAATGCTCAGGCTGACCCGTAGTTCTGGAACCTGCGGGTCGCGGTAGCGGCTGAACAGTTCCCGCAGGCGTTCCATCACATAACTGGCTTGCTCCAGCGACACGTCCGGCAGGATCACGCAGAACTCGTCGCCACCGTAGCGGCCCGTCAGGTCATTTTCCCGTACATTGCGCTGCAATTCCTTACTCAGTTGCCGCAAGACCCGGTCACCGACGATATGGCCATAGGCATCGTTGATCTGCTTGAAGTGGTCGACATCAATCAGTGCGATGGTGGCCTGGGATTGTTGCTGCTGGCACTTGTGAAACTTCAGTTGCAGCAAGTCCTTCCACGACCCGTGATTGAGCAGGCCGGTCAGGCTGTCGGTACGGCTCAAGGCACTCAGGGCGCGCTTGTGTTCCGAGAGCTTGATGGCCAGGCGATAGCTGGCCATGCCGATGGCGACGGGGTAGAGAATCAGCATCGGCAGGCAGGCATACACCTGGATCAGGCCGACATTGGGGTTGAACGAAGGACCGAACACCAGCCAGGCCACTGCCACGCCCACCAGTTGCGCGAGCATGCCCTGGATCATCAGCTTTTTGCCGCCCGCCGCGACGTTATGCATGGTCATCATCGCGAGGATGGTCACTGCAGTCAGGGGCGTGAATTGTGTGGCTGCGGCCCAGAACCCGCCGGACACTGAGTCATACAGCAGATTGCGTCGCTCGGCCTGGTACGGAAACGCTGAATGGCTTGATAGCTGGTATGCCAGGTGCGGCCAGATAAACCCATTGAACAGCCACAGTGCCCAGACCCATCCGGGCATGGCCAGCGGGTATAGGGCGGCCAGCACGCAAAGGCTGCCGATGCCCAGCCCGAGAATGCGCGGCCGATAAATGCGCCGGGCAAACGACAGCCCTTTGCCTCGAAGGTTTTCCATAGATTCCTGCGTCAGGTTGTTCTTTTTTTAAGTTGCGAAGGCGTGCCTTGTCAAAAGGCCATTTACGCCAGATGACAGGTGATTATTGTCAGTGATTTACGCAGGAATAATCAGTGTCCTTCCAGGCCATTTGCGCGGGGATCCGCAGGATTCAGGCAAAAACGACCCGCCAGTGTCGTATTGACGACAGAGGGATTTATTGGGGGCGGGTGGCAATCTCGTAGCCGGCCAGAAACAGGTCCATCGCTGACTCGATCACGTTGGCCTGGGTAGCCGCATCCAGGGTGGGTTGGCCCAGGGTGATTTGCGGCCAGAAGGCGAAGGCCTTGAGCAGGCTTTGCACCTGATGGGCGGCAAAGCACGGGTCCACGGCCTTGAGGCGACCGTCTTCCTGCGCTGCGCGCACCCATAATGTGAACCCTTCTTCACGTTCGCTCAGACGATTGACGATGCCCTGGGCCCGCTCCGGGGAATGGATGGTCGCGGCAATTGCCACGCGGGCCAGGTCGAGGAAGTTGGCGTCTGACATCATCTTCATCTTCGCGTGCAGCAACACCCGCAATTGGTCGCGCAGGGGCTGGGCGCTGCTGTAGCTGACATCCAGTTGTGCAACGCTGCTGGCCCATAACTTATTCAGGATCTCGGTGAACAACTCCTCCTTGCTGGGGAAGTGGTTGTACACCGTGCGCTTGGATACGCCAGCGGTGGCGGCGATCTTGTCCATGCTGGTGACCTCGAAACCGTTATCGCGAAACTCGGCAATGGCCGCTGCCACAATGGCTTCGCGTTTACGGTCGGTGAGGCGTTGAGGTGCAGTCATGGGGCTTTCGGCTCTGGGAAGAAAATTACACTCGGTAGTTTACTTGGTCCGGGTTTTGTTGCAATCTTGAAACTACACTGTGCAGTGTAGTTGTTGACCTGCATCAGCAGAACGTACCGGAGTCACTCTGTAATGGCCACGATCTCTACCCGTGTCGATACCTCTTCCCCAGCGCTCAAATCGTCCGAGCAGCAGCAAGGTCAGTTCAATAATCATGCGCCGGTCAGCCGTGCAGGCTTTGGCAAAACGCTACAGATTTTCTGGAAGATGCTCTTTCATAAGCCCCGCAGCACGCGGCCGGTAGGTGAAATCCCGGTACAGCGCCTGACGCGTGAGCAGTTATTGAGCGCCCCGAATCACAGTGTCTACCGCCTGGGGCATTCCACCGTCCTGCTGAAAATGCGCGGCAAGTTCTGGCTGACCGATCCGGTGTTCGCCGAGCGGGCTTCGCCTTTCAATTGGGCCGGCCCCAAGCGCTTTCATCAGCCGCCTATCAGCCTTGAAGAACTGCCGCCGATTGAGGCGGTGATCTTGTCGCATGACCATTACGACCACCTGGACCGCCAAGCCGTTGTGCAATTGGCCGCCAAGACGCGCTATTTTCTCGCGCCATTGGGCGTGGGTGACACCTTGATCAAATGGGGTGTGGCGCCAGGCAAGGTGCGGCAGTTGGATTGGTGGCAGGGCACTGAAGTGGAGGGCATCCACTTTGTCGCCACCCCCGCCCAGCACTTTTCCGGCCGTGGCCTGTTTGATGGCAACCAGACGCTGTGGGCGTCCTGGGTGATGGTCGATGATGCCCGGCGTATCTTTTTCAGTGGCGACACCGGCTATTTCGAAGGTTTCAAGCGTATTGGCGAGCAATATGGGCCATTTGACCTGACGCTGATGGAAACCGGTGCTTACAACGTCGACTGGCCCGATATCCACATGCAGCCCGAACAAACTTTGCAGGCCCATATCGACCTGAAGGGGCGCTGGTTGCTGCCGATCCACAATGGCACCTTTGACCTGGCATTTCATGCCTGGCATGAGCCGTTTGACCGCATCATGGCCCTGGCCTGGGAGCGCAATGTGTCAATTGCCACACCCGCCATGGGCCAGGCTTTTATGCTGGCTGCCCCTGAACGTGGGCATGCCTGGTGGCTGGATGTCGAGGCCCAGGCGGCAGAACAGTTAGTGAGTTGAAAGGGGTTGCTAAAGCCACACGGTAAAAGGGCTTTCAAGGTATTTCTGCCCGGAGAATCGACTGGAAAAGGGTGCGATGATCTCGGAAAGCCATTTTCTGGGAGTGGGGCCTGATGGAGGACAAATGTAGGAAAACCTTGTCGCCCGGTGCACCCTGTTCCGTGGGGTTGCCTTTGGTGCTCAACGCCTTTAACGCAATGCCTTGTGGGCCTGCCGCTCCTTCCGGGTCGACAGACAATGTGTCAACGTCTCGCGGTGGCATTGAGTTTCAGCCTGCTGCTGCGCCTGTCGTCCAGGGCCCCAGGTTTGATATCCCTGGCCCGATGATGAAGACCGTACGTGATCCGTCGCTATCGCTTATTGCCTTGAGCGGCCTGGACCCTGTAGGCCAGGTCATGGTGGAAGTTCCGCCCATCATGGAAAACAACGCCGCCAAATCCGCTCCCGCCCTGGCCGATTGGCGTATCGGTTTTGCCGACGGATATTTGCGCAACGGTGTACGTGAAACGGTGGAGCATTCCAGCGGATTTCTCCAGGCTTTGGAGGTGTTAAAGGCTGCCGGCGCCCAAGTGGTGCCAGTGGAGGCACAGTTACCGGATGCCGCGTACTTCACCCTGGAGTCCAGCAACGAGATCGACAAGCGAACGAACGAGCATCGCCTCGACGCGTTGGTGTCAGACGGCCAAAGCCCAGCCTTCCACCTCTTCTGCAAAACCGGATACCCAGGCGTATGCCAGATATTCAGCGACGGTCTCCAAGGCACGAGGGTCGTACTCTGGTTCTACGGTGCCCGTTGGGCACGGGACTCGCTGTCGGTCTTGGTGCGGGTCTATCAACAGGCGATGCAGGCTCACGCCGACATGCCCGTGAGGTGACCCTTTGCGCGGTCATCGGGCCTAAGCGCCGTTGGGTTGAGGCGTGTTCGAGGATGGCGAGCCCAGCAGCCGGGCGATAAGGCTCCGACGAGCCGGTTCGGCATCCGCCTGTGGCGCAGGGGAGCGCCGCCCGCTCATGCCCCATCCCGGCGCAAACCCTGGGAAAAACACCAGGCCTTCGTGCTCCAGACGAAATGCCAGGGCGATGCGGATGGCGTCATCCACCTCCTGATGGCTTTCAAAACGCTGGATAGCGTCCACCCCAACCCCGGCTTGTCGGGCCAGGTCTTCCCGGCTCCAGCCCAGCAGCGCGCGGGCCTGCACACTGTGCCGTGGGGTGAATTGATGAAGGACGATTTGCTGATCTACGGTGGTGCTCACTGCCAGAGAGGACATGGGGTTCTCCAGGAATCCAACGGGGGAGGGCAAACTATACTGTGTTTTTGTACAGTTGTTTTGACCGTTCATCAACTGGATTCTTTCTCGGCTGATCGGCCCGCGATTGGCGGGCGCTCCCGGTCACTTCTCCTCCAGCCCCGGCGCCTCGCGGATCAGCAGGTGGTCCAGGTTCTGGATATCGGCACTGAACACCCCGAACGTCTGCTCGGGGTTTTTCTTGCTTGGTACCTGTTTCAACTCCGGCGTCACACCATAAAAGAAGCAATACAGCGGGCGATCGCTGTTTACGGCGGCCCTGATCTGCTCCAGGAACGCCTTGCGCTTGCGGTAGTTCTCGATCAGCTTCTTGTTCAGGTAGACGTTGACGGAATACGGCTTTTTGTCGAGCCACACTTTCTTTTCAAAGTCGATGCGAACGCTGCTGGTGTAGTCCTTGATCGCTTTGATCCGGCCCCAGTAGATCAAGCCCTTGTTGTCTTGCAGGTATTCGATCTTCTTGAAAAACGCCCAATACGTCGCGGTGTGCTCACCGATCTTCAACGGCATGCCCTTGAGCTTGTCCTTGTCGTCGATATTGGACACGTAGCATTCCACCGGGTGGGCGAAGACGCTGGTCTTGTCCGGGGTGGTTTCGCTGGCGTTGTGGGAAGTATTGGAGATTTTCGAAGGTGCTTTCGCCGGATCTTGTGGGATAGCGTCTGCGGAACCTTGGATGACTGTCTTGCGTTCGTACTGACGTCGAGTCAGCACAAACTCCGACGGGAAGTTCTCCTCGCGCTCGTCCGCAGCGTCTCCCGCAGCGGCCTTGTGGCTGGCATAGCGGCAGCCGTCGATATGCCGGGTGCTGGGCAGGTTCTTGAAGTGCGGGGTGCGCAGGTAGTTGACGTTCTTGCCATTGAACGTACCCAGCACATTGCCCGCCGCAAACGCTGCGCGGCAATCATCGTTGGGGCAGAGGAAGCTGTCCTTGTCGGAGTCGAAGGCGGCGGTTTCGTCGAAATTCAGGTCGCGCACGTCATAGATCGACAGCTTTTCGTCCAGGCTCAGGCAATAGGCTGTGTCGAATTTCATCGGGGCGGGTCCGTGGCAAGATTCGCTATTAATAGCGGGGTTGCGCAGGTAGCACAAATGTCCGCTATCGGGGCGCAGCCCTTTCAACGCGTCTGAAAGGGCTGGTTCCAAGCGGCTTACGGCTTCGGTTTGCCTCGGCGCTTGGCCGAATGAAAATGCCGCCAATGCGCATCTTGCGCCGCCGCCAGCAACTCGCGATCCCCGCGCGTGTCGCCCCAGGCCCTGAGCCGATACTCACCCAGGTCGCCATACACCGCCTCAAGCCGCAACACCTTGTTCTCGCAACGGCAGTTGTTGCCCGTAAGGCGCCCACTCAACACCCCATCGACCACCTCAAGCTCGGTCCCGATCAGTTTGATTCCCAGGCGATCGGCAAAAGGTTGCAACACGATTGCCGGCGAAGCCGAACACAACGTCACTTCGGCACCGGAGCCAATTTCATCGGCCACCGACTGCAAACCGGCAGGGCGCATCAGCTTGTTCCAATAAGCCTGGCAGTATTCTTCGGCTTTGCGCTGCACCCAGGCCTTTTCTACGCCGGTCATAAAGGTGCGAATCAACTGCGCCTTGAGCTCATCACGGCTCATCCGGCGCACCAGAAAACGCAAGCCCGGCAGCGCCAGTTTGAGCATCCGGCGATTGAATTCCTGCTTGCCGAAAGCAAACTTGAGAAACGGTACAAAACTGTCGTGGCGGGTCAGGGTGCCGTCGAAGTCGAACACTGAAAGTACCTTGGCGCCCACGGGGCCGGCTTCTAGCATGTCTGGGTTCACGGGGTGGCCTCGGTCCTATCTACTATTTTTTTGGAATGCATAAGCTGTGACCGCAGGAGTCTACTCCGGTATCAATCTGCTGATTCTCGAGTAAAACCCCGCAGTGAAATCATCCCGGTCGCTCGACCAGTGACAACGCTGATGGCAATTGGGGCACAAGGCTACAGCATTGGAGATGCGATCCGAACCCTTACGGGCCAGGTGCTTGAGGTGATGTACTTCAAGAAATGGCAAACCGGCGGCCATAAAAAAGCCCCGGGTGCGACCCCAGGGCTTTTTCACGCCGCGACTATGAGCTGATCAATCCCAGCTCAACGCCCCACCGGTCTGATACTCGATCACCCGGGTCTCAAAGAAGTTCTTTTCTTTCTTCAAGTCCATGATCTCGCTCATCCACGGGAACGGGTTAGTGGTCCCTGGGTATTCTTCCTTCAAGCCGATTTGCGACAGGCGACGGTTGGCGATGAACTTGAGGTAGTCCTCCATCATCGCCGCGTTCATGCCCAACACGCCGCGTGGCATGGTGTCGCGTGCGTATTCGATCTCCAGCTGGGTCCCTTGCAGGATCATCTGGGTCGCTTCTTCCTTCATGTCGGCATCCCACAGGTGTGGGTTTTCGATTTTGATCTGGTTGATCACGTCGATGCCGAAGTTCAGGTGCATCGACTCATCGCGCAGGATGTACTGGAACTGCTCGGCCACGCCGGTCATTTTGTTGCGGCGGCCCATGGACAGGATCTGGGTGAAACCGCAGTAGAAGAAGATGCCTTCCAGCACGCAGTAGTAAGCGACCAGGTTGCGCAGCAGTTCTTTGTCGGTGTCGACGGTGCCGGTTTCGAACTTCGGATCGGAGATCGAACGGGTGTATTTCAGGCCCCAGGCTGCCTTTTTGGCGACCGATGGAATCTCGTGGTACATGTTGAAGATCTCGCCTTCATCCATGGCCAGCGATTCGATGCAGTACTGGTAGGCGTGGGTGTGGATCGCCTCTTCGAAGGCCTGGCGCAGGATGTACTGGCGGCACTCCGGGTTGGTGATCAGGCGGTACACGGCCAGCACCAGGTTGTTCGCGACCAACGAGTCCGCAGTGGAGAAGAAACCCAGGTTGCGCATGACGATGCGACGTTCGTCGTCGGTCAGGCCTTCGGGGTTTTTCCACAGGGCGATGTCGGCGGTCATGTTGACCTCTTGCGGCATCCAGTGGTTGGCGCAGCCGTCGAGGTATTTCTGCCAGGCCCAGTCGTACTTGAAGGGTACGAGTTGGTTGAGGTCGGCGCGGCAGTTGATCATGCGCTTTTCGTCAACGGCGACACGGGCGGAAGCGCCTTCGAGTTCGGCGAGGCCTTCGGCGACGTCGAGTTTGTCCAGGGCAGCCTTGGCGCGCACGATGGCGGCGGAGTCGTTGGCGGTGACGGCGCGGGCTTCGATGGCGGCGGCAGCGCCGGCACCGTCGAGGCGGTCCATGTTGGCTTCGGTGGCGTGGCCGGCGTTGGCGCCTTTAGCGGCTACTTCGCCTTCTTCTTCTTTGTCGAATTCGTCCCAGCTCAGCATGACGTGTCGTCTCCTGCGTGTGGGCCAATGGTGCCCGTGTGAAACCGGATGGTTGGGTGTTCACACGGCCCAAGGGCCGCGGTGGATCTTTAAGGAATCGTTTGTTGCAACAGCTCGCGCAGGCACTAAACGGAATAGGGCTACGGGTGTTCTGCTTGAGGCCTGAGGGGCGGAGCGACAGTGTCGTACTCCTGCGGGGCCTCAGGTCTGGCTCGTTACCCCATGTAAAGGGATATTGCAGGCCCGATTTACCCGCGCATTATAGGGAAAAATTTGCCTTTGTGTTGCGGCGGATAGCCTCAGTCGAGGGGCAAAATGAGGGTATTTCCGGCGGGGGCACGGGTTTACAAGGGTTTGCCGGGGTAGGATTTTTTTGACGGGCGGTGAGGGATTTTTGAAGCAGGGGGCAAGGCGAGGATTTTGCGGGTGATTCTTTGCCGCAAGGACAATTCCTTGCGGCGAACATTGTCAGGTTAAGTTCTAACTAACTAAGTTATTAACCGTTAGAGCAACCATTGCCCATGACTTTGTAATTAAGAATATGACGCTGGCCCTGGTGGTCTTCATATTCCATGCGCGCTGGAACAACTTCGCAGACATTTGGGATGGCGCTCATGGACACCACTTTGGCGATATCCAGATCGGTGGAGTAGGTGTATTCCTCAACAATGGCGGTGTGCTGGCTGGCTACGTCAGTCGGGATCTCGTCGGCCAGGGCGGCGGTGGCGCACAAGCTGGCAAGGGCCATAACTAATAAAGCTTTCATTTCCAATTTACCTTTTTACAGTCGAAGGGGGTCACGGGGCCTTTGTGAGGCCACGTGTGTAACTTGAGTAGTGAGTTCGGATTAACGTGCCTTCGTGGGGGCTGCAACTTGGTTAATCACGGTGCCTTGTTGGCGAGGCTGATTTTAGGCGCCTGGGTTGCATTCATATACCCGTACTTTTGATAAACACTTTTGGCGGTTTTCGTAACAATCCACCACAGAGGTTTTTTTAGAGGCTGAGAAAAGCGCCACAAGCCCCGAACCAGAGCATTGCAAGGAGATATCAGGGTAATTTGTAGGGGCTTGTTACTACCATCGTCGAATGGTTCTATAGGCCTACCCCGGCTAAAACAGGGGCATACAACAACAACTATTGTCACCGAGGTAAGAAAGATGAGTGCGGCTTCCCTGTACCCCGTTCGCCCCGAAGTAGCAGCCAACACGCTGACCGACGAGGCGACCTACAAGGCCATGTACCAGCAGTCGGTGGTCAACCCCGACGGCTTCTGGCGCGAGCAAGCCAAGCGTCTTGACTGGATCAAGCCTTTCACCACGGTCAAGCAGACCTCGTTCGACGACCACCATGTCGATATCAAATGGTTCGCAGACGGCACCCTCAACGTTTCCTATAACTGCCTGGACCGTCACCTCGCCGAGCGTGGCGACCAGGCGGCAATCATCTGGGAGGGCGACGACCCTTCCGAGAGCCGTACCATCACCTATCGCGAATTGCATGAACAAGTCTGCAAGTTCGCCAACGCCCTGCGTGGCCAGGATGTGCACCGCGGCGACGTGGTGACCATCTATATGCCGATGATTCCCGAAGCCGTGGTCGCCATGCTGGCCTGTACCCGCATCGGTGCGATCCACTCGGTGGTGTTTGGCGGTTTCTCGCCTGAGGCCCTGGCCGGTCGCATCATCGACTGCAAATCCAAAGTGGTGATCACCGCTGACGAAGGCATCCGTGCCGGCAAGAAGGTGCCGCTCAAGGCCAACGTCGACGACGCGCTGACCAACCCGGAAACCAGCAGCATCCAGAAAGTCATCGTGTGCAAGCGCACCAATGGCCAGATCAAGTGGAACCAGCATCGCGACATCTGGTATGAAGACCTGATGAAAGTGGCGGGCACTGTCTGTGCGCCAAAAGAGATGGGTGCCGAAGAAGCGCTGTTCATCCTTTACACCTCCGGCTCCACTGGCAAGCCCAAGGGCGTGCAGCACACCACCGGCGGCTACCTGTTGTACGCGGCCCTGACCCACGAGCGTGTGTTCGACTACCGCCCGGGCGAAGTCTACTGGTGCACCGCCGACGTCGGTTGGGTCACTGGCCACACTTATATTGTCTACGGCCCGCTGGCCAATGGCGCGACCACGCTGCTGTTCGAAGGCGTGCCGAACTACCCGGATATCACCCGGGTCGGGAAAATCGTCGACAAGCACAAGGTCAATATCCTCTACACCGCGCCGACGGCGATCCGCGCAATGATGGCTTCCGGCACCGCCGCCTGCGAAGGCACTGACGGCAGCAGCCTGCGCCTGTTGGGTTCGGTGGGTGAGCCGATCAACCCGGAAGCGTGGGACTGGTACTACAAGAACGTCGGCCAATCCCGTTGCCCGATTGTCGATACCTGGTGGCAGACCGAAACCGGCGCGACCCTGATGAGCCCATTGCCGGGCGCTCACGCGCTCAAGCCGGGTTCGGCGGCACGCCCATTCTTTGGTGTGGTACCGGCGTTGGTGGACAACCTGGGTAACATCATCGAGGGCGCCGCCGAAGGCAACCTGGTGATCCTCGATTCGTGGCCAGGCCAGGCGCGTACCCTGTACGGCGACCATGACCGTTTCGTCGACACTTACTTCAAGACCTTCCGTGGCATGTACTTCACCGGCGACGGCGCGCGTCGCGATGAAGACGGCTACTGGTGGATCACCGGCCGTGTGGATGACGTGCTCAACGTTTCCGGGCACCGCATGGGTACCGCCGAGATCGAAAGCGCCATGGTTGCCCACCCGAAAGTCACGGAAGCAGCAGTGGTCGGTGTACCTCACGACATCAAGGGGCAGGGCATCTATGTGTATGTCACCCTGAAAAACGGCGAGGAGCCGACTGAAGCATTGCGCCTGGAGCTGAAGAACTGGGTACGCAAGGAAATTGGCCCGATTGCTTCGCCGGACGTGATCCAGTGGGCACCGGGTCTGCCGAAGACCCGTTCGGGGAAAATCATGCGTCGTATCCTGCGCAAGATTGCCACGGCCGAGTATGACGGGCTGGGCGATATCTCCACCCTGGCCGATCCAAGCGTGGTGCAGCATTTGATTGATACTCACAAGACCATGAACGTCGCGTAAGCGGGTTTATGGGACCAAGCCCCATTCGGTGTAGGCCGGGTGGGGCTTTTTTGTGGGAATTCACTTTGAAGCGCCATCAATGTGGGTGCTGGCGGCTGACAGACCGCTCTCAGTAGCAAGTCAATAAATATCGGTTTATCTCGTAGGGCGTTTCTGAATGTTACCCAGCGGTGCAAATGTGTAACCCTGCGCCCAAACATGAGGCAAAGTGCTACATCAGTGCCCCGAAAATGCCCGTTTTAGACACCCGGCAAAATAAGATCAAACGCTACACTTGCCGGGATAGAAGGGTTTGCGAATAATAGGCCCGCAATTTGCAGCGTTAATAGGTTTAATATCTTTTGCCTCTGCATAGATTTCAGGGGTTGTCAATGTATTGGAGTCGCTTTCTCGGTGCTTCTGTAAATTGTTGTCGCATTGAGGAAATATCGGCTTCCGGCCTGTCGTTAGAATGCCGATCACTCGCTCGTCGTCGCCGTGTTGAACTGGTGTAGGACGCAGCACCGCTATTCGGTTTCACTCAGTCGCATCGTGGGCCATGGCTCATACTGCTGTTTTTGTCCTATACCGATGGAGTCCCAAGATGAAGAAACTCGTGCTGTTGGGCGCCCTGGCGCTGTCCGTGCTGTCCATGCAAGCCTTCGCTGAAGAGAAGCCGCTGAAAATTGGTATCGAAGCAGCCTACCCTCCGTTTGCCTCGAAGGCGCCGGACGGCAACATCGTCGGTTTCGACTACGACATCGGCAACGCCCTGTGCGAAGAGATGAAGGTCAAGTGCACTTGGGTCGAGCAGGAATTCGACGGCCTGATTCCGGCGCTCAAAGTCCGCAAGATCGACGCGATTCTGTCGTCCATGTCCATCACTGACGACCGCAAGAAGTCCGTGGACTTCACCAACCGCTACTACCTGACCCCGGCGCGCCTGGTGATGAAGGACGGCGTTGCCGTCAGCGACAGCCTGGTTGAGCTCAAGGACAAGAAGATCGGCGTACAGCGCGGTTCGATCCACGACCGTTTCGCCAAGGAAGTCCTGGCGCCTAAAGGTGCGACCATCGTTCCTTACAGCACCCAGAACGAAATCTACCTGGACGTGGCTGCCGGTCGCCTTGATGGCACCGTGGCTGATGCGACCCTGCTCGAAGACGGTTTCCTGAAGACCGACGCGGGCAAAGGCTACGCGTTCGTAGGTCCTGCGTTCACCGACGCCAAGTACTTCGGCGACGGCATCGGTATCGCAGTGCGTAAAGGCGACAAGGCCAACCTGGAGCGCATCAATGCAGCCATTGCTGCGATCCGCGCCAATGGCAAGTACAAAGAAATCGAGAAAAAGTATTTCAACTTCGATATTTACGGCGCTGACGCCAAGTAAACCTTCGCAGTTGTCTGTCCAGAATGGCGCAAGCACCAGGGTCTCTGAAGTTTGCGCCATTTTTTCATCCGCCTTTTCGAGGACCTGAATCATGTTGAAAGGCTACGGGGCCGTTATCCTCGATGGCGCATGGTTGACGCTTCAGCTCGCCTTGTCGTCCATGGCCTTGGCCATTGTTCTGGGTCTGATTGGGGTTGCACTACGCCTGTCGCCGGTCCGCTGGCTGGCGTGGCTGGGCGACCTGTATTCCACGGTGATCCGCGGGATCCCCGACCTGGTGCTGATCCTGCTGATTTTCTACGGTGGTCAGGACCTGCTCAACCGCGTCGCGCCGCTACTGGGCTACGACGACTATATTGACTTGAACCCCTTGGCCGCCGGTATCGGCACCCTGGGTTTCATCTTTGGCGCCTACCTCTCGGAAACCTTCCGTGGTGCCTTCATGGCCATCCCCAAGGGGCAGGCCGAGGCGGGCATGGCCTATGGCATGAGCCCGTTCCAGGTGTTTTTCCGGGTGATGGTGCCGCAGATGATCCGGCTGGCAATCCCCGGCTTTACCAACAACTGGCTGGTATTGACCAAGGCCACTGCACTGATTTCGGTGGTGGGCCTGCAAGACATGATGTTCAAGGCCAAGCAGGCGGCGGATGCCACCCGCGAACCTTTTACCTTCTTCCTCGCGGTGGCGGCGATGTACCTGGTGATCACCAGCGTCTCGTTGCTGGCCCTGCGTTACCTTGAGAAGCGCTACTCGGTAGGCGTAAAGGCGGCTGATCTATGATCTTCGACTACAACGTCATCTGGGAGGCCATGCCGCTGTACCTTGGCGGCTTGCTGACCACCCTCAAACTGCTGCTGATCTCGCTGTTCTTCGGCCTGCTCGCCGCCGTACCCCTGGGCCTGATGCGGGTGTCCAAGCAGCCGCTGGTCAATGGCTCGGCCTGGCTCTACACCTATGTGATCCGCGGCACACCGATGCTGGTGCAGCTGTTCCTGATCTACTACGGCCTGGCCCAGTTCGAAGCGGTACGCGAGAGCTTCCTCTGGCCGTGGCTGTCCAGCGCAACCTTCTGCGCCTGCCTGGCCTTTGCCATCAATACCAGTGCCTACACCGCAGAAATCATCGCCGGCAGCCTCAAGGCCACGCCCCATGGCGAGATCGAAGCCGCCAAGGCCATGGGCATGTCGCGCTACAAGCTGTACCGCCGCATCCTGCTGCCCTCGGCCCTGCGCCGGGCACTGCCGCAGTACAGCAATGAAGTGATCATGATGTTGCAGACCACCAGCCTGGCCTCCATCGTTACCCTGATCGACATCACCGGTGCCGCGCGCACGGTGAACGCCCAGTACTACCTGCCGTTCGAAGCCTATATCACCGCGGGCCTGTTCTACCTGTGCCTGACGTTCATCCTGGTGCGTCTGTTCAAGCTGGCCGAGCGTCGCTGGTTGAGCTACCTGGCTCCACGGAAGCACTGATATGGAACGCATCGACCACGTATTGCCCTGGGGGCACTTGGGCTGCGAGCGCCAACTGACGGTGTTCCGCTTCGGCCACGGCGAGCGCAAGGCGTATCTGCAGGCCAGCCTGCACGCCGATGAGTTGCCGGGGATGCGCGCGGCCTGGGAGCTGAAAAAGCGCCTGCTTGAGCTGGAGCAGCAGGGCGCGCTCAATGGGGTGATCGAACTGGTGCCGGTGGCCAACCCGATGGGCCTGGGCCAGTTGCTGCAAGGTAGCCACCAGGGGCGTTTCGAGATTGGCAGCGGCAAGAACTTCAACCGTGATTTCGTCGAGTTGAGCGCGCCGGTGGCGGCCCTGCTGGAAGGCCGGCTGGGCGACGATCCTCACGCCAACGTGCGCATGATCCGCCAGGCGATGAGCGATGCGCTCAATGCATTGCCCGAGCCGAGCAGCCAGTTGCAAGGCATGCAGCGGGTCTTGCTGAGCCATGCCTGCACCGCCGATGTGGTCCTCGACCTGCACTGTGATGCCGAAGCTGCGCTGCATATGTACGCGCTGCCCCAGCACTGGCCGCAGTGGCGTTCGTTGTCGGCGCATTTGAATGTGAAGGTCGGTCTGTTGGCGGAAGACTCCGGCGGCAGCTCGTTTGATGAAGCCTGCTCGTTACCGTGGCTGCGTTTGTCGCGGGCGTTCCCCGAGGCGCAGATCCCTCTGGCCTGCCTGGCAACCACCCTGGAGCTGGGCGGTCAGGCCGACACCGGTCGGGATGAGGCGATTTTTCACGCCGAAGGCATCCTCGCGTTCCTCGCCGAGCAGGGCCTGATCAAGGGTGAGTGGCCGGCGCCGCAACATGAGCCGTGTGAAGGGGTGCCCTTTGAAGGTACCGAATTGCTGTTCGCACCCCACGCCGGGGTGATCAGTTACCTGCGTAAAGCCGGTGACTGGGTGGAAACCGGCGAACCGATTTTTGAAGTGATTGATCCTTTGGCCGACCGCGTCAGCATTGTCTGTGCCGGTACGTCGGGGGTGTTGTTTGCCGTTGAACGGCTACGTTATGCCCAAGCGGGTTTCTGGCTGGCCAAGGTGGCGGGGCGCGAAGCGCTGCGTCACGGGCGCTTGCTCAACGACTGACCAACTGTTTTTGTGAGAACCGACCGCATGTACAAACTTGAAGTCCAAGACCTGCATAAACGCTATGGCAGTCATGAAGTGCTCAAAGGCGTGTCCCTGGCCGCCGCGGCCGGTGATGTGATCAGCATCATCGGGTCCAGTGGCTCGGGCAAAAGTACCTTTTTGCGCTGCATCAACCTGCTGGAGCAGCCTCACGCCGGCAAGATCCTGCTCAATAACGAAGAGCTGAAGCTGGTGGCCAACAAGGACGGCGCGATGAAGGCCGCCGACCCCAAGCAGTTGCAGCGCATGCGTTCGCGCCTGTCCATGGTGTTCCAGCATTTCAACCTGTGGTCGCACATGACCGCCCTGGAAAACGTCATGGAAGCCCCGGTACACGTGCTGGGCATGTCGAAAAAAGACGCCCGCGAAAAGGCCGAGCACTACCTGGCCAAAGTGGGTGTGGCCCACCGCAAGGACGCCTTCCCCGGCCATATGTCCGGTGGCGAGCAGCAGCGCGTGGCAATTGCCCGGGCGCTGGCGATGGAGCCTGAGGTGATGCTGTTTGACGAGCCGACGTCGGCCCTCGACCCGGAGCTGGTCGGCGAAGTCTTGAAAGTCATGCAGGACCTGGCCCTGGAAGGCCGGACCATGGTGGTGGTGACTCACGAAATGGGCTTTGCCCGTGAAGTGTCGAACCAGTTGGTGTTCCTGCACAAAGGCATTGTCGAAGAGCGCGGCAACCCGCGTGAAGTGCTGGTCAACCCGCAGTCCGAGCGGTTGCAGCAGTTCTTGTCCGGTAGCTTGAAGTAAACAGGGCTGCGTTTATGCACTGAAATAGTGCATGCTTCGCAGCCTTGAGGTTGGCCTCGATTCCCTGTGGGGGCGGGCTTGCCTGCGATGGCGAGGTGACTGGCCCGCCGCTGTCGCAGGCAAGCCAGCCCCTACATCAGATCTCTGTTTGTGTTGAGTTTTGTGTTTACTTACGGGCTAGCATTGGCCCATGCCTCTACTCCCGTTTTTCGTTTCGGATAGCATTCCATGACAGCCCATCGCATCGGTTTCCTGATTTGGCCCAGCACTAAAGCCCTGACGCTTGCGCTGGCTGAGGAGGCCTTGCGCGTTGCCCAGCGGGTGCATCCGGATGTGGTCTACGAGGTGTCATTCCTGCAGGCCGAGCCGCCGGTCGAGGGTGAGTGGAAATTGCCCGGCGAACCCTGGGCCGGCAAGCTGGAAGGTTTCCAGAAGCTGTTCCTGCTGGCCGATGAGCCGCCGACGGTGATCGCCTCGCAACTGGGCTCTGCGCTCAAGCAGCTGGTACGCGCCGGCTGCGTGATCGGTGGCTTGTCGGCAGGGGTGTATCCCCTGGCGCAACTGGGGTTGCTCGATGGCTATCGTGCTGCCGTGCACTGGCGCTGGCAGGACGACTTTGCCGAGCGTTTTCCCAAGGTCATTGCCACCAGCCATTTGTTCGATTGGGACCGCGATCGCCTGAGCGCTTGTGGCGGCATGTCGGTCCTCGACCTGATGCTGGCAGTGCTGGCCCGTGACCACGGCGCCGAACTGGCGGGCGCGGTCTCCGAAGAACTGGTGGTGGAGCGCATCCGTGAAGGCGGCGAGCGCCAGCGCATCCCTCTGCAAAACCGCCTGGGCTCCAGCCATCCGAAGCTGACCCAGGCGGTGTTGCTGATGGAGGCCAATATCGAAGAACCGCTGACCACCGACGAAATCGCCCAGCATGTGTGCGTGTCGCGACGACAACTGGAACGGATCTTCAAGCAATACCTCAACCGCGTTCCCAGCCAGTACTACCTGGAACTGCGCCTGAACAAGGCGCGCCAGATGTTGATGCAAACCAGCAAGTCGATCATCCAGATCGGCCTGTCCTGCGGCTTCTCCTCGGGGCCGCACTTCTCCAGCGCCTACCGCAACTTCTTCGGCGCCACCCCGCGTGAAGACCGCAACCAGCGTCGCAGCAGCAGCCCGTTCGAGTTGTCGTCGGTGCCGTCCGAGCGCGGCTGAGCAGCGTCTTGTCCGGCGCATGCAACTGAGCAAAATTCCCACGGCACTGCCGCAACCGCCTGTCTTCTGTTTAAACTGCGCCATTGCGAAGCTATTTGTCGCATTGGCGTAAACCCGCGTAAAACGGGGGTTGGCGCTATAAGAAGTTGTCGCTTGGCGGCAAGGCCGCGCTGAAAACTGTCCTTACAATCCCTGCATCGCCCGCCAGTTTCAGGCAGGCGTTCCTCTTCAGGAGACTCCGATGTCCGTTGAGCAAGCCCCGGTGCAACGTGCCGATTTCGACCAGGTCATGGTGCCCAACTATGCCCCTGCCGCCTTTATCCCTGTGCGTGGCGAAGGTTCCCGTGTGTGGGACCAGTCGGGTCGCGAGCTGATCGACTTTGCCGGCGGCATCGCAGTGAACGTACTGGGCCATGCCCACCCGGCGCTGGTCGGTGCACTGACTGAACAGGCCAACAAGCTGTGGCACGTCTCCAACGTGTTCACCAATGAGCCGGCCCTGCGCCTGGCCCATAAGCTGATCGACGCCACCTTTGCCGAGCGCGTGTTCTTCTGCAACTCCGGCGCCGAAGCCAACGAGGCCGCCTTCAAGCTGGCCCGTCGCGTGGCGTTCGACCGTTTCGGCAGCGAGAAATACGAGATCATCGCCGCACTGAACAGCTTCCACGGCCGTACCCTGTTTACCGTCAACGTCGGTGGCCAGTCGAAGTACTCCGATGGCTTCGGTCCTAAAATCACCGGCATCACCCACGTTCCTTATAACGACCTGGACGCGCTGAAAGCCGCGGTGTCGGACAAGACCTGCGCCGTGGTGCTGGAGCCGATCCAGGGTGAAGGCGGCGTGCTGCCGGCCGAGCTGGCCTACCTGCAAGGTGCCCGCGACCTGTGTGACGCCAACAATGCACTGCTGGTGTTCGACGAAGTGCAGACCGGTATGGGCCGCAGCGGCCATCTGTTTGCCTACCAGCACTACGGCGTTGTGCCTGACATCCTTACCAGCGCCAAGAGCCTGGGCGGTGGTTTCCCGATTGCCGCGATGCTGACCCGTGAAGACCTGGCCAAGCACCTGGTGGTCGGCACCCACGGCACCACCTACGGCGGCAACCCGCTGGCATGCGCGGTGGCGGAAGCGGTGATTGACGTGATCAACACCCCTGAGGTGCTGGCCGGCGTGAATGCCAAGCACGACCTGTTCAAGGCCCGCCTGGAGCAGATCGGCCAGCAATACGGGATCTTCACCCAGGTGCGTGGCATGGGCCTGCTGCTCGGTTGCGTATTGAGCGACGCCTTCAAAGGCAAGGCCAAGGACGTGTTCAACGCGGCCGAGAAAGAGAACCTGATGATCCTGCAAGCCGGCCCGGACGTGGTGCGCTTTGCGCCGAGCCTGGTGGTGGAAGATGCGGATATCACTGAAGGGCTGGATCGTTTTGAGCGTGCTGTAAAAACACTGACGCAAGCCTGATAGATACACATTTATCTAACGAACCGGATCAAATGTGGGAGCGGGCTTGCCCGCGATAGCGATCTGTCAGTCGACGTTGTTGTGACTGGCCCACCGCAATCGCGGGCAAGCCCGCTGCCACATTGGAACCTGGGTGATTCCAGGTTTGGTGTCCGGCATTTTTTTATGAAGTTTTCGAGTTAAGGAGTGACACCATGCTGGTGATGCGCCCCGCGCAAATGGCTGATCTGGGCGAGGTACAGCGTCTGGCTGCGGACAGCCCGATTGGTGTCACCTCCCTGCCGGATGACGTTGAACGCCTGAGCGACAAAATCGCCGCCAGCGAAGCGTCCTTCGCCGCCGAAGTGAGTTTCAACGGCGAAGAAAGCTATTTCTTTGTTCTCGAAGACACCGTTGCCGGCAAGCTGGTGGGCTGTTCGGCCATCGTCGCCTCGGCCGGTTATTCCGAGCCGTTCTACAGCTTTCGCAACGAGACCTTCGTCCACGCCTCCCGTGAACTGAAGATCCACAACAAGATTCACGTCCTGTCCCAGTGCCACGACCTGACCGGCAACAGCTTGCTGACCAGCTTCTATGTGGTGCCGGAGCTGGTGGGGTCGGCCTGGTCGGAACTCAACTCCCGTGGCCGCCTGTTGTTTGTCGCCAGCCACCCGGAGCGGTTTGCCGATTCGGTGGTGACCGAGATTGTCGGCTACAGCGATGAGAACGGTGACTCGCCGTTCTGGGACGCCATCGGCCGCAACTTCTTCGACCTCAACTATGCTGCCGCCGAGCGCCTGTGCGGGTTGAAGAGCCGCACCTTCCTTGCCGAACTGATGCCGCACTACCCAATCTACGTGCCGCTGTTGCCCGACGAAGCCCAGGAAGCCATGGGCCAGGTACACCCGCGTGCGCAGATCACCTTCGACATCCTGATGCGCGAAGGCTTTGAAACCGACCATTACATCGACATCTTCGACGGTGGCCCGACCCTGCATGCACGGGTCTCGGGCATTCGTTCGATCGCCCAGAGCCGCGTGGTGCCGGTGAAGATCGGCGAGATGGTCAAGGGCGTCGGCCGCCAGTACCTGGTGAGCAACGCGCAGTTGCAGGATTACCGCGCGGTCATGCTCGAACTGGACTACGCGCCGGGCAAGCCCGTGACCTTGGACTTGGAAGCGGCCGAAGCCCTGGGCGTCGGCGAAGGCGCCAGCGTGCGTCTGGTCGCGGTTTAAAAGCAGAGTTTCGCGGGTGGCTGCAGCCAGCGGCCCGTTTGAGGAGATAGCATGATCGTTCGTCCCGTACGCAGCAGCGATTTACCGGCCCTGATTGAATTGGCGCGCAGCACTGGCACCGGTCTCACCACCTTGCCGGCCAACGAAGAGCGCCTGACCCACCGGGTGGGCTGGGCTGAAAAAACCTTTCGCGGCGAAGCCGGGCGCGGGGATGCCGACTACCTGTTTGTGCTGGAAAACGACGAAGGCCGCGTGGTGGGGATTTCCGCGATTGCCGGCGCCGTTGGCCTGCGCGAGCCGTGGTACAACTTCCGGGTCGGCCTGACTGTCAGCGCCTCTCAGGAGCTGAATATCTACCGCGAGATTCCTACGCTGTTCTTGGCCAACGACCTGACGGGCAACTCCGAGCTGTGCTCGCTGTTCCTGCATGCCGATTACCGCAACGGCCTCAACGGTCGCATGCTGGCCAAGGCGCGGATGCTGTTTATCGCCGAGTTCCCGCAGCTGTTTGGTAACAAGATCATCGCCGAGATGCGCGGGGTGTCCAATGACGCCGGGCGTTCGCCGTTCTGGGAAAGCCTGGGCCGGCACTTCTTCAAGATGGAGTTCAGCCAGGCCGACTACCTCACCGGCGTGGGCAACAAGGCGTTTATCGCCGAACTGATGCCCAAGTTCCCGCTGTACACCTGCTTTTTGTCCGAGGACGCCCGCAACGTGATCGGCAAGGTCCATCCCGACACCGAGCCGGCCTTGAGCATGCTCAAGAGCGAAGGCTTCAGCTACCAGGGTTACGTCGATATCTTCGACGCAGGTCCGGCGGTGGAGTGTGAGACCAGCAAGATCCGCGCGGTGCGCGACAGCCAGGCGCTGGTACTGGCCATTGGCACGCCGGGGGACGACGCCACGCCGTTCCTGATGCATAACCGTAAACGTGAAGAGTGCCGCATCACCGCCGCACCGGCGCGCCTGGCTGCCGGCACGCTGGTGGTCGATCCGCTGACCGCCAAGCGCCTGCAACTGGTGGCCGGTGATCAAGTGCGTGCGGTACCGTTGTCTGCTGCCCGGGAGTCGAAATAATGAATGCGTTGTATATCGCAGGGAGCTGGCTGGCTGGCCAGGGTGAACGCTTTGAGTCGCTGAACCCGGTGACCCAGCAAGTGGTCTGGGCCGGCAATGGCGCCAGCGTCGAGCAGGTCGAATCCGCGGTGCAGGCCGCACGCCAAGCGTTCCCGGCCTGGGCCAAGCGCCCGCTGCAAGAGCGCATCAGTGTGCTGGAAACCTTTGCCGCCACCCTGAAAAGCCGTGCCGATGAAATCGCCCGCTGCATTGGCGAGGAAACCGGCAAGCCTCTGTGGGAATCGGCCACCGAAGTCACCAGCATGGCCAATAAAATCGCGATCTCGGTGCAAAGCTACCGCGAACGTACCGGCGAGAAGAGCGGCCCCCTGGGCGACGCCACCGCTGTATTGCGCCACAAGCCTCACGGTGTGGTCGCCGTGTTTGGCCCTTACAACTTCCCAGGCCACTTGCCCAATGGGCATATCGTCCCGGCCTTGCTCGCGGGTAATACCGTGTTGTTCAAACCGAGCGAGCTGACCCCTAAAGTGGCCGAGCTGACGGTACAGTGCTGGGTCGAAGCCGGCCTGCCAGCGGGCGTGTTGAACCTGCTGCAAGGCGCGCGCGAGACCGGGATTGCCCTGGCCTCAAATCCAGGTATCGACGGGCTGTTCTTCACTGGCTCCAGCCGCACCGGCAACCACCTGCACCAGCAATTCGCCGGGCGCCCGGACAAGATCCTCGCGCTGGAAATGGGTGGCAACAACCCGCTGGTGGTGGACCAGGTGGCCGATGTGGACGCTGCGGTCTATACCATCATCCAGTCGGCCTTTATTTCCGCCGGCCAGCGCTGCACCTGCGCCCGGCGCCTGCTGGTGCCGGAAGGCGCCTGGGGTGATGCACTGCTGGCGCGCCTGGTGGCGGTCAGCGCGACCATTGCCGTCGGTGCCTACGACCAGCAACCGCCGCCGTTCATGGGCTCGGTGATCTCCCTGGCGGCGGCCAAGGCCTTGATGGAGGCCCAGGAGTTGATGCTGGCCAACGGCGCCGTGGCGCTGCTGGAAATGACTCAGCCCCAGGCGCAGGCAGCCTTGCTGACGCCAGGCATCATCGACGTCACGGCCGTGACCGAGCGCGAGGACGAAGAGCTGTTCGGCCCGTTGCTGCAAGTGATTCGTTACGCGGATTTCGAAGCGGCGATCAGTGAAGCCAACAACACCCAGTACGGCCTTGCCGCTGGTCTGTTGTCGGACTCCGAGGCGCGTTACCAGCAGTTCTGGCTGGAGAGCCGGGCCGGTATCGTCAACTGGAACAAGCAACTGACCGGCGCCGCCAGCACCGCGCCCTTTGGCGGGGTAGGGGCATCGGGCAATCATCGCGCCAGTGCGTATTACGCGGCGGATTATTGCGCGTACCCGGTGGCGTCCCTGGAAACCCCGAGCCTGGTCTTGCCGGCCGCGCTGACTCCGGGTGTGACGCTGATCTAAATGTGGCAGCTGGCTTGTGTGGGAGCCAGCTCCTACAGTTGATCGGGTTTGCAGAGACAGATTTGTGGTGTGTTGAAGACCTTTGATGCCTATAAAAACAGATGTTCGTGGAGCCTCGCCGATGAAATCCTGTGAAGTCAATTTTGACGGTCTCGTGGGGCCGACCCATAACTACGGCGGTTTGTCCTACGGCAACGTCGCGTCCCAGAGCAACAGCCAGCAATCTTCCAACCCCAAGGAAGCGGCGTTGCAGGGCCTGGCGAAAATGAAAGCCCTGATGGACATGGGCTTTGTGCAAGGCGTGCTCGCGCCCCAGGAACGCCCGGATGTGGGCGCATTGCGCCGCCTTGGCTTTGCCGGTAGCGACGCCCAGGTGATCCAGCAGGCGGCCAAGCAAGCCATGCCGTTACTGGTGGCCAGTTGTTCCGCATCGAGCATGTGGGTGGCCAACGCCGCCACGGTCAGCCCGAGTGCCGACACGGCCGACGGCCGCGTGCATTTCACCGCCGCCAACCTCAACTGCAAATACCACCGCAGCATCGAACACCCGACCACCAGCCGCGTGCTGGGGGCCATGTTTGCTGACCAGAAGCACTTCGCCCACCACGCCGCGTTGCCGGCCGTGGCGCAGTTCGGTGACGAAGGCGCGGCTAACCACACGCGTTTCTGCCGCGAATATGGCGAGGCGGGCGTGGAGTTTTTTGTGTTTGGGCGCAGTGCGTTCGACACCCGTTACCCGGCGCCGCAAAAGTACCCGGCGCGCCAGACCCTCGAAGCGTCCCAGGCGGTTGCGCGCTTGCATGGCCTGCAGGATGACGGTGTGGTCTACGGCCAGCAGAACCCGGCCGTGATTGATGCCGGTGTGTTCCACAATGATGTGATCGCGGTGGGCAACGGCGAAGTGTTGTTCTATCACGAGGATGCGTTCCTCAATACCGAGCAAATGCTGGCTGAGCTGCAGGCCAAGCTGGGCAAGGTTGGCGGCAACTTCCAGGCGATCTGCGTGCCCCGCGCCCTGGTCAGCGTCGAAGACGCCGTGCGCTCTTACCTGTTCAACAGCCAGTTGCTGAGCCGCGCCGACGGTTCGATGCTGTTGATCGTGCCCGAAGAGTGCCACAACAACGAGCGCGTCTGGCACTACCTGCAAAGCCTGACCCGTTCCGGTGGGCCGATCGGCGAAGTGAAAGTCTTCGACCTCAAGCAGAGCATGCAGAACGGCGGCGGCCCGGCCTGCCTGCGTTTGCGCGTGGCGCTGAAGGAGGCTGAACTGGCGGCGGTCAACCCAGGGGTTATCATGACGGCACCGCTGTATGAAACGTTGACCCAATGGGTCGGCAAGCACTACCGCGACAGCCTGCGCGAAACCGACCTGGCTGACCCGCAGTTGCTGCTCGAATGTCGCACGGCATTGGATGAACTGACGCAAATCCTTAAACTGGGCTCGGTTTATCCTTTCCAGATCAATTAAAGCCCCACGGCTGAGACTTATTTATGACCACCGATACCCTGAAGCTGATCCTTGAAGACACCGACGGCACCCAGCTGGAAACCTCCTGCACCCGCCTCGCCGTGGTGTGGCAGGGCAAGGAAATCTGGATCCAGCACGACGGCCGTGGCCAACTGCTGATCGGCGTGGACGTGGAAGAGGGTGATGCCGAATACGCCAACCTGCTGATGCGCCCCCTGGCGACCAACCTGATGAGCCTGCAACTGGAAATGGAACCGGCCGACGTTGAAGGTGATGACGACGATCACGTCCACGGCCCAGGCTGCAACCACTAAGGAAGCTGCTCTATGCTCGCCCTCGGCAAACTGCTTGAACTGACCCTCGCCGGTCGTGAACCGGCGCAAAAAATTCAACTGACTGTCGACGGCGTGCAGATGCGCTGGCTCAGTGAGGGCGCCCTTGAAGTGCGGCCTCCCGAAGCCCGGGACAACGGCGCCGATGTGCTGCTGTCGTCCGGTATCCATGGCAACGAAACCGCGCCGATCGAATTGGCCGACCGCTTGTTGCATGGCATTGCCCGTGGGGAGATCAAGCCTCGCACCCGTATTCTGTTCCTGTTCGGCAACCCCGAGGCCATACGCCGCGGCGAGCGTTATCTCGAGCAGGACGTCAACCGGCTGTTCAACGGCCGTCACGAACAAAGCATAGGCCCTGAAGCCATGCGTGCCGCCGAGCTCGAGCAGTTGGCCCGCACCTTCTTCAGCGTGCCCGGCCGTAGCCGCTTGCACTACGACCTGCACACGGCCATCCGTGGCTCGAAGATCGAACAGTTCGCCCTGTACCCCTTCAAAGAAGGCCGTCAGCACTCACGCGCCGAACTGGCCCGTTTACGTGCGGCTGGCATGGAGGCGGTGCTGTTGCAGAACAAGACCTCCATCACCTTCACCGCGTTTACCTACGAGCAACTGGGCGCCGAGTCGTTCACCCTGGAGCTGGGCAAGGCCCGGCCATTTGGGCAGAACCAGGGGGTGGATGTGTCGCGCCTGGAAACCCGTCTCAAGCAGATCATCGAAGGTAACGAGCCGGCCACCGAGGGCCTGGACGGCCTGAAGTTGTTCAGCGTGGCGCGGGAAGTTATCAAGCACAGCGACGCCTTCACCCTGCATTTGCCGGCGGACGTGGAGAACTTTTCAGAGCTGGAGAAGGGCTATCTGCTGGCCGAAGACATCGCCAAGACCCGCTGGGTGATCGAGGAGGAGGGTGCGCGCATCATCTTCCCCAATCCGAAGGTCAAGAATGGCTTGCGGGCGGGGATATTGATTGTGCCGACCACAGATGTTGGCCTGGCCTGAACCCCGAGACTGACTCGGTCGAATGTGGGAGCGGGCTTGCTCGCGAAAGCGGTGGATCAGTCATACAGGTATTGACTGACACTCCGCCTTCGCGAGCAAGCCCGCTCCCACATTTGCTTTGCAGTGTCGCTTAAACCGCTACAGCACGCGGCTCATTGCGACGGATCGCGCGGATCTTGTGCAGGGTGTCGGCGCAGGTCTGCGCGGCTTCCTTGCCCTTGTGCACAAAGTGCTCAAAGAAGAAGTTGTGGTGCTCGCTGCCCGCGTGGAAATGATGCGGCGTGAGGGACACCGAGAACACCGGCACTTCGGTTTCCAACTGCACCTGCATCAGGCCGCTGACCACCGATTGCGCGACGAACTCATGGCGATAGATCCCGCCGTCCACCACCAGGGCGGCAGCGACGATGCCGGCGTAACGGCCGGACTTGGCCAGCAGCTTGGCGTGCAGGGGCATTTCAAAGGCGCCGCCGACTTCAAAGAAGTCGATATCCGACTCCTGGTAGCCCTGGACGAGCATTTCGGCGAGGAAGCCTTTACGGCTTTGATCAACAATATCTTTGTGCCAGCAAGCCTGGATAAACGCGACGCGCTCACCGTGGTGGTTTTTGCTCTTGCTGTCGATTGCGGTGGGTTGCATGTTCTGACTCCTGTTTATGAAAAAAACAGGGCGTTATGAATCGAATGGGATTTAAGGGTGCGAGCGGCTGGAGCATGCAGGCATGCCATCAGCGTTCGGCCCTTAGGCGCCAATCCCGTTCTCTCTTCATCCGGACTATGACCGTCGGCCCCGGGATCACACCGGGTCTGCTGACCTTGCCGCCGTCCTGCGTGAGCAGTTCGAGGCGCCAAGCGCTCGCGGGCTATGCGCATTGCGCGCAATTACCGCCGGTGGGGAATTACACCCCGCCCTGAGAACGTTGCCGCCAGAACCCTGGCGGCGGAGAGTTTTTACCATACATTTCGAAAAACTGCATAGGGTGCTTGTTAATATCGACTATCGACAGGTTTGCTGGCAGCTCCATTCAGGAGCCGGCTTGATATTTGCCGGTGATGCCCGCAGTAATCGGTTACAACAGGGAATTCCCCACTCGCAGAGGCAGATTTGATGTCGGTTATTGATCTTCGTAGTGACACCGTGACCCAACCCACCCCTGGCATGCGAGCTGCCATGGCCGACGCCCCCAGCGGCGATGATGTCTACGGTGAAGACCCCTGCGTCAACCTGCTGGAAGCCGAACTGGCCAAGCGCCTGGGCTTCGCTGCGGCGCTGTTCGTGCCTACCGGCACCATGAGCAACCTGTTGGCGCTGATGGCCCACTGCGAGCGGGGCGAGGAATACATCGTCGGCCAGCAGGCCCACACCTACAAATACGAAGGCGGCGGCGCGGCGGTGCTGGGTTCGATCCAGCCGCAGCCCCTGGAAGTCCAGGCCGACGGTTCGCTGGACCTGGCCCAGGTCGCAGAAGCGATCAAGCCGGACGACTTCCACTTCGCCCGCACCCGGCTGTTGGCCCTGGAAAACACCATGCAGGGCAAAGTCTTGCCCATCAGCTACCTGGCCGCTGCCCGCGCATTTACCCGTGAGCACGGCCTGGCCCTGCACCTGGACGGCGCGCGCCTGTACAACGCGGCCGTCAAGCTGGGCGTGGATGCCCGGGAGATTACCCAGCATTTCGATTCGGTTTCGGTGTGCCTGTCCAAGGGCCTTGGCGCGCCGGTTGGCTCGGTGCTGTGTGGCTCCAGTGCGTTGATCGCCAAGGCCCGTCGTTTGCGCAAGATGGTCGGCGGCGGCATGCGCCAGGCCGGCTCGCTGGCGGCGGCCGGGCTGTATGCCCTGGACCATCAGGTGGCGCGCCTGGCCGACGACCATGCCAATGCCCACTGGCTGGGCGACGAGCTGCGCAAGGCCGGCTACAGCGTGGAGCCGGTGCAGACCAATATGGTCTACGTGCAGATCGGCGAGCAGGCCCAGGCCCTGAAGGCGTTTGCCGAGGCCCGTGGGATCAAGTTGAGCACCGCGCCGCGCCTGCGCATGGTCACGCACCTGGACGTCAGCCGGGCGCAGATCGAGCAAGTGCTGGCGACATTTGTCGAGTTTTCCCGGAAATGACCGTGTATACCGTCTAATTGACTGTTTCTATCGTATAAACACGCTGTACCACGGGCAAAGGGCCGATATAATGCGGCCCTTTGCCGTCGCTCCGTCTGATGACGTTTAGCACTGGCCTTTGGCCGCAGCCTCCGTGGAAGAACCTAATGAAAAGCGCAGAAATCCGTGAAGCCTTCCTTCGCTTCTTCGAAGAGCAAGGTCACACCCGTGTCGCCTCCAGCTCCTTGATCCCAGGCAATGACCCTACCCTGCTGTTCACTAACGCGGGGATGAACCAGTTCAAGGACTGCTTCCTGGGCCAGGAAAAGCGCGCCTACACCCGCGCCACCAGCAGCCAGAAGTGCGTGCGCGCCGGCGGCAAGAACAGCGACCTGGAGAATGTTGGCTACACCGCCCGTCACCACACCTTTTTCGAAATGCTCGGCAACTTCAGCTTTGGCGATTATTTCAAGCAAGACGCGATCAACTTCGCCTGGACCTTCCTCACTGGCGTGCTGAAGCTGCCGAAGGAAAAACTCTGGGTCACCGTCTACGCCACCGATGACGAAGCCTACGACATCTGGACCCAGCAGATCGGTGTGCCGGTCGAACGCATGATTCGCATCGGCGACAACAAGGGCGCGCCTTACGCCTCCGACAACTTCTGGACCATGGGCGATACCGGCCCGTGCGGCCCGTGCACCGAGATTTTCTACGATCATGGCGCCGACATCTGGGGTGGCCCGCCGGGCTCGCCGGAAGAAGACGGTGACCGTTACATCGAGATCTGGAACAACGTGTTCATGCAGTTCAACCGCACCGCCGATGGCGTGTTGCATCCGCTGCCTGCGCCGTCGGTCGATACCGGTATGGGCCTGGAGCGGATCAGCGCGGTGATGCAGCACGTTCACTCCAACTACGAAATCGACCTGTTCAAGAACCTGCTGAGCGCGTCGGCCGCGGCCATTGGCTGCGCCAACGACAACCAGTCTTCGCTCAAAGTGGTGTCGGACCATATCCGTTCTTGCGGTTTCCTGATTGCCGACGGCGTGCTGCCTTCCAACGAAGGCCGTGGCTATGTGCTGCGCCGCATCATCCGTCGTGCCTGCCGCCACGGTAACAAGTTGGGCGCCACGGGTAGCTTCTTCTACAAAATCGTTGCCGCGCTGGTGGCCGAGATGGGCGAAGCCTTCCCGGAACTCAAGCAGCAGCAAGCCAACATCGAGCGCGTGCTCAAGGCTGAAGAAGAGCAGTTCTCCAAGACTCTGGAGCACGGCCTGAAGATCCTGGAACAGGACCTGGCTGAGCTCAAAGGTACCGTGGTGCCGGGTGATGTGGTGTTCAAGCTGTATGACACCTATGGCTTCCCGATGGACCTGACGGCCGACATCGCCCGCGAGCGTGAATTGACGGTCGATGAGGTTGGTTTCGAGCGTGAGATGGAAGCCCAGCGTGTACGCGCTCGTTCCGCGAGCTCTTTTGGCCTGGACTACAACACCCTGGTCAAGGTTGACGTGGCGACCGAGTTCACCGGCTATCACGCTACCGTCGGCTCGGCCAAGATCGTGGCTATCTATAAAGATGGCAAGTCGGTCGATGTCTTGAGCGAAGGCGAAGAGGCGGTCGTGGTGCTTGATCAGACGCCGTTCTACGCCGAATCCGGCGGCCAGGTCGGTGACTGTGGTTTCTTGCGTTCGACATCCGGTCGTTTCGACGTGCGCGACACCACCAAGACCGGCGGTGCTTTCCTGCATCACGGTGTGTTGGTGCTGGGTAACCTGACGGTCGGCGCTCCGGTAGAAACTCAGGTTGATGCTGAGGTGCGGCATGCAACCGCCTTGAACCATTCGGCCACCCACTTGCTGCACGCCGCGCTGCGCCAGGTATTGGGCGAGCACGTCCAGCAGAAGGGTTCGTTGGTCGACAGCCAGCGCCTGCGCTTCGACTTCAGCCATTTTGAAGCGATCAAGCCTGAGCAATTGAAGGCACTGGAAGATATCGTCAACGCCGAGATTCGCAAGAACACCCCGGTAGAAACTGAAGAAACCGATATTGAAACCGCCAAGAAAAAAGGCGCCATGGCGCTGTTTGGCGAGAAGTACGGCGACGAAGTGCGCGTGCTGAGCATGGGCGGCAGCTTCTCCGTGGAGCTGTGTGGCGGTATCCACGCCGCGCGCACCGGCGACATCGGCCTGCTGAAAATCACCAGCGAAGGCGGTGTGGCTTCCGGTGTACGGCGTATCGAGGCAGTGACCGGTGCTGCGGCCCTGGCCTACCTGAATGCGGCCGAAGAACAACTCAAGGAAGCGGCGACCCTGGTCAAGGGCAGCCGTGACAACCTGATCGACAAGCTCTCTGCCGTACTGGAGCGCAACCGCCAGCTGGAAAAACAGCTGGAGCAGTTGCAGGCCAAGGCGGCCAGCGCCGCGGGCGACGATTTGTCGGCCTCGGCCCTGGACATCAAGGGCGTGAAGGTTCTGACTGCACGTCTGGACGGTCAAGATGGCAAGGCGCTGTTGGCCTTGGTCGATCAGTTGAAGAACAAGCTCGGCCGCGCAGTGATCCTGCTCGGCAGTGTCCATGAGGAAAAGGTCGTACTGGTTGCCGGTGTAACCAAAGACCTGACTGGCCAACTCAAAGCCGGTGATTTGATGAAGCAAGCCGCCGCGGCAGTGGGCGGGAAGGGCGGTGGTCGTCCGGACATGGCACAAGGCGGTGGTGTAGACGCCGGAGCCCTGGACGCGGCCCTGGCCCTGACCGTGCCGTTTGTCGAGGCCGGTATTTAAGGCGCTGTTAATGAGCCCATGGTCTAGTCATGGGCTCGCTTAGCTGCTGGAAGATTTGTTTATTGGGCGCTCCTTTACGGGCTGAGGCGGCTTAGAAATGGCTTTGATCGTACAGAAATTTGGAGGCACCTCGGTCGGCTCTGTCGAAAGAATCGAGCAGGTCGCCGACAAGGTTAAGAAATTCCGCGATGCCGGCGACGACCTGGTGGTGGTGCTGTCGGCCATGAGCGGCGAGACCAATCGCCTGATCGACCTGGCCAAGCAAATCAGTGGCGATCAGGCGCCGCTGGCGCGTGAGCTGGATGTGATCGTGTCCACCGGTGAGCAGGTGACCATTGCCCTGCTGGCCATGGCGCTGAACAAGCGTGGCGTGCCGGCGGTGTCCTACACGGGCACCCAGGTACGGATCCTGACGGACAGCGCGCATACCAAGGCGCGCATCCTGCAGATCGACGACCAGAAGATTCGTGGTGACCTGAAGGCCGGTCGCGTGGTGGTTGTCGCCGGTTTCCAGGGCGTCGACGAGCACGGCAATATCACGACCCTGGGCCGTGGCGGTTCCGACACCACCGGTGTGGCGCTGGCGGCAGCCTTGAAGGCTGACGAATGCCAGATCTATACCGATGTGGACGGCGTCTACACCACCGACCCGCGCGTCGTGTCCGTGGCCCAGCGCCTGGACAAGATCACCTTCGAAGAGATGCTGGAAATGGCCAGCCTCGGGTCCAAGGTGTTGCAGATCCGGGCGGTGGAGTTCGCCGGCAAGTACAACGTACCGCTGCGCGTATTGCACAGCTTTAAAGAGGGTCCGGGCACCCTCATTACTATTGATGAAGAGGAATCCATGGAACAGCCGATCATTTCCGGCATCGCTTTTAATCGCGATGAAGCCAAGCTGACCATCCGTGGCGTGCCAGACACCCCGGGCGTGGCGTTCAAGATTCTCGGGCCTATCAGCGGCGCGAACATTGAAGTCGACATGATCGTGCAGAACGTTGCGCACGATAACACCACCGACTTCACCTTCACTGTGCACCGCAACGAGTACGATGCGGCCGAACGTATCCTGCAGAACACTGCCAAGGAAATCGGTGCTCGTGAAGTGGTCGGCGACACCAAGATCGCCAAGGTCTCGATCGTCGGTGTGGGCATGCGCTCCCATGCGGGTGTTGCCAGCCGCATGTTCGAATCCCTGGCCAAGGAAACCATCAATATCCAGATGATCTCCACGTCGGAGATCAAGGTATCGGTGGTGATCGAAGAGAAGTACCTGGAACTGGCTGTGCGTGCACTGCACACCGCTTTCGAACTAGACGCGCCGGCCCGACAGGGCGAGTAACGCGTTGCCAGGAAGGCGCGGTTGATCCGCGCCTTTCTTTTTTGTCGGCTGAGGGCGCAAGCCTGTTCTTTTGCCCGTGCTCGACAATACTAAGGCGTGCAGGTCCATGGCCGTTTGGTCATAGGCCCAGGGCCTTTTTTTGCAGACTGTTGTTCCCGAAATGAAATGCGTGAGGAGAAAGGTATGCTGATTCTGACTCGTCGATGCGCAGAAAGCCTGATTATTGGTGATGGCGAAATCACCGTGACCGTGCTCGGCGTCAAAGGCAATCAAGTGCGGATTGGGGTCAATGCCCCCAAAGAGGTGGCCGTCCACCGTGAGGAAATCTACCTGCGGATCAAGAAAGAGAAGGACGACGAACCAAGCCATTAATTTTTATCGTTTTTTATGTTTGCAAACGGGGATGAAGCTGGTTAATATACGCCCCGTGTTGCGGAGAGCTGGCCGAGTGGCCGAAGGCGCTCCCCTGCTAAGGGAGTACACCTCAAAAGGGTGTCGGGGGTTCGAATCCCCCGTTCTCCGCCATTATTTGCTTAGTACGTTGCAATCTGGTTTTTTCGCTAAGTGCTTGAAACTAAACGAAAAAATAGCTTTACATAGAGATTGAACGGCCTATAATGCGCGGCAACAAATGCACTCGTAGCTCAGCTGGATAGAGTACTCGGCTACGAACCGAGCGGTCACAGGTTCGAATCCTGTCGAGTGCACCATTTAAGAGTTAGTTGCAGCAATGCAGATAACTTGGCTTCAACCAGTTGTGATCTGGTATAAAACCACAATCTGCACTCGTAGCTCAGCTGGATAGAGTACTCGGCTACGAACCGAGCGGTCACAGGTTCGAATCCTGTCGAGTGCACCATACAAACAAAAAGCCCGCCTAGTGCGGGCTTTTTGCCGTCTGGGGTTTTTATTTTCCCGTGGGGGTGTGCTTGTGTAGGAATCGTCTGCGGCCTGCATGTTTTTCTCTCGGCCATGTGTTTTCTTTTCTGTCAGCGTCGTCGCAGTTTCATGCGTGCGGCCAACACTCAGCTTTGTTGCGCAAGCGCTTGTTCTTTCCAGTTTTTTAACGTTTAAAACGGCCGGGCGGTGTATCATTGCGCCCGTCAGCCCCGCCGGGGCTTGTGGAATACCTCCATGGACTTACCCAGTAGTTACTCAGTACCCCGTTTTACCAATCATGAATTGACTGATTGATCCTTCCGGCGTGCCCCGCTGCTGGGAGTGGAGTTCGCCTATGACCGAAGTAGAAGTAAAGAAAACACAAGAAAGCCTGCAGGATCGCCTGGCTCAAGTCGTTGAGCTGCTGCAGCGCCAGCGTGTGGTCGAAGATCTGACCCATCGCCAGGAAGGCCCTCATCAAGACCGGGTCGAGAACCTGGTCCATCGGCAGAATCTCGTCGAGTTGCAGCGCAAGCTCGATGACCTGCACTCTGCCGACGTTGCCTACATCCTTGAAGCTCTGCCGCTGGACGACCGTCTGACGCTTTGGCAGTTGGTCAAGGCGGATCGCGATGGCGACATCCTCCTCGAGGTATCCGATTCGGTTCGTGAAACCCTGATCGCCGACATGGACGATCACGAGCTCCTGGCCGCCGCCAAGGAGATGGACGCTGACGAACTGGCCGACCTGGCCCCTGAACTGCCCCGTGATGTTGTCCATGAGCTGATGGAGACCCTCGACGGTCAACAGCGTGAGCGTGTGCGCTCCGCGTTGTCCTATGACGAGGAACAGGTCGGCGCATTGATGGACTTCGAAATGGTCACCATCCGAGAGGATGTCAGCCTGGAAGTGGTCTTGCGTTACCTGCGGCGTCTCAAGGAGCTGCCAGGGCATACCGACAAGCTGTTTGTGGTGGACTACGACGGCATCCTCAAGGGCGTGCTGCCGATCAAGCGCCTGCTGGTCAACGACCCGGACAAACAAGTGGCTGAGGTCATGGCCAGCGACCCGGTGAGCTTTCATCCTGATGAAGACGCCTACGATGCCGCCCAGGCATTCGAGCGTTATGACTTGATTTCGGCCCCGGTGGTCGACAAGAACGGCAAGCTGATTGGCCGTTTGACCATCGACGAGATGGTCGACCTGATCCGTGAGGAAAGCGAAAACGAAGTCCTCAACATGGCGGGTCTGCGTGAAGAGGAAGATATTTTTGCGTCAGTCTGGCGCTCCCTGAGCAACCGTTGGGCGTGGCTGGCGGTCAACCTGGTCACTGCGTTCATTGCCTCGCGGGTGATTGGTCTGTTCGAGGGCTCTATCGAGAAGCTGGTGGCGTTGGCGGCACTGATGCCGATTGTCGCCGGTATTGGGGGTAACTCGGGTAACCAGACCATCACCATGATCGTGCGGGCGATGGCCCTGGATCAGGTAAGCACCGGCAACACCTCGCGCCTGATGCGCAAGGAGCTGGCTGTGGGCCTGATCAATGGTCTGGTATGGGGTGGCGTGATCGGCGTGGTGGCCTACCTGCTGTATGGCAGTTGGTCCCTGGGCGTGGTCATGACCGCGGCCATGACCCTTAACCTATTGCTGGCGGCACTGATGGGGGTATTGATCCCCATGACCCTGGCGCGCCTCGGGCGCGATCCTGCGATGGGGGCCAGTGTGATGATCACGGCCATGACCGACAGTGGCGGCTTCTTCATCTTCCTGGGGCTGGCGACGATCTTCCTGCTTTGAACCTATTGGGAGCCGGCACGCCGGCTCCTGCACAAAAGTAAAAATCCCGGGCAAAAAAAAGCCAGCGCAAGGCTGGCTTCAGCTTTCAGTTGCCGATTATTCGGCTTCTGCGGCTGCCTCAACGTCATGAGCAATCAGCGACACAAGCGCATTTTGCTGGCGGTGGGACAGTTGGCGAAACCGCTGTAGCAGCTCGCGTTCGTGCAGTGACAGCTCCGGGCTGTCCATACGCATGCTCGGCTCATCACCCAACGCGCCTTCCTGAATAAGGCTTTGCTCCATGCGCGCGATAATTTCAGAGTTCATGCTGCGATGATGATTGCGAGCCACCTCGGCAATGCGTTCCCGCATTCCGTCTGGCAGACGTACGACGAACTTGTCAGCCGTACGGCTGGAATAAATTGCCTGTTTCAATGGGCGCATATATTTAACCGGTTAGTTCAGGGGAGCGGTTTTTGGAATTGGCCGCAACATGTGTGTTAGGACAAGGCTTGCGGACAAATGTTCAACCCGAATTGCAAAGAGGCCGCATCATGCCTCAGTTTTGCCGGTTCCTTGGCGTCAATTCTGTGACAAATATTGAGCTTACTACAGGCTTTGTGCCAGTACTCATTTTCAAATTTGCGGACTGGTTGGAAAACTTTTCTGCGCAAGAACCGGGCCGCAGGCTCTCGCTCCGATGGGGTTTTCGGGCGCATATCCTATAGCAATGTGGCCTTTTGCCCTTAATTTTAAGACTAGTGGCAAATGGCCGATTTGCGAGCCGGGGCGACATAAGGTAGGGCGGTCAGGCGAGCAGGATTGAGACGGTATCAATCTCTCGTCACAGGCAGGGTCAGCGCAGGATCGGGTCGAACTTGAAGCGACGCCCGACGACCATGGCGATCACCAGCGCGACTGTGAATAGGGCGCAGGCGCCCAGGCAAAGGGCTTGCCAGTCATTCGACGGAAGGTTGAGACCCAGAATACCGGTGGTAAGGGCCAGGGTCAGAAATAGCCAGACTGACTTGGTCATGATGGGCTCACTTAGAAAATCAGGTGTTCAGAAGAGCTCGCGGCCTGTGCGCCCTGTGCCAGGTGCACCGATGATTGTCCATCGCCTGTCATCAGGGCCAATTGAGGCCGTTGTTGAGCGTGGTGGCTGCCCGCTTGGCTGATCTGCGCTGAATCGCTGTCATTGCCGGCCTGGAAGTGGAATGTCACCAGTACGGCCAAGGCCAGGGCGTTCAGAAGCAGAAGGGTGCTGTTCATGGGTGTTTCCCCGTGTTCACGTGCAGGACAGTTTTATAAGTACAAAGAGTGCAGTCATCATGCCAGCTATTATTTTGATTTAAATCCTTTTAAAACAATAACTTAAGTTGATCTCAAAAGTATGGCTCATTGCAATATGCAATGATGGCATTTCGTGCCAATGCATTTTGCACGATGGGCTCGGCAGGCCTGTGGGCAACGGCTTATCGCCGGTTGGGTGGGATAAAGGCTTACGCCTAAAAAGCTGACGGACGACATGACAAAACCCACCCTGACCGTTAACATGCACGCCGTCCGTCGCAACGCCATCTGGCCCAGCGCCTGTCATTAGTCCCAGTAGCTCAATTGGATAGAGCATCCCCCTCCTAAGGGGAAGGTTGGCCGTTCGAACCGGCCCTGGGACACCATATTTAGCCGGGTTTGAGCTTTTCTCGCACCTCACCCTCGGTTTGGGCTATAGCCGGGCCAGTGAAAGACATGCGCAAGGCATTTCAAAGCACATCCTCCCCGGCTCAGGATTCGTTCTGCGCTTTGTCACCTCGATTGGGTTAACTGGCTGGTGCAGCCTGCCTCGACTGTCGGGCTGATTGAAAACTGACCCTTCGTCGGAACTTTGTTGGAATGTTCGAGCATCATTTCCAAGTGATGACTTTAAGGCTACAGACGTTGAGTAGCATGGCGATCGCCTGACGCCATTAAGATTAGGGGCTTATCTCCACTTCCCGAACGTCCAGCGCCGAGCGCTAGGGCGGGGCCCCCATTTTTCTCTCCCGCCCAGCCCCGCCAGCCCCACATCCCACCCTGCCTTCAAAGCAACTCCTGCGGAGAAATCACCCAAGCGCTGCAGGGCATCTTGTACAGCAGGTGTTCCACCGTGCTGCCGATTAATCGGTCCATGGCCCGATGGCCTATTCGGCCCATCACAATCACATCGGTCTCATAGGCACTCGCGTAGCTGGCAAGCACCTTGGCGGGGTTGCCCATGATCATGTGCTGGCGCTCCGGTGGAATACCGTTGCGCTCCGCCAGTTCGTGGAAGGCATCGGCCTGGGCATCAAACAGTGTCCGGGCTTTGCTGGAGGAGAAGAAGCTTGCGCCATTTTCGAAACCGAATTCATCGGCACTGATAGCTGAAAGGTCGTGGGCATAAATGACGTCTAGTTCTGCGTGACAGATGCTCGCTAGTTTCGCGGCCTCTTGCACAATGGTGTCGTTGAAATCTTTGTATTGCCCGTCGCGATGAAAAGGGTCTACTGCAGCGATGATCTTGCGGGGCAGGGCGTGGTGCATATGGCTGACGAAATGCAAGGGTACCGGGCATTCGCGCAACAGGTGGACATCCAGTGGCGTAAACATCAGGCGTGAAAGCAGCGATTCATGCTCCAGCGCCTTGATCAACACCGCCATGGGTTGTTCTTTGAGGTGGATGAGGATTTCCTGCAAGGGGTCGTTCACCCAGACCACTTCAGTGGTGACATGCACCCCGATTCTGCGCAACGGGCGGGCCTGGTCTTCCAACCATTGGCGATGGCGTTCGACATAGCCGATGCGCATTTGCTCCAGCGCTTGCTCGTTGACCAGCCCGGCCGTTGCCAGCCCCTCGAGATAGTCAAATGCCACGATGTGCAATGCCGCATCCGCAGCCTTGGCCAGGGCGGCGGCTCGATCAAAAGCGGGGCTGTTCTCCATCAAGGGTGGGACGACCAACATGAAGCGTGATTGATCAGACATGACATCTCTCCCGTAGGTAAATGCGCAGGTGCCCGCCCCAATCGCCGCGCAGCCATTGGAACCTGAAACCTCGCAATTAGAGTGTGGCGGACTGCGGGAGGTCGGGTTGATCTTTGTCAAACCCAGGGGGCAATCGGGTGGCAACCCGACGTGCGGTCGGTCAGCGACGAAATTGTTGACCATTATCAATCTTTCCAGTGTTTCCTCGGCGCAGTCTTATAGGCGTGCCGAACCTGGCGCACCCACAGTGGCGGAGGATCACCATGGCGACCATGAAAGCGGCTGTTTTCGTTGAAAAGAACCGGATCGTCCTGGAAGACAAACCCATCCCCACTGTGGGGCCTCTGGATGCTTTGATCCGGATTACCACGACGACCCTCTGCGGTACCGACGTGCACATCTTGCGCGGTGAGTATCCGGTGGCCAAAGGGCTGACGGTGGGGCATGAGCCCGTAGGGGTCATTGAGCAGTTGGGCTCGCAGGTGCGCGGCTTTGTCGAAGGGCAGCGGGTCATTGCCGGTGCCATCACTCCCAGCGGGCAAAGTTACGCTTGCCTCTGTGGCTGTGCTTCGCAGGATGGCCCGGACACCCGCCACGGTTTTCGCGCCACGGGTGGCTGGAAGTTCGGCAATAGTATTGACGGTTGCCAGGCGGAGTACGTGCTGGTGCCAGACGCCACCGCCAATTTATGCCCGATTCCGGACGGCCTCAGCGATGAGCAGGTGTTGATGTGCCCGGACATTATGTCCACCGGTTTTTCCGGGGCAGAGCGCGCCGAGGTCAGCATCGGCGATACCGTTGCGGTGTTCGCCCTCGGGCCAATCGGCCTCTGTGCAGTGGCCGGCGCGCGTCTCAAGGGCGCGACTACCATCATTGGCGTCGATGCCGTGCCTGCGCGGATGAGTGTTGCGCGGCGCCTGGGGGCCACCCATGTGGTCAACTTCAAGGACGGTAATGTCGTCGAGCAAATCATGGCCTTGACCGATGGGCGTGGGGTGGATGTGTCCATCGAGGCATTGGGCACGCAAGGCACGTTCGAGTCCGCTTTGCGGGTCTTGCGCCCCGGTGGTCGGTTATCCAGTCTCGGCGTTTATTCCAGTGACTTGCGCATACCCCTGGATGCCTTCGCCGCCGGGCTCGGGGACTACAGTATTGTCACGACCCTGTGCCCCGGCGGCAAAGAGCGTATGCGCCGGCTGATGGCGGTGGTTAACAGCGGCGGTGTGGACCTGTCACCCCTGGTAACCCATCGTTTCAAGCTCGACGACATTGAAGCGGCCTATGAGCTGTTTGCTCACCAGCAGGATGGTGTGATGAAGGTCGCGATTACGCCGTGAAGATGGGGTTAGAGGGGGTCTGGAGGTCGTCAATGCTAATTGATATCACGCAGGAGCAGGCAACCGCATGCTGGGTTGTGCACATGGAAGGTGTCGCAGTGGAGTTCAAAACCCTGGAAGGTGCGCAGGCATTCGTCAGGCGACTCCGGACGCGTATAGACGCGCCGCATGCCTGGCCGATCAATGTCGATCCGCCCCCTGTCCGGCGAGCGGCCCACGCAGCTCGATAGCCCAGCGACATGGTTGCAACGGTTCGGCCGACCTCGTGGAGTCACGAGTGGGTCGCAAGACAAGGCCAGCATCGATGACAAAACCATGAATGAAACCCTCGGCATGGCAGGCGCGGCAACCGCACTGGGGATCGGTATGCTCATTGGGCTGGAGCGCGAGCGGCACAAAGGGCAGGGACAAGGCCGCGCCTGTGCAGGACTGCGCACGTTTGCGATCACCGCGCTGTTGGGTTATGTGGCGATGCAGGTCGGCGCCGGTCTGCTGGTCGGGATCGTGGCGATAACCCTTGGGTTGCTGGTCACCGTGGCGTACTGGCGCAGCCTGAGCGATGACCCGGGCGTCACCAGTGAAGTGGCATTGATCACGGTTTTGCTGCTGGGGGCGATGTGCAGTACATCGCCCGAACTGGCCATCGCCATCGCCGTGGTGATGGCGGGCCTGCTGACCTATCGACAGAAGCTGCACTACTTTGCCCGTAACCAACTGACTGATGTGGAAGTGCGCGACGGCCTGGTACTGGCGACTGCCGCGCTGGTGGTGCTGCCGCTGGTCCCTGACCGCTTTATCGGCGCCTACGCCGCGATCAACCTGCGCACCATTTGCACGCTCACGGTATTGCTCATGGTAGTGGGGGCGGTGGGGCATATTGCTGTGCGCACCCTGGGCACCCGGTATGGGTATGCAATCAGTGCCATTGCTTCGGGATTTGCCTCCAGCACCGTGACCATTGCCACCATGGGGAATATCGCCGCCAGGGAGCCGGAGAACATCAAGGTCTTGAGTGCCGCCGCGATCTTCTCCAACCTGGCGACTGTCACCCAAGTCGGGCTGATCATGGGGGCGGTCGACAGCAGTCTGTTACGTCATATCTGGGGACCGCTGTTGTGCGGCGCCGCTGCTACAGCGCTGTATGGACTGTGCTTGATGTTTCCCCGGCCTGCGAATGACGTGGGGCAACCGATCAAGGTCGGCGGCGCGTTCAATCTCAAGCTGGCGCTGGTGGTCTCATTGACCATGACCGGCATCACTTTCCTGTCGTCGGTGATGCTCAATCACTTCGGTGAAATCGGAGTCATGCTCACGGCGACCCTGTCCGGCCTCGCCGATGCCCATTCCTCGACAGCATCAATTTCGACATTGGCCAAGTCCGGTCAGTTGCCACTTAGCGCCACCACTATTCCTATACTGATTGCAGTCAGCAGTAACACGCTGAGCAAATGCCTGGTGGCGTGGATCAGCGGCGGGCGACGGTTCGCCGCTTACGTTATCCCAGGCCAGGTCTTGCTGACGCTGGCCATGTGGGCCGGGATCTTGCTTCTTTGAAACACATTCAACCTGGTACCTGATGAAGATCAAGTTGGCTGAGTCGGGTGCGTTCACTCTATAGGTGTCAGCAACCAAAAGGCCACGTGCCGAGGTGTCCCATGTCGCAGGCTCAGCGTTTACTGTTAATTGCCCCCTCAACCCTGACCCGTACACCCGCGTTCGAGCGGGCCGGCGCGTTGGCCAAGGCGATGCAAATGCCTTTGCACATTGTCGCATTTGACTACTTGCAGGCCTTGGCGGTGGCCGGCCTGTTCGCCCCTGAGCAAATGAACCGGGCCCGTGACGGTTATTTGCAAAACCACAGGCAGTGGCTCACGGAGCAGGCGGGGTTGATCAGCCAACACGGGGTGCAGGTCACCAGCGAAGTGGTGTGGGTGCAACACCCTTACGAAGAAATCCTGCACTTTGTCAGTGAGATGCCACTGGCGTTGATCATCAAGGATGCGCAGGAAGAATCAGCCTTGCAGCGGATCTTTTTCGCACCCCTGGACTGGCAGTTACTGCGCGATTGTCCGGTACCTGTGCATTTGGTGACCAACGCGCTCAACCCTCGGCCGCGCAATATCCTGGCCATCGTCGATGTGCTGCGCAATGAGGAGCAGGACAATGTGTTCAACGACCAGATCATCAACGCAGCGGTAAAGCTGGCCAACGAGTGCGATGCCCACCTTGAGTTGATGCATGTGTATGACTGGGCGGCGATCTACGTCCAGGACATGGGCTTTGGTGCCTTGCCCCTGGCCACTGGGATTTATGAGGCGCTGGGCACGACTCAGCGGGAAGTGTTTGCCGCCATGGCTGAACGCCATGGTGTACCGCCAGAGTATCGCCACTTCATCGAGGGCAACCCGGTGTTGAGTATTTGTGAGTTCGCTGCCGAGCATCGCACGGACATCATTGTGATGGGCACGATTCAGCACAAGGGGTTGAACAAGTTGCTCGGGACCACCGCTGAACAACTCCTGCAGCGGGCGCCCTGCAGTGTGCTGGCAATCAAGCCCGGGCGGGTATTGCAATCCTGAGCAGGCCACGGCCCCGCGCTGGAGCGTTGAGCGCAGCAGCGCGGGGCCGTAGCTCTACAGGTGACGGCTATGGATCACTTGGTGGGGGTCACGGGGATCAATGCATGACTCGAAGCCCAGGGCTCTGACCAGGTTACGCATGGGGATATTGCTCGCGGCATCCACCGAATACATCCGGCGGTAGCCATTCTTGCTGGCGGCGTTGAGCAAATGTTTCATCAGTAGAGTGCCCAGGCCCAGGTGCGCCCATTCATCGGCTACTGTTACTGCGCACTCACAGTCATCCTTGCCGGTAGCGGCGTAACGGCTGATGCCGATCTCGATCAGATGACCGTTTTCGTGCGCCAGCGCGATATAGGCCACTCGATGTTGCTTATCGGTGTCCATCAACGTATTGAGCAGGCTGTCACTGGGCTCGTTGATCTGCGCCAGGAAGCGCATATGTCTCGATTCGGGGGACAAGCGTTTGATAAACGCATACTCACGCTCGCGATCCTTGTCCTCGAGCGGCCGTATCAGTACGTGGCGACCGTCCCTGAGCGCTTCGATCCAGTGTTCTGCGGTGACGGTGGCATAAACTGCCGCCGCCCGATCATTGTGGTCTTTGAAGGTGAGCATGGGTGAGCCTCCATCTGATGTAAAAGGCCGGCGCGCGCAGATAAACCTCGCGGTGCTTCCTTTCTACGTCGTTGAGGGCTTTGGGCGCTGATCTGGATCAGCTACTTGTGTTGGCATCCTTGATTTTCGGATGACTGAGGTGGATTTCGCGGCGGCCCTGGGCGGATCAGCCATTTACGGAATTGGCGGCCCGTCACCCAGGCAGTTGATTGAAATCAACTGCACCTGCGTCATTAAGAGCGATCAATGGCACTTCCCTTGAGTATTCATGGAGACGGCTATGCATATGACATTTCTCGGTGCTGCGGGCACGGTCACCGGCAGTAAGTACCTGCTGCAGCACCACGACCATCATGTCCTGATCGACTGCGGCCTTTTCCAGGGCTATAAACAGCTGCGGCTGCACAATTGGGATGCGCTGCCGTTTCCGATCGGTGAACTCGATGCGATTGTGCTTACCCATGCCCACCTGGATCACAGTGGCTATCTACCGGTCCTGGTGCGCAATGGCTACCGCGGGCCGGTCTATGCCACGCCTGCGACCTGTGACCTGCTGAAGATCCTGCTGCTAGACAGTGGTCGCCTCCAGGAAGAAGAGGCTGAGTTTGCCAATCGGCATGGCTTTTCCAAGCACAGCCCGGCGGCGCCGCTGTATACCGAACAGGACGCCGAGCGAGCGCTGAAGCTGTTACGGCCGATCGAACTGCATAACAGGATTGAGATCGTCACCGGCATGACCCTCCAGCTGCGCGGCGCCGGGCATATATTGGGCGCGGCCACGGTCGAGGTGGTCGCCGATGGCGTTACGCTTGTGTGCTCGGGAGACTTGGGGCGACCCGACGACCCCTTGATGTTCGCTCCGGAGACCATCGAGCAGGCGGACTACCTGTTGGTGGAGTCGACCTACGGTGACCGCAAGCACCCGGCCGAGCTGCCAGAGGAGCAATTGGCCGACGTCATCACCCGCACCGCGCTGCGCCATGGCATTACCCTGGTACCTTCCTTCGCCGTCGGTCGGGCGCAGTTGCTGATGTACCACTTGTATCGGCTCAAGCAGCAACACTTGATTCCCGATGTGCCGATCTATCTCAATAGCCCCATGGCCACCGACGTCACCACGTTGTACCAGCGTTTTCGCAGCGAACACCGTTTGACCGCGCAGGAGTGCGAAGGCATGTGCCACGTCGTGAAGTTTGTGCGCACCACCGAAGATTCGATCCGCCTGGACCAGCAGCGCACGCCGGCGGTGATTATCGCTGCCAGCGGCATGGCTACCGGGGGGCGGGTGATCCACCACCTCAAGGCGTTGGCCCCCAACCCGATCAATACGCTGCTGGTTCCCGGCTTCCAGGCGGGCGGTACCCGCGGCGCGCAAATTGTCGCGGGGGCTCCTTCCGTGCGTATTCATGGCAAGGAGGTGCCCATCAGGGCCGAGGTGGTGCCGATGCAGTCCCTGTCGGCACATGCGGATGCCGATGAAATCATGCAATGGCTTCGCGGGTTCAAGCAGCCACCGAAACACACCTATGTGGTGCACGGCGAACCCAATGCCTCGGATGTGCTGCGCCGACGTATCAGCCTGGAGCTGGGCTGGTCGGTCTCGGTGCCGGAGTATCGCGATAGCGTCGAACTCAGCGCCACCGATCACCCTTCGAACATATCCGGCTGATAGCAAACAGTCCTTGCCGCTTTACGGCAGGCTCCAGACTGGCCAAGGGGTTGACGCAGCCAGCCGCTGACGCTCGGGTTTTTTCCAGGAGCAGGGCCTCGTTAGCCGTTTGGCCAGTGCCGTCTGGCTGGCGGGCGCGATATATTGTGCAGACCTTGTACCTTGCTCCCGGTCTGAGTGCGTCTGACACGTAACTCACAGAAGACGGAACTGTTGGGTGTCGAGTTCATCGAAGGCTTCATGCTTCGATAAACCCGAAGTTGTCCCGCTTGTCGGATCAAAATATTCCCGGGTGCCCTAGGTGCCAGGGCTTAACGAGGCTTCGTCTTCAGGCTATCGTGTAAATAGCCTGACACCCACTGCAAGGAGCCGCTCGGAACGCCGATGCGCCAAATCTGGAAATCTTTTCGAGCCCTTTATTTCGCCTCCTTGATGATGCTGATCGGCTCCGGCCTGCTCAGTACTTACCTGGCCTTGCGCCTGGCGGCGGATAACGTCGACAGCCTGTGGGTCGGTGCGCTGATGGCGGCCAACTATTTTGGCCTGGTGCTGGGGGGCAAGATCGGGCATCGCCTGATCGCCCGGGTCGGGCATATCCGGGCCTATGCCACGTGTGCCGGGATCGTCGGTGCGGCGGTGTTGGGCCATGGCCTGGTGGATTGGCTGCCGGCCTGGATCGTGCTGCGGATAATCGTCGGCCTCGGCATGATGTGCCAGTACATGGTCATCGAGAGCTGGCTCAACGAGCAGGCCGACGCCAAGCAGCGGGGCGTGGTGTTCAGCGGTTATATGATCGCCTCCTACCTGGGCCTGGTGCTGGGCCAGCTGATTCTGGTCATGCACCCCCAATTGGGGCTTGAGCTGCTGATGTTGGTGGCGCTGTGTTTCGCCCTGTGCCTGGTGCCGGTGGCCATGACTCGGCGTATTCACCCGGCGCCCTTGCATCCGGCGCCCATGGAGCCACGCTTCTTTATCAAGCGCGTGCCGCAGTCCCTGAGTACGGTGTTGGGTGCCGGCCTGATCGTCGGCTCCTTCTACGGTCTGGCGCCGCTGTATGCGGCCCAGCAGGGGTTGAGCACCGAGCAGGTCGGTCTGTTCATGGGTAGCTGCATTTTTGCCGGCCTGCTGGTGCAGTGGCCGTTGGGCTGGCTGTCGGATCGTTATGACCGTGCGCTGCTGATCCGCTGCTTCGCCCTGTGCCTGGCGGTGGCGGCATTGCCGCTGGCGATCATGACTCAGGTGCCGTTGGAAGTGCTGTTTATAGCCGGCTTCCTGTGCTCGCTGGTGCAGTTCTGCCTGTATCCGCTGGCCGTGGCATTTTCCAATGACCATGTCGAAGGTGATCGCCGGGTCTCGCTCACGGCGATGTTGCTGGTGACCTACGGGGTGGGCGCCAGTGTCGGGCCGTTGCTGGCCGGCGTGGTCATGAAGCTGTTCGGCAACCAGATGCTGTATGCGTTCTTCAGCTTGTGCGCCTTGATCCTGGTCTGGCGCATCCGCCCCAAGGCGGTGACCAATCTGCATCAGGTGGACGATGCGCCGCTGCATCACGTGGCGATGCCCGACAGCATGTCCAGCTCGCCCCTGGTGGCTGCCCTCGATCCGCGTGTGGATGAGCAAGTGGTGCAGGACCAGATGCAAACCACCGCGCCGGAACCTGCGCCCGAAGCCGAACCTGACGTGGAGCCACAACCTGAGCCCGAGCCGCCGGAGCATCCGGACCCGGAAGACCACCCCCATGACCTGAGCCGGGCCCGTCCCTGAAACGAAAAACGGGCAGTTCCCCAAGGAACTGCCCGTTTTTTTGTGCCTGTGGTTCGGCGCTTACATATCGTCGTCTTTGTCGAACCGGCGCGCCTCGCGCTGCAGTTGATAGACAAAACGCTCAACCTGACGCTGCACCAGGCCGCTCATGTTGTGGAAGCGCACACCGGCAAAGGTGGTGTTGATCCTTTCTTCAAAGTGCAGGTAACGCAACTCCACCGCCGTGGTCATGCTGCCGAAGGGCAGGGCGGCGATAAAGCGGTCGTAGACCTGGCCCAATTGCAGGCGCTCGGAGATATCACCTTCAAAGCGCAGCTTGCAGCCGGTGGCGGAGATGTCCAGCAACTTGCCGCTGAGAGGCGCCTTGAGTTTCTCGCCGCCCAATTCGATATTCACCAGTTGCGCCAGTTTCAATGCCGCACGAAAGGCATTGCGGCGCTGATGGTAGACCACTTCTTCAGGCAGGCTGCCCTTGTAGATGCGGTGGCCGTCTTTTGTGCCGATGGTCAGGCTGCCATTGCTGTCCCAGGCCACGCGCACGCCTTCGTGGAAACCTTCGATGCGAAATGCTTCGCCATTTTCCAGATAGCGCTCACCTTCGGGCGGGATCATTTCGTCCAGGCTCAGGGTCTTGCTGTCCTTGTCGACATCCACCAGGTAGCTCTGGAAGCGCTGGTTGCGTTCGTGGAAGGTGATGATCAGCGGGTCGTGGCTCTCTTGCAGCAGCCGCAGGGTGCCGGCAATTTCCAGAGGGGTGGTGAGGACCTTGGGTGGCTGCGGAGCATCTTCCGCGTTGAGGGTGTTGAACACGGTTCTTCCATCTCCAGACAAAATACGACTACACGCAAGAACCGGCATTTTGCCAGTATGTGGCGCGCCTTGATAGGGCGCGCGATAAACCGGCGTCAGGCTTGGCTGAGGGTGCTGGGCTTGACCAGCCGTGAGGTGGAGCCCTGGGCGTTATACAGTGCTGGAGGTTCGCCACCGTGGAGGATGCGCAACTGGTTGGCGGTGGTGGCTTGCTGCAGTTGGATCGACTGGCCATTGAGCACATTGGCCTCCTGGCAGCTGATCAACAACTGATTGAGCGCTGCGCTCTGAGCCAGCAACTGGTCACCGACCGATGAATGGCTGGCGAGCTGTTCCAGGCCGCTGTGATCAGCGGGCAGGCCCAGGCTGAGCAGGATCTGGCTGCGTTTCTGGCCGTGTTGTTCAAGCAGGATGATCAGCGATTGCTTGCGTGCCAGGATGTCTTCCAGCACGCGCATATCGCGGCCGCACAGGGCCACGAATTCGTCTTGAAGCAGCTCCAGCAGCTGTTGCGCCGGAGCCAGGTCTTCATTGATCAGTTGCAGCAGATTTTCGTCGTGCATGGCTGGCCTTGGGGTTTAAGCGTCCAAAAGCCTGGCGCAGGCCTTGGCCTAGCGCTCGGCTTTGATGATTTTGCCGGCTAAACGGTCGTTGTCGATCTGATAGCTGCCATCGGCAATCGCCTGCTTCAATTCGGCCACACGGGCTTTATTGACCACCGGCTGATCGCGCAGCGAGTCTGTGATCTTCTGCAACTGTTGAGCCTCGTTGCTCAAATGCACCGATTCGCCACTTTGGGTCGAAGCGGTCTGTTCTGCCTTGGCAGGCAGTGCCGGGGCCTTGGCTTCAACGCTGTCCTTGGCCGCGTTGGTACGCGTGCCGCCGGGCGTTGCCTGGGCGCTGTTCAATCGGCTGAAATCAATGACCATGTTAAAAAACCTCTGGGTATTTGGACGCTTGCCATGTTTTCGGCCATACCCGGACAAACTTTAGGCGCGATCGACAATAAACCTGTACACCGCCAGATCATGCGCACAGTGTAGGAAAAGCCAGCGTCCCACGCCAGTGATCTATAGCGCCACCTCCACTTGGCCAGGGGCTGTTACCCGAGCCTTGATCACACGTTTGGAGTTGAGGTTCTTCACGCGAATCTGCTCGCTCATCCCGCCACTGGCCAGGGCTTCCCCCGGCATTTTCACGTTCAGCCCCCCGCTGCTGGCGGATATCACCACATGGTCGCCCTTGCGCACCACTTCTGCCTGTTCCAGGTGAACCAGGGTGATGACCTGGTCGGTGACCATTGGTCGGGTCAGTTTTTGCCCGACGGCCTGGTCCACGGAGGTGAGGTAACCCTGTCTGATCTGGCTGATGTCCCGTTCGCGCAGGGCCACGTCTTCAAAACCGATGATGCCGGTGCGCTTGAGCGGGCGGGTGACGGTCACCACGTCGCGATACAGGCGGACCTGGGCCGGCACGAACACGGTCCAGGGCGAACTGCCGTCGCAGCGCACGCGCACGGTCACGCGGCCAATGGGCTGGGCGGGGCTTTCCAGGGAGCCTGTCAATTCCTTGTCACACATGGGCATGCGCAAACGCGGGTCCAACTGGTTGACCTGGATTTCATAACGGCCCGGTGTCTGTGTGGTTGCCAGATAATCTTCTACAGTGAACTCAAGAAAGCCTTGAGTGACGCCGATAAGTAGATCAGGCAAGGTGACGTTGTCGGCACGGGCTGCAAGGCCGGTACCCAAGGCAAACAACGCCGTCCAGGCGCAGAGCAATCTGCGGTACTGTGGCGAGCGAAGGCGTCGGGAAACTGTCGTTTTGATGTCCATGGCCAATAAATAGCAAAGCGCGTGCCGTTTTGTGTTGGGTACGCGTCGTACCCGTAAGTTTTGTAGCGTAGGAGTCTGGGCATGGCGGGTGTAATGGATTCAGTGAACCAGCGCACACAGCTGGTAGGGCAGAATCGCCTGGAGTTATTGCTGTTTCGTCTCGATGGCAAGCAGCTCTATGGCATTAACGTCTTTAAAGTGCGGGAGGTGCTGCAATGTCCCAAGCTCACCATAATGCCCAAGTCCAACCCGGTGGTGTGTGGCGTGGCCAACATCCGGGGTGCGACGATTCCGATTCTTGACCTAGCGATGGCCACCGGCTCTTCCGGCTTGCAGGATCGTGAGAGCCCGTTTGTGATCATCACCGAGTACAACACCAAGACCCAGGGTTTCCTGGTGCGCTCGGTGGAACGCATCGTCAACATGAACTGGGAAGAGATCCATCCACCACCCAAGGGCACCGGGCGCGATCACTACCTCACGGCAGTGACGCGGGTCGATAACCAGTTGGTGGAAATCATCGACGTCGAGAAGATCCTCGCGGAAGTGGCACCCACGTCGGAGCAGATTTCGGTGGGGGTCGTGGATGAGCAGACCCAGCAAAAGGCCGTGTCCCTGCGGGTGTTGACGGTGGATGACTCCTCGGTGGCGCGCAAGCAGGTGTCCCGTTGCCTGCAGACCGTGGGTGTCGAAGTGGTGGCGCTCAATGATGGCCGCCAGGCGCTGGATTATCTGCGTAAGCTGGTGGACGAAGGCAAGAAACCGGAAGAAGAATTCCTGATGATGATTTCCGACATCGAGATGCCGGAAATGGACGGCTACACCCTCACGGCCGAGATACGCAACGACCCACGCATGCAAAAATTGCATATCATCCTGCATACTTCATTGTCCGGTGTATTCAATCAGGCGATGGTCAAGAAGGTCGGTGCCGATGACTTCCTGGCCAAATTCCGTCCTGATGACCTGGCATCCCGGGTAGTCGACCGGATCAAATCTGCAGATCACGGCTAGGGGCTTTCTCCCTGGCGGTCACACGAGTTAAGAGGCGGTTTCATTGTCTACGGGTAATTTGGATTTCGAACAGTTCCGGGTATTCCTGGAAAAAGCCTGTGGCATATTGCTTGGTGAAAACAAGCAATACCTGGTATCAAGCCGTCTCAACAAATTGATGGAGCAGCAGGGCATCAAGTCCCTGGGCGAGCTGGTGCAGCGCATCCAGGGCCAACCGCGCAGCGGGCTCAAGGAGATGGTGGTCGATGCCATGACCACTAACGAAACCTTATGGTTTCGCGATACTTATCCCTTCGAGGTGCTCAAGAACAAGGTATTGCCCGAGGCGATCAAGGCCAGCCCTGGCCAGCGCCTGCGCATCTGGTCGGCGGCGTGTTCGTCGGGGCAGGAACCGTATTCGCTGTCGATGTCCATCGACGAGTTCGAGCGGACCAACATGGGCCAGTTGAAGGCAGGGGTGCAAATTGTCGCCACTGACTTGTCCGGCACCATGCTGACCAACTGCAAGACGGGCGAATACGACAGCCTGGCCCTGGGCCGCGGTCTGTCGCCGGAGCGCCTGCAGCGTTATTTCGACCCCAAGGGGGCCGGGCGCTGGGCGGTCAAGGCGCCGATCAAGAGCCGGGTGGAGTTCCGCTCGTTCAACCTGCTGGACAGCTACGCCAGCCTGGGCAAGTTCGACATCGTGTTTTGCCGCAACGTCTTGATCTACTTCTCGGCTGAAGTGAAGAAGGACATCCTGTTGCGCATCCATGGCACGCTCAAGCGTGGAGGCTATCTGTTTCTCGGTGCTTCCGAGGCGCTCAATGGCTTGCCGGATCATTACCAGATGGTGCAGTGCAGCCCCGGTATTATCTACCAGACCAAGTGATGGTTTGAGCCCGTTCTTCAGGACGCGGCAAGCCGTGCAAACAAGGGAGACCCGCAAGGGTCTCCCTTTTTTTGCGCGGGATGTTCCCCCTTCTGGAACTTATGTTTCTCAGCTCGCCACGGATGGGTGGGCAAGTTCCGTTCGTTCAAAACGTAAGCCGTGTTGACGAGGGCGCGAAGTCTTTATCGCCACGTTCACCGGAAGGAGGAGGGTATGGGAAACATTTCGACAGAGCATCGTCCGGGAGGTGCACGTTTTGCGTTCGATCCGGTTATTGAATCGCGGCGTGTGCAGGATCCCCCCGCAGGGGCGGCAAGGGGGTGGGCAGGTTCCAGCCCTATGCCTGGCACTCAGGCGTTCGGGGCGCCGAGCATCAGCTTTTCCCCGGTCAATAGTGGGGTTTCGAGACAGGCTTTTAACTACGACTCTTTTGCCTCCAGTGACTCTCTACCGACAAACGATTTCTCTTCTTTTGGAGGGGGCGATTCAGTCCGTGCCGGACTCAAGGCCGGGAAAGATACCGGGGATGTTTTTGCAGGGTTTTTTCAAGGGCGAAATGGTAACTGCGCCACGGTTTCAGCCATCAAGGCAATGATGGAGCGCTATGGCAAGAAGGAGACCGACCTCTTCAAGGATGTGAAGGAAACCAAGAATGGCTACCACATCACGTTGAAGGACGGCAGTGAGGTGAATTTGACTCGCCAGGAGATGGAGGCGGCAGAGCGTCATGCCGGCTTTAAAGGTAATGATCCTGTGATGAAAAAGACCGCAGTCCTGGCCTATGCCACCAGTGCCAAGAAAGCACAGGAAGCCAACCATGAAAATTCGAAATATGACTTTTCCAAGGCCCTGGACTCTCTTGGCAATGGTGAGCACACCAAGGACGCCTTTATCCGGCTAGGCATGAAGGATCATATTCGGCAGGGGACCGTAAGCGATCTGCAGAATGGCCGGTTGGGCATCATAGAGAAGGACGTTGCGGGGCCCGGTACGGCCCATTCGATGGTGGTGGTTGGAGGAGTAGAGGACCACTGGGGGAGCAAGGGCGGCAGGGTCCAGAGGGGAACCATGACCGGAAACGGCGTCGTATTTAAGGAAAACGTAATCCTTTTGACTTGATGGCGCCTTCAAGGCACGTGATGCCGGCAGTGGAAATCTTGCAAGAAAAGACCTTTGGTTGCTCATCGTCAACCAAAGGTCCCGGCCGGCCATCGCTGGCGGCAACGCCATCGATTATCTCCCCGGCATAAAACGGCAACACCCATTGCCGCTTTCCTGACGTTTCGCGGTCAAGCGTTGCCGCTTTTCCGGCATTGCCACCGGCAATATCTCCCTAAGCCCTTGATTTATGGGCTCTGAAAAACCTGGCATGGCGCTTGCTATAACCCTGTTACAGAAAAGCAGGTCAGCCCCTAAAGGTTTCCGCCATGAGCATCAGCTTCGATAAAGCGCTCGGTATCCATGAACAGGCCCTGGGCTTCCGCGCCCAGCGTGCCGAAGTCCTGGCTAACAACATCGCCAACGCCGATACCCCGAACTACAAGGCTCGGGACCTGGACTTTGCCGCCGTGCTCGCCGCACAGAGCGACAAGACCAAGAACGGCTCCTTCGCCTTGAACATGACCAATAACCGTCATATCGAAGCGCAGGGCCTGAGCAGTGGCGATGAGTCGCTGATGTATCGCACGCCGATGCAGCCGTCGATCGACCAGAACACGGTCGACGCGCAGCTGGAACAATCGAACTACGCCGAGAACTCGGTGAACTTCCAGGCCAGCTTCACCCTGCTCAACAGCAAATTCAAAGGGCTGATGTCAGCCCTGCGCGGAGAATAAGCCATGTCTCTATCCAGTGTTTTCAATATTGCCGGTAGTGGCATGAGCGCCCAGACCACGCGTCTGAACACGGTCGCCAGTAACATTGCCAACGCCGAAACGGTGTCGTCGAGCATCGACCAGACCTACCGCGCCCGGCACCCAGTGTTCGCCACCATGTTCCAGGCCGGTCAGAACGGCGGCAGCGATTCGTTGTTCCAGAGCCAGGATGCCGCTGGCCAGGGCGTCCAGGTGCTGGGGGTGGTCGAAGACCAGAGCAACCTCGACGCGCGCTACGAGCCCAATCATCCTGCCGCGAACGAAAAGGGTTACGTGTATTACCCCAACGTCAACGTGGTCGAGGAAATGGCTGACATGATTTCCGCCAGTCGCTCGTTCCAGACCAACGCGGAAATGATGAACACCGCCAAAGCCATGATGCAGAAGGTCCTGACCCTCGGTCAGTGATAAGGGGCGCTAAAGCATGTCTGTCACTAACGATGTGTCGAGTAATTCGACGATCCAGAGTCTGTTCGACTCCAAGGTCAAGGATGCCAAGTCCACCCAGGGCAATCTGGCCGATACGGCCAAGGCGGCCTCGGGCAACCAGTCCCTGGGCAAGGATGCATTCCTGCAACTGCTGGTCACCCAACTGAAGAACCAGAACCCGCTGTCGCCCCAGGACAACGGCGCGTTCGTGGCCCAACTGGCGCAGTTCAGCAGCCTGGAAGGCATCAACACCTTGAACGACTCGGTGAACACCATCACCGGCAACTATAAGTCGTCGCAAGCGCTGCAAGCGTCTTCGCTGGTAGGGCGCTCGGTGATTATTGAAACCGACAAGGCCCTGGTTGATACCAGCAAGAGCTTTACCGGCTCGGTTGCCGTGGGGGCGTCGGTGGGCAGTGTCACCGTCAAGGTCACCGACAAGGACGGCAAGCTGGTCAAGACCATCGAGCTGGGCGCCCAGAGCGCCGGCAAGTCGGACTTTATCTGGGACGGTAAAAACGAAGCGGGCGAGCAGCTTGATTCTGGCACCTACACCTTCGCAGCCAGCACCAAGAATGACGCCGGTGATTCGGTCTCCCTGAAAACCTCGCTGCCGGCCACGGTCACCAGCGTGACCTTGAGCCAGACCGGCGGCGAAATGCTGCTCAATCTTTCTGGCGGCATGGGCAGCATCAAGCTGTCGCAAATTCAGACTATCGGTACATAGAGCCGGCTAAATACGGCAAGAGGAGAGAAACATGTCTTTTAATATCGGCCTTAGCGGCCTCTATGCGGCCAACAAACAACTGGACGTGACCGGCAACAACATCGCCAACGTCGCGACCACCGGTTTCAAGTCGTCCCGCGCAGAATTCGGCGACATTTATGCCGCGTCCCGCCTGGGCACCGGCAATAAAACCATCGGCACCGGCGTGAACCTGGCGGCCGTTTCCCAGCAGTTCACCCAGGGTGAAGTCAACGGCAGCGGCGGCGTGCTGGACATGGGTATCCAGGGCGGCGGCTTCTTCGTGCAGAAGGGCAGCGACGGTTCGCTGGAATACACCCGTAATGGCTCGTTCCAGGCGAACAAGGACGGCTACATCACCAACAACACCGGCACCTCGCGCCTGCAGGGCTATGCTGCCGATGAAGATGGCAAGATTTCCAAGAGCGGCCTGACCGATCTGCGGATCAACCTGTCCAACCTGCCGCCTAAAGCGTCGACCAAGGTTGACTCCAGCAGCAACCTGAACTCCTCCAAACCGGTAATCGACCAGACGACCAACCCGTTTGACCCGACTGTAGCGAGCTCGTTTACCGAGCAGTACGGCACCACCTTGTATGACACTCAAGGCAACGCCCATGAGATGGTGCAGTACATGGTGAAAACCGGCTCCAATACCTGGAACTCCTACACCCTGATCGACGGACGTAACCCTGACGGTACGCCGCTCAAGGGAACCGGTGCGGTTGCTCCGGTGGCCTCCACGGTGACATTTGATACCTCAGGCACCTTGACGGGGATCATTACCCCGCCAAGCACCGTATCCAATACCACCCTGACCATCAGCGACTGGAAGCCGGGCGTCATGGAAAATGGCGTGTGGAACCCTGACAACGGGGCTGCTGCCAACCCGGGCGGTATCGCGATCAACATGTCCGACATCACTCAGTACAACTCGGCCAGCTACCGTAACCCGCCGATCACTGATGGCTATGCCACCGGCGAAATCACCGGGCTGAAAATCGACGGCAGCGGTGTGCTGTTCGCCACCTTCAGCAACCAGCAGAGCAAGGCCATTGGCCAGATCTCCCTGGCCAGCTTCAACAATGAGCAAGGCCTGCAGCCTGCCGGTGGCACCACCTGGAAAGAAACCTTTGCCTCGGGCCAGCCTGGCTACGATACACCGGAAGCCGGGACCCTGGGCTCGATCGTGGCCAACTCCCTGGAGAACTCCAACGTCAACCTGACCAATGAGCTGGTGGACCTGATCAAGGCCCAGAGCAACTACCAGGCGAACGCCAAGACGATCTCCACCCAGAGCACCATCATGCAGACCATCATTCAGATGACGTGATGCGCTAGCGCTGGACAAGAAGCCCCTCGGAAGAGGGGCTTTTTTGTGGGCGTTGGAAAATCCCCCGCGACGCGTCAGGTAACGCGGTGAAATCCTTAGGAAGGAACACGCCGCTTCTGCCTTGCCACTGATTGGTCCAGAGCCCTGCGGGCTCATCCATCAGGGGGGCTGAGAATGTGGAGTTCAGGGGTGTCTGCGCCAGGTGCTGGGCGCGCAATGTTTGTACCTGCAGCATCAAGTGTGCCATCGCCTGCCCAGTCCGTAAGCGCAGAGTCTACGGTCACGACGTCGCTGCGCCAGATGTTCGATGCTGAGCAAGGCGCCAGGACCCAGACGGTTCAGGATCTACGCGACAAGTTGAATGCGCTGCGCGAGAAGCTGGGTGACGAGAAATTCAAGGAAATTCTCAACAGTGAGATCAAAGACGCTGATGACAAGTTTTTTGAGTTTCTCAAGCGGTTGCTGGAGGAATGGTTTCCCGAGGATGTAGCACCACCGACCCCGCCACTTCTTGGTGTTGGCTGGATCTGTATCGCTCCTTCGTCGTGACACTCTTCCTCCAGCAAACGCTTGACAGAAGCAAGAGACCTGTCATCTGGCTCTTTGATCTCGCTGTCTACAACTACCTTACGTATGCATACACCCCGCTTCTCGCGCAGTGACTTCA